>NZ_JAUORQ010000007.1:0-270854 GCF_030548085.1 Agarivorans sp. 2_MG-2023
GCAAAAAGCCTGCTCAATGAGCAGGCTTTTTTAAGGTGGTCGGTGATGAGCAAGGTTAAAAGGCGAACTCCCTGCTTTCTTACCTCAAAACATGGGCACAATTGAGATACAAAAAAGCCTCGTCATTTCTGACGAGGCCTTGAATGTGGTCGGTGATGAGCCAAGGTTAAAAGGGAACTCCCGACTCTTAGGTAAAGAAATTACCTAAGCCCTAGAAAGCAAAAAGCCTGCTCAATGAGCAGGCTTTTTTAAGGTGGTCGGTGATGAGCAAGGTTAAAAGGCGAACTCCCTGCTTGCTTACCTCAAAACATGGGCACAATGCAGATACAAAAAAGCCTCGTCATTTCTGACGAGGCTTTGAATGTGGTCGGTGATGAGAGATTCGAACTCCCGACCCTCTGGTCCCAAACCAGATGCGCTACCAAGCTGCGCTAATCACCGATTTCTTAGTATTTATAGAGGTTAACCCTCTGGTCCCACTCTTTATGAGCTTCGCGACGATGCGCTACCAAGCTGCGCTAATCACCGATTTCTTAGTATTTATAGAGGCTAACCCTCTGGTCCCACTCTTTATGAGCTTCGCGATGATGCGTTACTAAAAACACTATCACCGATTAAGTTACTTTTGGATAAATCCAGTGCCTAACTTTAGCGCTTTAGATTAACGAATTTCGCTAACCTGAATATGGGGTGAGTAATGGGGCTTGAACCCACGACAACCGGAATCACAATCCGGGGCTCTACCAACTGAGCTATACCCACCATAGAGTTTTCAAGCGTTTCCGAAGTAATGGCGCACCCGACAGGAGTCGAACCTGTGACCTTCGCCTCCGGAGGGCGACGCTCTATCCAGCTGAGCTACGGGTGCTCAACGCTGGAGGAGCCGTATATTAGGGTTTTCGCCCCCTTCTGTAAAGACATTTTATAAAAAAAAATGTATTTGCTGGCTTTTCTTACAAGTGCTGAAAAAGCCGCCAAATTTATGCCCTCTTTAGTACTTTTTATCGCCAGCTGCACGATTACGTGATGGGGCTAAAGCCCGCATAAGCTACGCCACTAAGATGCGCCATTTCTCGATGCCACGTTGCCAAATCCTTTTTACTGAACTGATTTAAATGCTCATGACCACACGCTCTGGCCATCACCGTCATTAATGCCACCGAGGCATCAAAAAAGTTAGCCAATTGTTGAGCCGATTTATCAACGTTCAAACGTTGGCGCAAGTCGGCATTTTGAGTAGCAATGCCTGCCGGACAGTTATTGGTATTGCAAATTCGAGCCGCAACACAACCAATCGCCTGCATCGCGCTATTAGAAATAGCAATACCATCAGCGCCCAAAGCCATGGCTTTGACAAAGTCCATTGGCAAACGTAAACCGCCGGTAATAATGAGCGTAACTCTGCCGCTTGCACCTTGCTGATCTAAGTAGCGGCGTGCCCTAGCCAAAGCTGGAATAGTGGGTACGCTAATGTGGTCTCTAAATATTTCTGGGGCTGCGCCCGTGCCACCGCCGCGCCCATCGAGAATGATGTAATCGGCACTAGCATCTAAAGCAAACTGAATATCACGCTCAATATGATTAGCACTTAACTTAAAGCCAACTGGAACACCGCCGCTCATCTCGCGCACTCGGTCTGCGAAATGCTTAAAATCACTCACGCTGTGCATATCTTGAAATGTAGGCGGCGAAATCGCCGATACACCTTCTGGAATGCCCCTTACCAAGGAAATTTTACCTTGGTTCTTATTACCCGGAAGATGCCCACCAGTGCCTGTTTTCGCCCCTTGTCCCCCTTTAAAATGAAAAGCTTGCACTGCTGCTAACAAAGACTCTTTATAGCCAAACTTGGCGCTAGCTAGTTCGTAAAAATAACGTGAGTTTTGTTGCTGCTCTTCAGCCAACATACCACCTTCGCCAGAACATATCCCAGTGCCGGCTAATTCAGCCCCTTTGGCTAAAGCAATTTTGGCTTCTTCAGATAACGCACCAAAGCTCATATCGGACACAAATAAGGGGATATCTAAACGCAGCGGTTTTTTGGCCTCTGGACCAATAACCAACTCCGTAGAAACAGGATGGTCTTCTAACAAGGGTTTGGTAGCCATTTGCGCCACCATAATTTGAATATCATCCCAGTGCGGCAATAAATGCCTCGGCACTCCCATCGAGGTCATGGCGCCGTGATGCCCAAGTTGGGATAAACCCTCGCGAGCTAACTGGTGAATAAACGCCACGGTAGGTTCTTCAGTTGTAGGAGTCGCACTAGGCGCAGCATTAACCGCGCTAGCTTGCGGAGCTTCTTTGCCGATTTGCTCACTGCTTATTTGCTTGTGGCTACCGTCGCAAAAGGGGCTATTAGCGGTGGTTTTACAGGCACATAAATAGGCATCACCGGTTTGTTCTGCCTTAAAAGCTTTGGGGCTTAAGCCTGTACCGGCATGGCTGCCATCGCAAAAGGGCTGGGCTTTAGAGCGGCCACAACTGCAAAAGTAATATTGGTCACCTTTTACTAAATTTACCTTTTTAGGTTTGTTATCGGCAATAATTGCTTTGCTCATACACACTCCTCACGCTTACTTGCCCAAGCTAATTTACGCTGCTTTGCATTCAATCAGCTTAGTCGCTTTTGGCTGGCATGAGGGCTTAGTTACTTAGTCGCTGGCGCTTTGACCTTACTTTTAAAACTAAAAGCATGTTCAGATTCACCATGTTCTCGCAAGTGCTCTAATCGCGCTAACGCTTCTTCTATCGTTGGCCGATGCCCTGTTTCAACCCACCACAATACATAGGTCGCCAGCGGTGATTTATCAAACCACTCACTGCGGCGGCGCATAAAATCTACATGATGAGTCTTAAACATAAATGCCTGTAAACTGGCTACCGACTGCCATACCGACATATTCACAATGATTCTGGGATTGCTAAAAGCCTGAATCTCGGTTGCATTGCCGGTCTCGTCTTTTAATCGCCATATAAACCCCTCGCTGGCTTCAGCCAGAGCATTAATCGGTTCAAGGTTATCTACGAACTCTTTCAAGCGAGGAGAATCCAATTCATCTTTAGCAGTGGCAATATTAAGCTGAGCTAGATGCATGTTTTTATCCTGTTGTATGTTAAAGAACTAAACGCATTGGAACATCAATGATCCCTTTGGTTTCACGGCGTTCTAGTTCAGCCACAAAACCCCATGCCTGATAAATCGCCTTCGCGTTAAGCGATGCATTTACCGTAAACTCGCCACAATTGCCATTGGCTAAGCAAGACGCTTTAGCGTGTTGCCACAAGCACGACGCTAATCCTTGCCCTTGAGCGCTTTCGGCGACAAACAGATGATACAAATGCTGATTGTCTCGCATAGCCACTACCCCCACCAGCTCAGTACTATTTTCTGATGTTTGCTCAGCAAGATGATAACGAAAGCCTTGTTGAAGATATGAACGAACCGCCTGTTCGCTCATGGCATCTAGCAAGCGAGCTGCGCCAGCGGGGCTAAAGTCCTCAACCAAAAAACGCCGAGTAAGTTGACTGACTAAAACACTAATGGCCGCAGCATCATCAAGCTCAGCCAAGCGAACGGTGAAGCCTTTATCCATCTAGTTTCCTTAAGATTAACCGCAGCTTAAACCAGCTAAAGCCTTAAGCTATGTACAATCAGTTAAGCATATACCTTAATTCGCAGTTTTCCTCTTGCCTGCTTAGGTAAAGCGAATATGATGGTTCCACTTTCACACCTTAGCTTTACCCAGCGTTTAGAACACAAGTGACAGCTCATGCTCAGTAAAAATATTACTCAACAATTTTGGCGTTATTCCATCCCTTCTGTGGTCGCAATGATCGTGAGCGGCATTTACTTAATTGTAGATGGAATATTTATTGGCCAAGTATTGGGTGCCGAAGGCTTAGCAGCCATTAACTTAGCCTGGCCAATTATTTTCTTGGTTACCGGTTTAGGGTTAATGGTAGGGGTGGGTGCAGGAGCACTCATTTCGATTGCCAGCGGCGAAGGAGACAAGCAACGCGTACAAAGTTTGTTTAACCATGCCTTGTTACTAATGGTGTTAATGGCGCTCATATTCAGTGCTATTTTAGCCTTGCTGGGGGCCAACCCAATTACTTGGCAAGGCGCCAGCGGTAATATTCAACAATTGGCAGAAAGCTACTTAGGCATACTGGGTAACGGCGCATTAGTGGTGCTGTTTAGCTGCGCACTGCCTATTTTGATCCGTAACGATAACTCACCCAATTTTGCCACCATTTTGATGGTAATAGGCGCATTAGCCAATATCGGCCTCGACTACTTGTTCATTGTAAAATGGAACTGGGAATTAGCGGGCGCTGCCTACGCAACTTTGGGTGCGCAAGCGATTGTGATGCTGTTAGCCCTCGCTTATTTTGGCTCGCGCTATAGTAACTTACGTTTTCAGTTTAGTGGTTTTAGGCTAAATACCCGCTACTTGGCAAACATTTCTAATTTAGGCTTGAGTAGCTTTTTCACCACTGTTTATACCGCTTTTATTACGCTGATTCATAACTACCTCTTTTTACGCTACGGCAGCATAACCGAAACTGGCGCTTACGCGATTGTGCTTTACCTGAGTGTAATTTATTACTTTATCGCTGAAGGTTTTGCCAATGGCATGCAGCCGCTAATATCTTATAACTATGGCGCCAAGCGGTATGACAACGTACTTAAAGTAATGGCCTTAGGATTTAGCATTATTTTAGGGACTGGGGTGGCAGCCGTACTACTGATGAATGGATTTAGCGAGTTTAGCGTGGGAGTGTTTAATAACGATGACCCAGCCTTGCTAGACGCCACCGTAAGCGGCATTCGCCTGCATCTTTGGGCTATGCCCTTAGATGGCTTAGTATTTACCGGTGCAGTGGTGTTTCAGTCAATCAACCGGGCCAGCCGTGCCACCTTTATTTCGCTTGGCAACATGGCTATTCAACTGCCCTTTATGTTGGTTCTACCATTCTTGTTTGGAGTGAATGGCATTTGGCTGGTGATGCCCTTATCTACGGTATTACTCAGCCTGTTAGTCGCATGGTGGCTGGTAAAATTAGTGCAACAGTTTAAGGCTGAACTCGCTTTAAAACAGGCCTGAAAGGCATAAAAAAGCCGAGCATCAACTCGGCCTTTCAACGTAAGTCATCCGCCTATGGTAAGGCCTGACCACGCGAAGTCACGTAAAGCTGGTACCACTGCTCGCGGCTTAGCTCAACTTTAGTGGCATCTGCACAGGCGCGAATGCGATCAACATTAACACTGCCAATCACTGGCTGAATACCCGCAGGGTGGCGTATTAACCACGCCAATACAATGGCCTCAGGAGAGGTCGAGTACTGGTCTGCATACTGGCGAACTAACTGCGCGGTATCGCGCTGTTGTTGAGTTGCATTAGATAGGTCGGCACCACTAAACAAACCGCGCGCTAAACTGCCCCAAGCTTGAATTTGCACCTTATTCATCGCGCAATATTCTAAGGTGCCCGCAGCAAAGCTATGCCCTTTCACTTGCTCGTCGTTCACCGCAATGTTGTGATTTAACCAATCAAGCTTAGACAAGCTCATTTCTAGTTGGTTAGCCACCAGCGGGAAGCTGAGTACTGATTGCAAATGTGCAATTTGAGCACCGCTCATGTTAGACACACCAAAATGTTGTACTTTGCCGCTGTCTTTAAGCGCTTGCAATACTTCCGCCACCTCATCCATTTCTGCCAGCGGATCAGGGCGATGTAGCATCATCACATCAATGCTGTCACTTTGTAGACGACGTAACGAGTCTTCAACACTTTGACGAATATAATCTGCCGACCAATCGTAGCGACCACACCACTTATCATCACCAAAGCGAATCGCACATTTGGTTTGCAAAATAATTTGCTCACGTAACTCTGGGCGCTGCGCCAATACCTGACCAAATACCTGCTCGGCTTTACCCATGGTGTAAATGTCGGCGTGGTCGAAATAGTTAATGCCAATCTCTAAAGCAGCATCAATTGCCGCGTTCGCTTGATTTACATGGTCTTGGTTTACTGGAGAGTTGTCCCAGTTACCGCCTAAGCCCATACAGCCATAAACGAGGCGGCTCGCCTTAGGTAAAACTAAATTAATTGGAGATGCAGCCATTTGTCGCATGCCTTTATTGTTACGAATATTGAGCAAGTATAACGATAAATCTTCATTGGCTAATAGGTTTATAGGCAGAATTTACGCACTATAGTTCGAAGCAGTAAAACAATGCAGTGCTAAACCAAGTAAGCACTGCATTAAACTTTAAAGAAGATCGCGTAAGCGATAGTAGCTCATGGCTAATACCAAAGCCGGCGTGCGTAACAACCGCCCACCAGGGAAAGGCATATGGGAGATTTTTTCAAAAATATCGAAGCGTTCAGACGTTGCCATAATCGACTCAGCCATTAGCTGGCCAGCCAATCCTGTAGCGGCAATGCCATGCCCAGAAAAGCCCTGAGCAAAATACACATTAGGGGCAATACGGCCAAAGTGCGGGGCGCGGTTAATGGTTATGCCCACATTGCCTCCCCACGCAAACTCGACTTGTTCATCTGCCAATTGCGGGAATACCCAATCCATACGTTGCTTCATGGTTTTTGCGAGATCGCGAGGCTCTATGCCGGAGTAACTCACTCGGCCACCAAACAACATGCGATGATCACCTGAACAGCGGTAGTAATCCAATACAAAATTAATGTCACACACTGCCATATTGTTAGCAATTAACTCACGAATTCGCTGCTCGCCTAAGGGCTTGGTCGCGCAAATGTAAGTACCCACTGGCATCACTCGGCTTTCTAATTTGCTATTCAGCCCTTCCATATAGGCGTTACACGCCAGCACCACATGGGAACAAGTCACCCTACCGCTGGCGGTGGTTATGCTTACTTTACTGCCATGTTCAATCTTGGTGACTTTACTGTCTTCATAAATCTCGGCGCCTGCTAATTCAGCGGCTTTAACTAAACCCAAGGTATAATTTAGTGGGTGCAAATGGCCGCTATTGGGGTCGAACATGCCGCCTAAATAACGCGGACTAGCGAGCTGGCTTTCTAGCTTGTCACGGTTCCAATATTCTAGTTGGTCATAACCATAATCGCTGCTGAGTTGCTCGTGCCATGCTTTCAGCTCTGTTACATGGCGATCTTTAATTGCCACATGAATTTGACCATCTTGCCAATCACAATCAATTTTGTGCTTATTAATATTGGTCTTGGTAACGGCTAAAGCCTCTACCGATAAATCCCACATCTTTTTGGCATCATCTTTACCCATTAGCTTTTCAAGCGTTGACTGCTCCGAGGCCCAGCCAAAAATAGCTTGGCCGCCACTGCGACCCGAGGCGCCCCAGCCTACTCGCTCACCTTCTAATAAGATGACTTTATAACCTTTGCTGGCCAACTCTAGGGCGGTAGTCGCGCCGGTTATGCCTGCACCCACCACACATACATCTGCTTGCTGGTCTCCCTTCAGTTGCGGATAATCAAGCTGCAGATTCGCACTCGCCGCATAATAGGAATTTGCATGTTGCGCTTTCATGTACTCACCTTTGATCTAAAAATAAACTGCTGCTTCCCTGCTAGCTAAGCGCTACACCATTTGTTGATACCACTGTTGCTCTAGGGGCGAGACTTGTGCTTCAAAGCGATGCCATTCGCTGAGCTTATTAGCGTGATAAACGTGGCTAAAGTCCTCACCTAAGAGAGACCATAATGTAGAGTGGGAAAAAGTTTTTAAGGCTTGCTGCCAATAGGTAGGTAAAGCCGGCGCGTTAGCTTTACTGGCGTCACCACTAACCGCTTCGGCGCAATCTAACTGCTGGTCAATACCATAATCAATACCCGCCAATAAAGCCGACATAACGATATAAGGATTACAATCTGCGCCTGCTACGCGGTGTTCAATACGTGTATTCGCCTTACTACCAGAAGGAATACGTAAGGCAACAGTGCGGTTATCCCAGCCCCAGTTTGCCTGCAGTGGCACAAACATATCAGGTTGAAAACGGCGATAAGAGTTGGCGTTAGGTGCCAGTAAGGCAATGGCTTGTGGCATGGTATCGAGTAAACCCGCGAGGGCGTGTTCCAACAACGCGCTATCTTTAGCAAACCGATTATTGCCCAATTCATCTAACATGCTGATGTGCACATGGCAGCCATTACCCGAATGCTCGGCATAGGGCTTGGCCATAAACGTGGCTAAATAACCATGTTGTTTAGCCACCGCCTTAATGGCGCGTTTAAGCAAAATGGCTTGGTCGCAGGCTAAAAGCGGATCTTCTTGGTGCTGCAAGGTCACTTCAAACTGGCCGGGTGCATATTCGGCAATTACATTGTCGCTGGGAATGTTTTGGGTATGGCAGTAGTCTTGAATGTCTCGAATAAACTCAGAAAACTCGTCTAGCTCATCTAGGGAGTAAACTTGGGTTTGCTGCATGCGTTGTTGCGATTTAGGTAATAAAGGCGCTTGCGGCTGGCGATTTTCACTACGCGCATCCAGTAAGTAAAACTCCCACTCTATAGCAACACAAGGGAACATACCGCGCTGCTGCAAGCGGCTAAGTGTTTTAGTTAATAACTGACGAGGGTCGGCAAAAAAAGGCTGGCCGTCCACTTCATGCATGGTGACAAGAGCTTGCGCGGCGTTTTTCTTCCATGGGATAACACTTAAACTGTGCGGCAGTATGTGACAAATTCTATCGCCGTCACCCTGTTCAAAACCTAGCCCTGTTTCTTCAACTGTTTCACCACATATGTCTAAGGCAAACACCGATGCAGGCAAACACATACCTTCTTTGGCTATTTTTTCCAAAGATGCCGCTTCAATACGTTTACCTCGGATCACCCCATTCATATCTGAAAGCATTAAATCAATGCTTTCTAGATGCGGATGAGCGGCCAAAAAGTGGTGTACTTGCTCAAGCAAACTATCTGCTCGATCCTGCGGCTGGTGTTTCAACATAATTAACAGTCCCTCAGTAAAAGCGTCCCTTACAGCCCTTAGATTTACAACATAGTGTTAAGTATAATGCAAATAATTTTGCCTTATAAGCCAAAAAAGACGCTATATTTAGGTTTTAGTTAACACCTTGTTGACTTTATCGCCAAATCGTGACAATTCTAATTAGCACGGAGCAAAAAGCCGAGGGCGTCGATATATGCCCTAGTTTACTTAACAATAAATAACAGGTGATTATGGATAACGTCAGGAAGTGGTTTGCGGATAACAAGATAACCGAAGTTGAATGCCTCATCCCCGATATTACCGGTAACGCCCGCGGTAAAATTATCCCCGCAAGCAAATACCTCAAAGAAGGCGGTATGCGCCTTCCAGAATCAATTTTCTACCAAACCGTAACTGGTGACTGGCCAGACGACGATGAACTGTTCGACTGGACTGAAAAGGACATGAACCTTGAACCCGACACCGACAGCGTGCGTTTTGTGCCTTGGGCAAAAGAACCCACCGCTCAGCTAATTCATGATTGCTACACCGCCGATGGTGAGTTAATTGGTATGGCGCCGCGTTCGGTGCTAAAAAAAGTGCTGGCCTTATATGAGAAAGAAGGTTGGAAGCCCATTGTCGCCCCAGAGCTCGAGTTTTTCTTAGTGAAGAAAAACGTAGATTGGGACTACCCCCTTGAGCCGCCCATTGGCCGTAATGGTCGCCCAGAAACAGCCCGCCAATCATTTAGTATTGATGCGGTAAACGAATTTGATCCGCTGTTTGAAGATATGTACGACTACTGTGAGGCGCAAAACCTCGATGTAGATACCTTGGTGCATGAATCCGGTGCCGCACAAATGGAGATTAACTTTGATCATGGCGAGCCAGTACTCGCCTGTGACCAAGTCTTTTTGTTTAAACGCACCATGCGCGAAGCCGCGCTGCAACACGATACTTATGCCACGTTCATGGCTAAACCTATGGAAGATGAACCCGGCAGTGCCATGCACATTCACCAGAGTTTGGAAGACTTTGATGGCAACAACCTGTTTGCCAATAGTGATGGCAGCAACAGCGAGCAATTTTTAAGTTTTATTGCTGGCCTACAGCAATACACTCCCGCCAGCATTGCCTTCTACGCACCCAACGTGAACAGCTATCGCCGTTTAATGTTTGGTGACTCAGCACCGATTAATCTGCAATGGGGCATCGACAACCGCACCGTAGGATTACGTGTCCCCTTGTCTGATGCGCAAAACCGCCGAGTAGAAAACCGCTTTGCCGGCGCCGATGCCAACCCTTATTTGGCAATGGCGCTTACCTTGGCCTGCGGCTACATAGGCATGAAAAACAAACTCGTACCGTCTGCCCAAGAAACCGGAGACGTTAGTGAAGACAGCTACACCTTGCCCGGCACCTTAGAAGAAGCGCTGGTTAAGCTAGAGCAGTGTGACGAACTCAAAGATATTCTCGGCGAGCGTTTTGTTAACTGCTACGTGGCGGTGAAGCGCAAAGAATACCAAACCTATTTCAAAGTGATTAGTTCATGGGAACGTGAGTTTTTATTGCTCAACGTATAAACAATGAGTTACCCCGGCCATTAGGAGGCAAAATGAGCACAGCAACATTAACGATACAACAACAAGACAGCGCCCACTGCTTGCACCCTTTCACTAACTTTAAGGAGTTAAATGAGAAAGGAGCTAGAGTGATAGAACGAGGCGAAGGTGTTTTTGTATACGATAATGAAGGCAACAAGTTGCTCGATGCCATGGCCGGACTATGGTGTGTAAATTTAGGCTATGGTCGCCAAGAGTTGGTTGATGCGGCGGCCAAACAAATGCAGCAACTGCCCTACTACAACTTGTTTTTTCAAACCACTCATAGCCCTGCGGTAGAGCTGTCTAAACTGTTGGCTGAGCTTACGCCCGAGGGATTAAATCGAGCATTTTTTACTGGCTCAGGATCAGAATGTAACGACACCGTGGTGCGTATGGTTCGCCACTATTGGGCTAGCAAAGGCCAGCCGAACAAGCTCGAAATCATTAGCCGCAACAATGCTTATCACGGCAGCACTATGGCGGGTGCAAGCCTTGGCGGTATGGGTTTTATGCACGCCCAAGGTGGCTTACCGCTGCCCAACATCTGCCATATCGACCAGCCCTATTGGTTTGAAGAGGGCCAAGGCCAAGATCCGCAGGCCTTTGGTGTAGAGCGCGCTCGCCAGTTAGAGCAAAAAATCCTCGAATTAGGTGAAGACAAGGTCGCCGCCTTTATCGCCGAGCCCATTCAAGGAGCTGGCGGAGTGATTATTCCCCCCGATAGCTACTGGCCAGAGATTCAACGGATCTGCGATAAGTACCAAATTTTACTGATAGTAGATGAAGTGATTTGCGGCTTTGGCCGCACTGGCGAATGGTTTGCCAGCCAAACCTATAACATTAAACCCGACCTGTTGTGCTTAGCCAAAGGCATTACCTCAGGATACTTGCCACTGGGCGCAGTAATGGTGTCGGATAAAGTGGCACAAGGCTTAATTGACGCCGATACCGAGTTTGCCCACGGCTTTACGTATTCCGGTCACCCCGCGGCTTGTGCTGTAGCTATTGAAAACATTCGCATCATGCAGCAAGAAAACATCGTTAACACTGTGCGTAACGACACCGCCCCTTACCTTGCCCAACGCTGGCAAGAATTGGGCGAGCATCCTTTAGTGGGTGAATCACGCAGTAAAGGCATGGTGGCCGCCATAGAGTTAGTCGCCAATAAAAACACCAATCAGCGCTACGGCAAGGATGTTGGCGCTGGCGGCGTATGTCGCGATATATGCATTAACAATGGATTAATTATGCGCGCCTGTGGCGACACCATGATTATTTCCCCTCCATTGGTTATCACTAAACAACAAATAGATCAGTTAATCACACTGGCAAAACAAAGTTTGGATGACACTCTGCAGGCATTGAGTTAATCCGCGAAGCAGTACGAGCAAACACCACATGGAATTGGAGAACATTGATGAACAAAGCTAGCCTGAAGCTAACCATAGCTTCCCTGTTAACTGCCAGCGCAATGAACCTGCAGGCAGCAGAAGAAAAAGTGCTTAATGTATACAATTGGTCAGATTATATCGCCGAAGATACCATTGCTCAGTTTGAAGCCGAAACGGGCATTAAGGTGGTTTACGACGTATTTGACTCAAACGAAGTGCTAGAAGCTAAAATCCTATCGGGATCAACTGGCTTCGATCTTGTGGTTCCTACCTCAGACTTTTTAGCTCGCCAAGTTCAAGCAGGCGCGTTTATCAAATTAGACAAAACAAAACTCACTAATTATAGCAATTTAGATGCTAAAATTATGGACATGCTTGATGACACTGCAGATCCGGGCAACCAATATGCAGTGCCCTATTTATGGGGAACCACAGGCTTAGGTTACAACGTAAACAAAGTTAAAGAAGTGCTTGGCGAAAACGCTCCCACCAATAGTTGGGATTTAGTGTTTAAACCAGAGAATATGGAAAAACTGCAAAAGTGTGGCGTGGCATTTTTAAACGCCCCAACTGAGCTGTTTGCAGCGGCGCTGCACTATGTGGGTAAAGACCCAAATAGTGTTGACCCTAACGATTACAAAGACACCGGCGAAGCTTACCAGCTGCTAAAAGCAGTTCGCCCTTACGTCACTTATTTCCACTCTTCGCAATACATAAATGACTTAGCGAATGGGGACATTTGTGTGGCTATTGGTTGGTCTGGCGATGTGCTACAAGCCTCAGATCGCGCGGCAGAAGCCGACAATGGCGTAGAGGTGGAATATGTAATCCCGCAGGAAGGCGCTTTAGCGTGGTTTGATCTCATGGCGATTCCAGCAGATGCGCCACATAAAGATAACGCGCATAAATTCATTAACTTTTTATTGCAGCCTAAGGTGATTTCAGAAATCTCTAACTACGTGTGGTATGCCAACCCAACGCCAGCGTCGAAGGAGTTTATTGATCCCGAAATTATTGAGCACCCAGGTATTTATCCAAGTGACGAAACCCTAGCCAAGCTGTATGGCGCAAAGGTAACGCCAGCGAAAGTGTCACGCACACTTACTCGCTCTTGGACTAAGTTTCTTCAAAACTAGCGAGTCGCTTGCCACCTAAGGGTGGCAAGCACGTTTTTGTTTCTTGATGGAGGATCCGCAATGGCTGCGGTGTCACACATTTCAAAGCTTCCGGTAGACGGAGAAAAGGCTCCGGAGCCTTTGTTACACATTGAAAGTATTAGCAAAGATTACGATGGAGCCATCGCGGTAGATAACGTAAGCCTTACCATTAACAAAGGTGAGATTTTTGCACTGCTAGGTGCATCAGGTTGTGGTAAATCAACGCTGTTAAGAATGCTGGCCGGCTTTGAAAAACCCAGCTCGGGCAGCATTATTCTCGACGGCCAAGATCTTATTGGCGTGCCGCCGCATCGACGCCCCGTCAATATGATGTTTCAGTCTTATGCCTTGTTCCCGCATATGACCGTAGAACAAAACATCGCCTTTGGTTTGAAACAAGACAAACTCCCAAAAGACGAAATAGCCGACACCGTGGCCAGAATGCTGGAATTAGTGCGCATGAGAAACTACGCCAAGCGTAAGCCTCATCAACTGTCTGGTGGTCAACGTCAGCGCGTAGCGCTTGCCAGAAGCTTAGCCAAACGCCCTAAATTGCTGCTACTAGATGAACCAATGGGCGCACTGGATAAAAACCTTCGCGGGCAAATGCAGCTTGAAGTAGTGGATATTCTTGAGAAAGTAGGCGTAACTTGCGTAATGGTGACCCACGATCAAGAAGAAGCCATGACCATGGCTAGCCGGATTGCGATTATGAATCGCGGTCAGTTTATTCAAGTGGGCGAACCAGAAGAAATTTACGAATATCCCAACTCGCGTTTTAGCGCCGAATTTATTGGCTCGGTGAACGTGTTTGAGGGTGTATTACGCGACAACGATAACGACAGCGCCACCATTGATAGCCAAGAACTGGGCTTTCCTATTAGTCTCAACCACGGTGTATCATCAGCCCCTGGCGTGCCATTTATGGTGGCGGTACGCCCCGAGAAAATGAGTATTTTCAAAACCCTAAAAGGACGTACTAACAACGTGTGCCAAGGCACCGTAGAAGACATTGCCTACTTAGGTGACCAGTCAATTTATTACGTACGCTTGGCCAGCGGTAAGCGGGTAACGGCAGCCATGCCTAACAGCAGTCGCCATCGCAACAACATGCCCACCTGGGAAGACCAAGTTTATCTATGCTGGCAAGCCGATAGCTGCGTGGTGTTAAAAATATGACCACTCAATCATCAGCCAAACTCAAAAAGTGGCTCACTCGCCTTACGCCCAGTGGTCGCTGTGCGATACTCGCCGTGCCCTACTTTTGGTTATTTCTATTCTTTTTGATGCCATTTTTTATCGTCTTCAAAATTAGTTTTGCCGAAGCGGTTATTGCTATTCCACCTTACACTCAGCTGATGACAATGGCCGAGGAGCAGGTGCAAATACTGCTAAACCTAGGCAACTACGCTTACTTAATTGAAGACAGCCTGTACATTAGCTCTTACTTGCAGTCGGTACGGATTGCTTCCATCTCAACCTTGTTGTGTTTAATCATTGGCTTTCCCATGGCTTGGGCAATTGTTCACTCTAGCCCCGCCAATCGTAATATATTGTTAATGCTAATTATTTTACCCTCATGGACCAGCTTTTTGATCCGTGTTTACGCATGGATTGGCATTCTTAAAAACAACGGTTTCTTAAACAATATTTTGATGTACACCGGGATTATCGACGAACCTTTGCGAATATTGCATACCGATACTGCGGTGTACATTGGCATTGTATACACCTATTTACCGTTCATGATTTTGCCTTTATATACCGCCTTAATGCGCGTCGATTACTCCTTAGTAGAAGCCGCTCGCGACTTAGGTGCGTCTACCACCACCGTGCTGCTTAAAGTGCTGTTGCCATTAACCAAGGCCGGCATTATTGCCGGTTCGATGTTGGTATTTATTCCAGCCGTGGGCGAGTTTGTTATTCCTGAATTATTAGGCGGCCCAGACTCCATTTTGATTGGTAAAATTCTCTGGCAAGAGTTCTTTAATAACCGCGATTGGCCAGTGGCTGCAGCCGTTGCCTCGGTGATGTTACTGCTATTAATGGTGCCGATTATGTTCTTTTATCGCTATCAAAAACGTGAAATGGAGGCCGGCTAATGGACGCTATCCCCGTTTACAAAACCAAGTGGAAGTGGGCGATACTCGGCTTAGGCTTATCTTTTCTTTATTTGCCTATTTTAAGCCTGATCATCTACTCGTTTAATGCCAACCGTTTAGTCACGGTATGGAGTGGTTTCTCTACCAAGTGGTACGGCGCCTTGTTTGACGACGCCCTGCTAATGAACGGCATTACGCTTAGCTTGCTAATTGGTTTTATGTCGGCCACCGCCGCGGTGGTACTGGGCACGTTAGCCGCTTTTGTGATGACCCGTTATAACAAGTTTAGAGGCGAAACCAGCTTTGCCTTTATGATTACTGCCCCCTTAGTTATGCCAGAAGTTATCACCGGTTTAAGCCTGTTACTGCTATTCATTTCTTTGGGGCAAGTGTTTGATTTATTTAGCCAACGCGGCATGTTAACCATTTGGATTGCCCACGTTACTTTTTGTACTGCTTATGTCTCGGTAGTGGTGAGTTCGCGCCTGCGTGAGCTAGATAAAAGCATTGAAGAAGCCGCCATGGATTTAGGGGCTACCCCCTTAAAAGTATTTTTTGTGATTACCTTACCCACCATTTTACCGGCGATTGTGGCGGGTTGGTTATTGGCCTTTACCTTATCCTTAGATGACTTAGTCATTGCGAGCTTTGTCTCGGGCCCAAGCGCAACAACCTTACCAATGGTGGTGTTTTCTAGCGTAAGGTTAGGGGTAAGTCCCAAAATTAATGCCCTAGCCACACTGATAATTGGTGTAGTATCTGTCGCTACTTTTATTGCTTGGTGGATTATGGCCAAAGCAGAGAAACGTCGCTTGCAGGAATTAAGAACCGGCAATGCTAAATAGGCGTTAGAAATTGAGGAAACAAACTTAATGGATGTTGGAAAACGCCTGAAAAGTATTCGCTTAATGCGCGGCATTTCGCAACGAGAATTAGCAAAATTAAGCGGGGTCACTAACAGTATGATCTCGCAAATTGAGCAGAACCAAGTTAACCCTTCGGTAGGCTCTTTGAAAAAAATCCTTGATGCAATTCCTATTTCTATGGGCGAGTTTTTCACCTTAGAAATGGAAAGCGACGATAAGATTTTTTATAGCGAAGACGAACTCACCGATTTAGGTGATGGCATGGTAAAAATGCTATTGGTCGGCAGCAAACATAATGGCCGTCAGTTGGCTATTTTACGCGAAATTTACCCACCCGGCGCAGATACCGGCACCGAGTTTATTCAACATGAAGGCGAAGAAGGCGGGATTGTGATTCGTGGGGAAATTGAGATTACCGTTGGCAGCAAATCTAAAGTATTAAAAGCCGGCGACTCCTACTACTTTGAAACCCGCAAACCGCACCGCTTCCGCAATAAAAGCAAAGATGAATGTGAGTTAATTAGCGCCGCGACTCCGCCAACCTTCTAGCCCCAGCATTGAGATAAATTATTGCCACAAAAAAGCCGCTATTAGCGGCTTTTTGTTTGTCTTTATTTATAGCAAATTAGTGCGCTACTGTAGGTTCACCTACCGATGGAATTTTACGCTTACCTTTGGCAATCAGTGAAAACACCACTGGCACAAAGAAGAACGATAACATCGTGGTTAATACCGTGCCGCCAGCAATGGCCACCGCAAACGGAGGCCAAAAACCGCCACCTTCTAATATCAGGGGTAAAAAGCCACCCACGGTAGTAATAGTGGTAGAGCTAATATGACGAGTACAGCTTAGCACTCCAAAACAAATTGCTTCAGCTTCGCCAGCACAGGCTTTGGGATCAGATTTCAACTCGGCCACAATAACAATGGCGGCGTTAATCGCTAAACCCACCAAACCTAACAAACCAATAATCACGGTAAAACCAAAGGGGAAACTGCCTAAATAAACACTTAGCAAACCCAAACCCGCTGCTTGAATAGCAGTAATCATAATTAGAAAGCTCAAGCGGAAGGAGTTAAACGACACCACCACCACGGTGACCAGCAGTACTGCAATAATCCCCACACTGGCTAATAAGTTGCCAACGGCTTCGTTACGCTCGGCTCCTTCGCCACCAAACTCAATCGAGTAACCAGCAGGCAATGGAACGTTTTCTTCTTCTAAACGCTGACTAAATACCTCTAGCACTTGATCAGGCAAAATGTCGGTACGCAAGTAGCCTTCTACCACGTTTACTCGACGACCATTACGCCGCGGTATTTCGCCGCGACTTGGCCTAATCTCTAGTTCTGCCAAAGAGGCCAAAGGAATATTGCCGGCAATTTCACTGGTGAGGGTAATGTCACCCAAGTTCTCTAATTGCTGACGCTGGTCATCGGCTAAACGGATCCGCACCGGCAAAGACTCGCTGGCTTCTAATACGCTACCGTTAATTCGGCCTTGTAAATTCGCCTGCAACTGCCCAGCAATTTGAGTAAGCGCGACACCGCTTAAACGAGAGGCCTCTTCATTTACCTTTAGCCACACCTTAGGTGTGCCCGCTAACAAGGTGGCGCGGGTATGAGTAACATGAGGGATTTCTGAAAGAATGCGTCGGTATTCATCACCAAGCTCTTTAAGCTGATCCAAGTTCGGCCCATAAACGCGCAGCTCAATAGGCGCATTAAACGGAGGGCCCTGCTCAAGTTTTCTTACCAGAATTTGCGCCTGAGGGTAGAGCAAATCAAACTCGGCCTGCAAGTTTGGAATCAAGCGGTTGGCGGCGCGAAAATCATCGGTGGTAATCATCGCTTGGGCGTAGTTTTTTGCCCCTTGCTGACGCAGCATTAAGTTGTAATAAAATGAGGGCGCGTTATTGCCAACAAACCAACTCACCGACTTAATGCCTTGTTTTGCGTAAAGGTGCTCAGTGAGCTCTTCGGTTAAACGCTCGGTGGCGTAAATACTCGACTGCGGCGCCATGTAAACTTCAATTTGGAACATGTCTCTGTCAGACGGCGGGAAGAACTGCTCGGTTAAACTGCCAGCACTGTAAAAGCCAAATAACGGCAAGGCCGTAACCAACAAAATTGCAATTTTAGGGTAGCGTAAGCTAGCGTGTAAAACAGCCTGAAAACCACGACTGAGGGCAGGAAACTGGATGCCTTTCTCATACCAATGATCCGCGGTTTGCTGCGAAGGTAAAAAGTGACCAGAAAAGGTGGCCACTAGGGTATGGGAGATAAAGTAAGAACCAATCAGCGAGAAAATCACACTTAAGGCAATACCGCTAACAAACTCGCCAGCCGGCCCTGGCATTAATACAATTGGCAAGAAGGCCAAAATAGTGGTTAAAGTTGAGCCTAACAGTGGCAGCCAAAGGTGGCTTAGCGACTCTTTCACCGACTGCAAACCGCTCTTACCCTGCTGACGTTTTTGAGCAATGGTATCAGCCATAACAATGGCGTTATCAACCATAATCCCCAACGCCACCACCAAGCCAGTTACCGACATTTGGTGGATCGGCAAACCATAAAACTTCATACACGCTAGCGTGAACATTACCGTTAAAGGTAAAGACAAGCCCACAATTAAGGCTGAGCGCCAACCTAAGGTAAGCAGCAATACCACCACAATAATGGCAAAACCAATCAGTACATTTACCACCAGCTCGCCAAGCCGTTTAGCGGTATAACCGTCTTGCTCAAAGATAATGTCGGCGCTTACATTGGTGGGCAAAATGGTTCTAAAGTCATCAAGGGTTTGATTAACTCGAGCACTCCACTGATCCACTCGGTATTCGGCCAACATCCGCACACCCACCACAATCGCGTAGTCACGCTCAACCACGGCAATTTGCTCTGGTGGAGATTTTAGCTGGCGGGTCACGGTGGCCAAATCACCCAAACGGTAAACATAACCATTTTCGGCACTGCTAACCGGGATGTTTTTAATCCGTTCTAAAGAGTTGAGTTCGCCCTCAAGCTCCAACTGCATGCGGGTATTTTCGTTAGTGAGTTCACCGGCAGATACTTTGGCATCGGCCCCTGCAATAATTTGCGATACTTGATCAGTGGTAAGCCCCATGGCCCCTGCTTGATAGGGCTCAATCTCAACAAGAATTTCTTCTTCACCCTGCCCCTGCAAATCTACAAAGTCAGTCCCCGACACGTTACGTAAGCGGTTTTGTAGCTCTTTGGCATAACGGCCTAAAATGGCTAAGTCGGTGTCGCCCGGCCCCGTCCAGCGCAGTGCAATTAAGCTGGTAAAGGCATAACCACGGTCATCATCAACGACCGGTTCAGAGGAGCCATCAGGCAACAGCGGCGGCAACTCGCCCACCAAATCTCGTACCCTTGCCCAAACCGGTACAACATCAATTACGGCGTCTTTTAATTCAACTTGAAGTACCGAAAAGCCCGGGCGAGACGACGACTGCACTCGCTTAATCTCGGGAAGTTTACGAATTTTGTTTTCGATAAGCTCGGTCACCAAGGCTTCTACGCGCTCGGCGGAAGCGCCAGGGTATTGAGTAACAATACTGGCGAAACGGCTAGTAATTTTAGGGTCTTCGCTGCGTGGCAGGGTGCTTACCGCGCCCATTCCCGCCACAATAATTAGCGTGATTAACAGGGCAATTAAGCGCCCATTGTTAAAAAGAGCGCCTATCATTGGCTTGCCTCTTCCAAGGCACCGCTCGGATTAACGGTTTGCCCCGGCACGTAACGGTGCATGCCGGTCGCTACAATGGCTTCGCCCGCTTGCAAGGCACCACGCACAAAGGCTTGGTCTTCGGTAGCATAACGAACGCTTACATCACGCCGCTCTAATTTAAAATTCCCGTCACTTTGCGCCACAATGGCGTATACATTCCACAAACCTCGAATGCCGTCGGTAATGGCGGTCACCGGAATCCAGTAACCTGGCTCTTCTACCGTTTCTACCACATTTAAGTAAGCCAGTTGGCCACTCACTAAATTATCATTATCAGGCAAGGCAAAGCGTAACTGAACAGTGCGAGTAACCGGATCAACTTGGCCACCAGCAGCCACCAAGTCTACGGCGTAGTGGCGTTTAGCCACAGTAACCGACTTAGGTTTCACCATATCAACTTGCTCTAGCAAACGAACCGGCACCCCTACTTTTACCTCGTTAGCGCCTTTTTGCAGTACCGTTAGTACCGGTTGAGATGCCCCCACTACTGCCCCCTCAGACACAGTACGGCGATCGATAATGCCGCTGTAAGGCGCGACCAAGGTAGATTTTTCAATACGGGTGCGATTAGCTTTAATAGAGGCATCAATACGGGCTTTATTGGCCCACAAGGATTTTTGCTGTGCGACCAGTTCATCAACATTTTGCGCCGAGGCATAGCCGTCATCATTCAGCGACTTTACTCGTTTTAAATTCGCTTTAACCAATGAGGCATCGGCGGCGAGTTGTTGCAGCTGTGCTTGAAGGTCAATGTACTCAATCTCGAGTAGCTCGGTATCAAGTTGCATTAGAATAGCGCCTTGCTCAACCCTTTCACCTTCATCTACATAAATATTAGAGATTTTACCCGCAAGTTCAAAGCCAATATCAGCACGTTGCTTAGCAATTACTTGCCCTACAAACTGCCGCTCTACGGCATAATTGTCGCTAAGAACCGGCACAAAAGCTTTCACTTGTGCAATATTAATAGGCTCGTTGGCAAGGCTTGTAGAATCGTCGGCATGGGCCAAATTAGAAGAAGCATTCACTAACACCGCCCCTACAAAAAGAGAGGTAAACAAAAAGGTGAATGAAAATAACGACCTATGCATATTAACGTCCGTGTGACTTAGTGGTAAAAGCTCTACTCAGTGTAGGAAGTGTGCTCATTAGTGTCTAGTGTTTGCGCATTCTATTCACAAAAAGATTCATATAAAAAACCGGCCAATGTAGTAAAATACAAAACACTTGCGCTTATAATCAGCCTACTACAAAATAAATTGTTAATTATTTTATAACAACGGATGTTTTTATGAGTACCTTGGCTGATCACCCAGACTATTCTTTATATTCAAATGCGAATACTTTTTTACGCCAAGCCTTAGATCATCGCCCAGCGCTTAGCTCGGCTGATGTGGTGATTACCGGCCTCCCTTTTGATTTAGCCACCACTGGCCGCTCTGGTGCCCGCTTAGGGCCAGATGCGGTGCGCCGCGCATCAGTAAATCTAGCCTGGGAAGAGACACGTTGGCCTTGGGATTTTAAGTTATTAGAGCGTATCGGTTTAGTGGACGCAGGCGATTTAGTATTTGATTGTGGCGAGCAAGCCCAGTTTACCCAGCGAGTAGAAGACTATGCCACCAGCATACTTAAAGCGGGCAAAACCATGCTGAGCTTAGGCGGTGACCATTTTGTTACCCTGCCGCTATTGCGTGCACATGCCAAACACCACGGTAAAATGGCGTTGCTGCACTTCGACGCACACACCGACACCTACAGCGCAGGTAGCCGTTACGACCATGGCACCATGTTTTATCACGCGCCTAAAGAGGGATTAATCGATCCCGCTTATTCCCTACAGCTAGGCATTAGAACCGATTACGAGAAAGCCAATCATCCCTTTGAAGTAATTAACGCCGACCAAGCCAATAACTTAAGCATTGAGCAAATTGTTCAGCAAATTCGCCAACGCATCGGCGACAAACCCTTATACCTTAGTTTTGACATTGACTGCTTAGACCCCGCTTTTGCACCGGGCACCGGCACACCAGTTGGTGGTGGATTAAGCACTAACCGAATCCTACAAATCCTGCGTGGCTTGCAAGGCGTAAACATTGTCGGAATGGACGTAGTAGAGGTGGCACCCGCTTACGATAACAGCGAAGTAACGGCACTCGCGGCCGCAACCATTGCGATTGAGCTGCTGCACTTATGGGCTGTTAGGCATCGTTAATTCGCTATTGGAAGCAATGAGTTAAGCTATGAAAAGTGGACTTTGGCTTTCGCGGAATTGAAGAATTAACGCTTACAGCATTGGCGCGGTCTTTTTCGCGTCCATTGCCTGTGATTGCTATGTCGCTATTTAGCGACAGGTTCGCCAAACCGAATTGCATTCCCGTAGGGGTCGTCAATTTGCATTTCACTCATACCCCAAGGCTGTTCGGTTAATTCGTACCGGAATGGAGCATCTCGCTCTTTCAGCTCCGCATAAAGTTCTGATACGTTTTCCACTCTAATATAACAGCTACTATCAGAACCAATAGTTCGGGCGTGATTTTCACTTTCTGCGCTCCAAAAATGAATCTCTGCGTCATCTCGGGTAAGAATTAAGTGTCCATGATCTGGAAATATTGCTTCTACTTTAAATCCAATCTTAGATTCAAAAAATTCCGCAGTAACTTTTATATCTCCAGATGGCAATTGAGGTATACCTTTCCCTAGTTTCATTACCGATTCTCCAATTGGACATAACGCCTAAAACAGGGAGCAAGTTAGCGGCAAAGCCGCGCTGTTTAACTTGTCCCAATGGTTTTTCTTGTTAACTGTTTTCCTGATACTGCATTTGTGCAGTTTTAGGGCTATAACCTTCAGGAAATACGGTTGAGCGATCATAGATTGAGCCTTCAAAATTGGCTCCATCAATTTGGGTCTCTCCACCCATTTGATCATTCCCAAGGTTCGCCCCACGAAAGTCGCAGTCACTTAAGTTTGTACCCATCAGAACTGCACCTCTCAAATCAGCACCTCGAAAATCACAGCCGCTAAAATCAGAATCTGAAAGATTCGCCCAATAGAGAATGGAATGCCGAAAACACTTACCTCTGAGCCCCTTTTGAGCAATGTAAGATAAGCCTGATAAATCAGCCCCCTCATAATCACAGCCCAACACTTCTACATGTGCAGCTTGAAGGTGGTTTCCATTGTCATCCCGAACAGTCAGCCGGACCTTGTTTGTCTTACCCATACAGTTAACGCCTAACATAAGGTGCGCCATGATAGACTTACCAAGCGCACTGAACTCCATACCAAAACCGCCGAGTGTAAGGCGTCACCTTGATGTTTTTGTTAGGAATTTTATTCAAAGATTGCACGGCCAAACTTGTGCTCCATGTAGGAGCGAAAGCCTGAACGATTTCCCCACTGCTGGCCGAGGTCGAGTTTGTCACCATGAATTGTAACCCCATAACTTCCGTTTAATTGCTCCGTATTATTTTCAGGCGCTAACACTACCGAAAGAATCAAGCCAATTATAAAACTAGGTGGTAAGTTCCATTGCTCCCCAATAGACATACCTGTTGTATTGTCAAAGTTTAGCCTCGGATCAAGTTCACCTTCATGAGCTATAGATGTCCTCCCGAACTTATAAATTGCTTCGGGAAAGCTTACGCCATCAACGTTGATTCGGAAAATATTCTGGGTTGCTATGTATGTAATTATGTCTAGCTCATCATCTAGAAATTTCTTTATCCTTTTTCCCACAGCATCTTTTGGGAATCGCTTTTTTGCAGTTTTATCAAGTGCGGGAAAATAATGAACTAACGCGCTTTCAAAGTCATTCTGTTGAAAACTATTAATACTAGATTCTATTCTTCTGCTAATAGAACTTGTGGACATACAATTTCCCCTAAAATTCCTCTTATCACGCATTTATTGAAAGCCAGATTATCACTTTTCCTTCGCATCATCAGCCACCTAAGACAAGAAATAACAAAAAACTCAGCACGAAAGGATGCAAGTGTTTGTGGAAAGGAGGAATCTCAAAAAGGCTGTGTGAAAAAACAGTAAATATCAAGAAATAGACAAAGAATTCCACCTTAAAGTGCTACCCATTCCGGCTTTTCGCTAGACCAAAACAACGAGAAATTTCGCGGCTTGTATGGCGCAAATATTCTAATAACCGAGGGCGCTAACATTGCCCTTGTTGACCCAAATAGTGAGCTTATCCCCTTTGTGTCAGTCAATACTTGCTTAAGGTCGGCAAGCCAATTTCAATAAGATAAAACGCAAGCATTGCTCGCCTTAACAAACTTGCACAAAAGCTTGGCGAAAAAGGGCGAATACACCTTAGTTTTAGCGGGGGCAACTATACTTTAAGTACCCATGTAGGAGGGCTAGCGATGAGCGATTGTTACTTGCTGCCCAAGGGAACTGATTTGATTCGAGCGGTTAAGTACATTGGCGAGCATCATTGTCATGATGCTCGTTCTCTCAACGAAGTTGCGTTTCGATTTGATTTAAACCCTCTCGACCAGCAGTTTATCTTGGACCACTTTATTGAAACGCCCGACACTCACGAATCGGGCAAATAGCCTTGTCACTAACTTAAGTCTATCCAGGTTGATTTAAGTTCGGTGTATTTTTCGAGTGCGTGCAACGATTTGTCTCGGCCATTCCCCGATTGCTTAAAGCCACCGAATGGCATGGTCATATCGCCACCATCCCAATTGTTTACAAATACCGTTCCTGCTCGTAAAGCGCGTGAAGTGCGCACTGCGGTGTTAATGTCGGCAGTCCACAATCCTGCTGCTAAGCCGTATTCGGTATCGTTGGCTAAGGCAATGCCCTGCTCTAGTTCATCAAACACTTGAATCACTAACACGGGGCCAAACACCTCCTGCTTTACAATGTCTAAATTGGCATCAACATCGTCAAAAATAGTCGGTTGAATATAAAAGCCACCGCTTTCTTTACGTGTTTGCTGGCCACCACATAGCAGCTTGGCTCCTTGCGCTTTAGCCACCTCTATAAAGCCGAGTACCCGTTGCATTTGGCCTTCGTCAACCATTGCCCCCATGCTGGTATTGGGATCTAAAGGATTGCCCGGCTGCCACTGCTCCACTAAGGCCAACATTTTTTCTACTAAGGCTTGATGCACACTGCGATGCACAATTAAGCGCGAGCCTGCGGTACATACTTCACCTTGGTTATAAAAAATTGCGGCTACTGCAGTGGCGGCCGCTTTGTCTAAATCGGCAACGTCGGCACACACTAGGTTGGGGCTTTTACCGCCACATTCCATAAATGCGCGCTTAAGGTTTGATTGACCAGAAAACTGCACCAGCTTCTTACCTACCGCAGTTGAGCCAGTAAAGGTGATGCAATCTACGTCCATGTGTAGCGCTAGGGATTGGCCTGCAGTGTGGCCGTAGCCTGGCAATACATTGAATACGCCGTTTGGTATACCTGCTTGTTTGGCTAATTTGGCTAAGTACAGTGCGCTTAAGGGTGACTTTTCTGAAGGTTTTAAAATAACCGAGTTGCCGGTGGCGAGAGCGGGGCCAATTTTCCATGAAGCCATTACTAGCGGGAAATTCCACGGCACAATAGCAGCCACCACCCCTAAGGCTTCACGCGTGACTAAGGCCAGGGCATCGCTGGTAACAGGAGCGACTTCGTCGTAGACCTTGTCTATTGCCTCTCCATTCCAAGCGATACAGCGTGCGGTGGCGGGCGCGTCGTAAGACAAGGCATCACCAATGGGCTTGCCCATGTCTAAGCTTTCTAACAAGGCGAGTTGCGCTTGGTGCTGCTCTATTAGCTGTGCAAACGCCTGTAATACTTGTTTACGTTCTGCGGGAGCAAGGTTTGACCACACCCCACTTTGGTAGGCATTGCGAGCAGCTTGCACGGCTAATTCAACATCTGCAGCGTCACATTCCGCCAGCTCTGCTAAAATTTCACCAGTGGCCGGATTAATACTGGTAAAGGTTTTACCTGACACAGCATCAACAAATTCACCGTTAATAAATGCTTGTTTTGGGAAGTCTAAATCTAGTGCCTGTTGTTGCCAATATTGTAAGTTATGCTGAACCATGTTCCCTCCGGTTTATGCCGCCACTCGTTACGTTATATTTAACAAAGCTACACAAATATAGATAATTATTCCATACTTGATACAGTTTATTTAACAGCTGGTTTTTATAAACATTGCTTTTTCTGGGTTTTTACTATGCAAATAGCGCTTCTTAATTGCGACCGAGTTGACAGCCAATTAGTTGAAGAATTTGGCGAATATCCCGACATGTTTAAGCAGCATTTATTGGCTCAAGACAGCAAGCTACAATTCGATGTGTTTGACGTGCTCAACAACGAATTACCAAAATTGAATCAGTTTGACGGATTTTTAATTACCGGCAGCCGCCATAACGCCTACGACCAACAACCATGGATTTTGCAATTAATAAGCTGGGTTCAGCAGTGTGAACAATTACAACGCCCCTTGGCGGGCATTTGTTTTGGGCATCAAATTATCGCCCGTGCTTTAGGTGGCAAAGTAGAAAAATCGGCCAAAGGATGGGGCTTAGGTGTCGCGGCCAACAACTTGTTACAAAAACCGTCTTGGGTCAGCCCCTCGCTTGAGGATGAAGACACAGCCAAAGCCGAACCGTTTCGTATTTTAGTCAGCCACCAAGATCAAGTGACTCAATTGCCTCCGCAAGCAGAGTTACTGGCCAGCAGCGATTTTTGCCCTAACTTTATGTACCAAATAGACCAGCATATCTTGGCTATTCAGGGTCATCCCGAATTTGCGCCAGACTACGCCGCAGCACTAATAGATAAACGACAAATGATCTTATCCCCTACCCAGTTCGTTCTAGCTAAAACAAGTTTGAAACGTCCGCTCAATGCGGACTCGGTTTTCGATTGGATTGTGCAAATGTATAAGCTGCAATAAGCACCTAGCTTTGGAATAAAAACCAAAGCGACTGTAAATTAAGGTAAAAGCAATAATCTGCACTCGACATCACTGGCTAAGCAACGTTAAATAACACCATCTGTAGGGAAATAGACAAAGGAACAGCAATGCGCTTGGCTGCATGGGTTTGGATACCAGCACTACTTGCCACCTTAACCGGTTGCAGCATGACCGATACCCCGAAGCACCAGCCCTCTGGTGAGTTGGCGGCAAGCAGTTGGACCAGTCAATTTCAGCAAGGCGAGTTTACTGAGCAACGCTTTGAGCAAGCACTCCCTCCTTCATTGCAACCGCTACTTAAAGAAGCATTACGCAGTAACCCGCAACTGCAACAACAAGGTTTTGCTCTAGACCAGCAGCTTTATCAAATTCGAATTCAAAATGCTCAGCAGTGGCCCAGCATTGACGCCTTTGTAAGTGGCCAACGTAGCGGCACTAATAACGATAGCGCCAGTCAGTTTAGAGTAGGCTTAGATTTTAGTTGGGAAATCGACTGGCTTGGCAAGCTAGATGCGCGCCAACAAGCTGCAGTATTAGATGCCAAAGTTAGCTTTGAACAATGGCAGCAAGCTCAAATTCGCTTAGCCGCCAACACAGCTCAACAATGGTATAACGTGATAGAAGCTCAGCTACAAAAGCAACTAATTGCCGAGCGTTACGATAATTTAAAAGCCAATTTGCAAATTATTGAAGAGAGCTACCAAGGCGGCCTTAACAGCGCGTTAGATGTATACCTTGCCAGGGCAGATTTAAGCGCTGCTCGCGCCCAGTTAAATTCGCGAACCACCCAACTCACCCAAGCCCAACGAGAGTTGGAGTTGTTGTTGGGCCGCTACCCCAGTGGCCTTATTCAAGTAGACGGTGTATTAGATGTGCCACTAGCGGCAATGCCAGCGGGTGTTCCCTCTGAGTTGCTTAATCGACGGCACGATATTAAAGCGGCGCAATACCAACTGGCGGCTGCCGATTTACGGGTGTATGCCGCGTATCGAGATCGCTTCCCTAGCCTAACGCTTACCGCCAGTGGTGGCGGCCAAAGTGACCAACTAGGGCAACTATTGGATGCAGAATCTTTGGTGTGGTCTTTATTTGCTGGGGTGACAGCCCCCATTTTCGACGCGGCCCGCCGTGAGAATCAACAACTGCAGCAATACGCGAAAGCTCAATCTCTCAATGCTGCTTATGTAGAGCAAGTATTAAATAGCTTTGCCGAAGTTGAGCAAAGCTTAAACCTTGAACCCAGCCTGTATCAAAATGCCCAACTACTCGCCACTGCTGCAGAAGATTCTAAACAAGCCGAGTCTTTGGCCTTTGAAAACTATCTGGCAGGTTTAAATGAGTATGTCACAGTGTTGGAATCGCAACGCCGCGCCTTTGATGCGCGTAGCAGTGCCATTAACGCCTTAAACTTGCAGTTACAAAACCGTATTGAGCTTTACCTGGCACTAGGTGGAGGCTTAAACCAAGCCCAAACTACGCGAGAGGCCTTTGCCTCAGAGCCATTATTTTAACAGGGAGTTATGCCTAATATGGCCAAACTGATACGTCTTAGCTTGCCTCTATTGGTGATCATCATTGGTTTGCTAATAAGCCAATACATTAAGGCAAACAAACCTCAGGCTCAGCGCAAGCCTCAGGCCCAGTTAGCTGAGCTGGCTGTAGAAGTGATGCCATTAGCCCCCCAACGCTATCAAGCAAAAGTTAACTCCTACGGCAGCGTACAAGCACATACCGAAGCCAGTTTAATTGCCCAGGTTGCCGGCAGCATTACCTACGTATCAGACAGTTTTCGTGAAGGGGCTTTTTTTGAAAAAGGCGAAGTACTGGTAAAAATAGATGCCCGCGACTACCAAAATGCCATCACCATTGCTGAAGCTGAGTTGCAATCAACTCAGCTATTGCTGGCCGAAGAACAGGCCAAAGTGGAACAAGCCTTACGCGACTGGAAACGCCTAGGCAAAGGTAAACCCGCCAACGATTTGGTACTACGCAAACCACAGTTAGCTGCTCAAGAAGCGGGATTAGCCTCGGCTAAGGCTAAGCTCACCAAGGCCAAATTAGATTTAGAGCGCACCATTATTCGTGCCCCTTATGCTGGGCGAGTTTTAGAAAAAAGTGCGGAACTGGGTGAGTACGTGAGCAGCGGTAAATCGCTCGCCAGCAGCTACGCCATCGACTATTTAGAAGTACGCTTGCCACTGAGTTTGAATGAGCAAAGTGTGTTGAATATTCCTGAAAACTTCCGTCGTTCAAACGCTGATGTGGTTAAACCTCAAGTGAGTTTACGCTCTAACTTTGGCGCACATGAGTATCAGTGGAACGCCCAGGTTGAGCGCAGTGAAGCCGCCCTCGACAGTGCCAGTCGTCAATTGTACTTAGTGGCACAAATTAATGATCCTTACGGCCCAGCCAACGAGAACAAACCTTCTCTTAAAATTGGTCAATTTGTTCGAGCCACCATTCAAGGTAAAACCCTAGAGCAGGTATTTATTATACCGCGCAGCGCCCTGTATTCCGGCCAACAGGTGATTATCTTGGAAGACGGTTTATTGCAACGCAAAACCGTAAGCATTATTTGGCAAGACCAAGATAGCTACATTGTAGAAAGCGGTATAAGTGCCGGACAAACCTTAGTCACCACCCCACTCGGGCGAGTGATAAGCGGCACTCCTGCCAAGCCGATAGGAGCCTAACCATGCACCTCTTAGCTGCTCTACCTAGGATGTTATTATGCATGGATTAATCGCCTGGTTTACGCGCAACCATGTTGCCGCCAACTTGCTGATGGTGTTAATTGTTGGTTTAGGTCTTTACTCGGCAAAGTTTCGTTTGCCCTTAGAGGTATTCCCCGAGTTTGAACTGGACATGGTGAACGTAAGCATATCGCTGCCCGGTTCAAGCCCAGAAGAAAGCGAAGAAAGCCTCGCCATTCGCATTGAAGAAGCGATTAGTGACATTGAAGGCATCGAGCAAATATCCTCAGTCTCGCAAGAAGGTGCTGCGCGAGTGAGTGCTGAAATCAACTCTCACTACGATACTCGCGATGTAATGAGCGATATTAAATCGCGCATTGATGCGGTAAATACTTTCCCCAGTGACGCAGAACGTCCGGTAGTAAGCTTAAGCCAACGCAAACGTGAAACCATTACCGTGGCGGTATCTGGCGACATTGCGCATAAAGAGTTGCGCTTAGTGGCCGAATCCATTCGTGACGAATTGTTGCAACTCCCGGAGCTAACCCAAGTAGAGTTAGATTCGGTAGCGCCCTACGAAATCTCCATTGAGGTGTCAGAGCAAAAACTCCGTGAATATGGTTTAGAGCTGAGCAAAGTGGCGCAAATAATTAGCCAAGCCTCTTTAGATTTGTCGGCCGGTTCAGTGAAAACCCAAGCCGGCGAAATTTTACTGCGTACCAAAGGCCAAGCTTATGTGGGCGATGAATTTGCCGACCTACTGATCATTAGCCGCGCCGATGGTACTCGCATTAAGCTATCTGATATTGCAACAGTGGTGGACGGCTTTGAAGAAACGACGATTATTAACCGCTTTAATAAACAGCCCACAGTGATGATAGAGGTTTATCGCGTAGGTGACCAAAGTGCGATTGCCATCTCCGATGCAGTAAAACAATACATCACCAATAAACAGCCTTATTTGCCACAAGGGCTGGCACTAAACTATTGGCGAGATAGCGCCAAAGTGGTGAAAGCGCGCTTAAACACCCTTAAAAATAGTGCCATTCAGGGCTGTATTTTAGTGGCGCTACTCTTGGCGATATTCCTTCGCCCCGCCATTGCCGTGTGGGTATGTATTGGCATCCCCATTAGCTTTATGGGCGGCTTGTTAATGATGCCTACCATGGATGTAACGATAAATATTATCTCTCTATTTGCCTTTATCATGGTGCTGGGGATCTTGGTGGATGACGCCATTGTGACGGGCGAGAACATTTACACCCACTTAAAAGCCGGAGAGGAACCCTTACATGCCGCGATTAAGGGCACCCAAGAAGTCGCGATACCGGTAACCTTTGGCGTACTTACCACGGTAGCGGCCTTTCTCCCGCTAATGATGATAGATGGAGTGAGGGGCAAAATTTTTGCACAAATTCCGCTGATTGTTATTCCAGTACTGATGTTCTCTTTAGTGGAGTCGAAACTGATTTTGCCGGCTCACTTAAAACACATTAAACCGGTGAACAAACAAACCCAAAGCCGCTTTAGTTACTGGCAAAATAAACTTGCAGATGGCTTTGAAGCAGCCATTCTTAGGTTTTATCAACCACTGTTAAAACGCGCTTTATCTCGCCGAGTATTATCTGCCGCTATTGCGATAAGCGTATTTGTGGTGGTGCTGTCGCTAGCCACTGCCGGCTGGGTGCGCTTTATTTTCTTCCCGAGAGTCCCCAGCGAAACCGCCCGCGCCACCTTAGTGATGCCAGCAGGTACAGCATTTAATACCACCGACAATTACATTAATCGCATGTTAGATGCCGCCATAAACCTGCAAGACAAGTATCGCGACCCCGACAGCGGCGACAGTATCATTCTCAACATTTTAGCCACCAGTGGATCCAGCGGTGGCTCGAGCAGCGGCCAAAGTAACAAAGGTCGAGTCGTCTTTGAAATAGAGCCTCCGGAGTCGCGCAGCAATACAATGAGTAGTGGTGATTTGGTGCGTGAATGGCGCCAGCTTATTGGGTCGTTGCCGGGCGCAGAAAGCCTCACTTTTCGTGCTGAAATTGGTCGCGGTGGTTCACCTTTAGATGTGCAGTTTAGTAGCAACGATTTTGCAGCAATGGCGCAAGTGGCCGATCTCACCAAGCAAAAGCTGCAAGAGTACCCAGCGGTGTTTGATGTAGAAGACAGCTTAGCCGATGGGAAATTAGAGCTGCAGTTAAACATTAAACCCCAAGCGCAAGCACTTGGCTTAACCCTAAACGACCTTGCTCAACAAGTACGCAGTGCTTTTTTTGGTTACCAAGTACAACGTATTCAACGCGGTCGCGAAGACGTGAAAGTATATGTACGCTACCCCGCCAATGAACGGCGCTCTCAATACAACTTAAATAACATGTTAATTCGCACTCCCGATGGCGCAGAGCTGCCGTTTAGCGAAGTAGCTAGCGTGATTCCCTCACAAAGCCCGGCAACCATTACTCGCATCGACCGTATGCGAACCCAAAACATTCGCGCCGATGTAAACAAAGAGCAGGCGAATATTGAGGTGATTAAAGCCGAACTGCAGCAGTGGTTAAGCCAAACCTTAGTGGCTTACCCGCAGGTTAACTTCAGCTTAGAAGGCGAAGCCAAAGAGCAACGAGAATCCTTTACCAGTTTGGCCTTGGGCTTATTGTTTGTACTGTTTGTTATTTACGGCCTGCTGGCGATTCCTTTTGGTTCTTACTGGCAACCTATAGTGGTGATGTCGATTATTCCTTACGGAGCAGTTGGTGCAGTACTTGGTCATATGATTATGGGCATGCCACTAACCATTATGAGTATGATGGGCATGCTGGCGCTCACCGGAGTAGTTGTGAACGACAGCTTGGTATTAGTGGACTATATAAACCGCCAACGTAAAGCAGGCGTAGATTTAATGACCGCGGTAACTAAAGCCGGCGTGGCCCGTTTTAGAGCGGTAATCCTTACTTCGCTCACCACCTTTGCCGGTTTAATGCCGTTAATTTTTGAAAAGAGTACCCAAGCGCAGTTTTTGATTCCCATGGCGGTGTCACTTGGCTTTGGGATTATTTTCGCTACTAGCATCACCCTGCTGATTGTGCCGGTTAACTACTTACTGCTGGAAGATGCCAAGGCGGGCTTACGCCGCTTTAAACTGTGGTGGTTAAAAGGCTTTGAAAAAACCACCAACTAACAAAAAGGGGTTAGCTAAGCTAACCCCTTTTTTAATAAACTGTTTGAATTTAGGCGGTCGTGGTAGCAACCATTGCTTCACCCTGTTCTACCGCTTCTTCAATAAAGCTAGCCACGGTAGATTTATCCAACTCAACCACTTCACATAGCGGCTCAGGTAAGTTTTTACCTACCATTTCGGCACTGAGACCAGCGTTTAAGGCATGATGCGCGAATATTGCCAACCGGATTAACACCGCGGGTTTAGACACTTCATCAAAGTCCATAGGATTTAACTGCTGTTCAATGGCATCGGTAATCACCGGCGAGAAATTCCAGCGACGCGCTAATTCGCCACCAATTTGCGCATAGTCTAAACCTAAGGTTTTGCGCTGTGCCGACACCCGCGTTTCGCCCGTTTCCAAGCACAACTCAATTAACCCAGCTTCTTCAGGCGTTGCACTGGCAATCAGCAGCTCACCAAAGTTGTGTAACATGCCACAGGTAAAGGCTGTTTCAGGTTCAACATGGGTACTTTTAGCTAATGCTTGCGCTAACAACGCCACGTACATGGCTTGTCCCCAAAACTGTTGTTGGTCGAAGTTTTTGCTCGGCATCATGCCATTTAGGCCCGCAGCCACTACCAGTGAGCGAACCCGTTTTAAACCTAAGCGGATCGCGGCCGCTTCAATAGAGTCAATTTGCTTAACCCCACGAAACGCGGCTGAGTTAGCCATTTTTAATACGTTAGCACCCAAGGATTGATCGGTCGCCAGCTTTTTACCCAAATGGTGAAGATCGACATTTTCATCATTAATGCTTGTCAGTAATTCCTGCATAATTTGCGGCATTACTGGCAGTTTTTTTACCTGCTGGAAAAAGGCTTCCAGTTCCATGGACAACTCTCCTAAAAAATAGTGTGAAGCACTGCATGCTTTCACTCTTTACCTGGTCAAAAATTGAGCGTTAATTCACATAGACTAAACAAGTGAGCTTGTTTATCGCCAAATTGACCCACACTGAATCTTATATGCAGAACAGTTTGACCTTATAGGCGTAGAAAATACAGTGACGATCGCACAAAATGACAGGAAATCTTGGCCCAGCTGTAAACCTATTACTCAAGGTTTATCAGAACAGGTCTTAAAAGAATTAATATTAGGAAACAAAACCTTAGATTATGGGTCTTGGTTACATTGCTTGGGTGCAGAGCGCCTAGTTGATGAGCAAGAATACCCCACTACCAACCAAGCACATATTGTGAGCAACGCCTTAGCGTAAAAACTTCTCTGGTACTTTTTCTAGCAGTACCATTTTGCGTAATTGATTCAGCATGATTTGAAACCAAGTGAACTGGTGGTGATGCTCTTCTGCCGAAAAGCCAATGGTACCCGCCATAAAATTGCGAGTCAGTCCGTACAGGTACAAACAAACACTGGTTAAGGCTTCATCATCCCACTTCGAGCCGTGACTGATAAATGAACGCTTAGTTTGCTCAATCACTATCACCCGGTGCCAGCTCTCAAGCGCTTTAAAGTCTTTATCATGAGTAAACAATTCATGAAAACTCACTAGCATCACTTCTGTTTCGTCTAGGGCATTTATCTTACTTTGGGCGCTATCTGGATACTCTACGATATTGCCTAAGGTTTGCTGGAAGTTGACATCTTCCACCACAATTTGAACCTTTTTAAACCAGCGCATAGCCAACGAAAAGAAGATGGCCTCTTTATTTTTAAAAAAGCGGTACAACGAAGCAATATCGATTTCTGCATGTTGGGCAATCAAGTTGGTATTTACTGCAGCCATCCCTTGCTCTTGAATCAAAGACAAGGTGCTGTCTAAGATGTGTTCCACTAGTCGTCTGGTACGCTCTTGGCTAGGTTGCTTACGCATGGCCAAATGCTCAGGTACGACATAGTTATCCATAAATACCTCTCGTAATAAATTTATTCCATTTTTACCTGCTACCTCAACATATACTGAGGTAGTCATTAAATGTTACAGCAGCTTATACTCTACCTCGCGATAGTACACAACTGAATTGGCCATAACATATGTATAAGATTTGTCATCGAGAAAAACTTATTGCTCGACAATGTTGATGGATATGCAACAATAACCGAATATTTGACTATTAAGTCAAATCTTACGTTTAGTTATTCACGGAGAAGAATTTGAACCGCTCTGCCGAAGATTTAGTCAGCTGGTTTCGCCAGTCGGCTCCTTACATAAACGCCCATCGCGGCAAAACCTTTGTAGTGATGTTAAGCGGAGAAGCTAGCACTAGCGCCAACTTTAATAACATTATTCAAGATATTGCCTTGCTCAAAACTCTTGGTGTGAAAATTGTGTTGGTGTGTGGCGCCCGCCCGCAAATAGACAGTTTAATCGAGGAGCACCACCACAGCTGCATGTTTGCTGGCGAGCAGCGAATCACCGATGAGCGTAGCTTAAACATCATCAAACAAGCAGTAGGTCAAATCCAAATGGATATTGAAGCCCAGCTATCGATGGGCTTGGTTAACTCTCCTTTGCATCAAGCTCATATCAATGTGGTTCGTGGCAATTTTGTAGTCGCACAACCAATTGGTATTGAAGATGGCATTGATTTTCTGCATACCGGAAAAGTGCGCCGTATTAACCACCAAAGTATTAAGCGCCAACTAGATCATGGCGAAATAGTCATGGTGTCTCCATTAGGAGTATCGGTAACCGGCGAGCTATTTAACATTTGCTCGGAAGATATCACCACGGAAATAGCGGTCTCTTTGAAAGCAGATAAAGTAATTTACTTCAGCCCCGAGCAAGGTATTCACAATGACAAAGGCCAGTTGATTAGCGAACTATTGCCCGATGCCGCCAACGAGCTAATGCGCTCAGAGCCTTTTTTACGTGATACCGACAAAGATACTCTGCGTTATTTGCGGGCGGCCATTCAATGCAGTGACCGAGGCATCGACCGCTGTCATTTGGTGAGTTACCAGCAAGACGGCGCATTGCTAAAAGAGCTCTATACCCGTGACGGCAGTGGTACTCAGCTGGTGCAATATAGTTATGAGCGAGTTAGAGAAGCGAGATTGGATGACATTAATGGCATCATTGAGCTGATTCGCCCGTTGGAAGAAGAAGGCATACTGGTAAGGCGCTCCCGCGAGTTGCTAGAAATGGAAATTGAGCGATTTACCATTGTTGAGCGCGACGGCATGATCATTGGGTGCGCTGCATTGTACGCCTTCAATAATGAAAACATTGGTGAGCTAGCGTGTTTAGTTAGCCACCCGCAATACCGCCAAGCGAGCCGAGGTGATCGACTACTTCAAGCCATTGTTAATCGAGCCCGTCAACAGGGTTTAGCAAAATTATTTGTGCTCACAACCAAAAGTATTCATTGGTTCAGGGAGCGTGGTTTTAGCCCCGCTGATTTCGAAGACTTACCCACCGAGAAACAGGCTATTTATAACCTGCAGCGACGCTCTAAAATTTTAATTATGGATGTAGAGCGCTAACTCGCTGTCTGCCACGCATACTAAAAAGCCACTCCACTGTGAGTGGTTTTTTATGCTGAGTATATCTGTAGAAAATAAAAAACCAGCGCCATAAAGGCGCTGGCAAAAGACAAACATACACAAGAAAATAAGGAACACGCTAAGTTAGGCGCTTAGCGTGTGTTGTAACTGTCTTAGAAGTCGTAACGTGCTGCGAAGTGGAACTCGTTCTCAGCATTGTCGATGTTGTTGATTTGGTAAGCAGCAACGATACGCAATTGCTTAGTTAGGTCGTAACGGCCTTCAATTGTGTAGTAATCAACGTTGTCGTACTTAGCTCCGCCTTGTGGCTCAACTTCAGCTTTGTTCCACATTGCTTGCGCACGGAAGGTTTTAGTGAACTTGTAACCTGCAACTAGCTCGTAACCAGTGTGCTCGTTTTTAGCGTCTGAACCGTGAAGTTTAAATGCTTTGTTGTTTTCGCCCATCGAGTAGTTAGCTGCTGCGTAAACACCGTTAGCATCGTAGTTAACACCCAATAACGCTAGCTTGCTGTCTTTTGCTTCGCCATTGTTAGCAATGTTGTAACCCGCACCTAGACCAAGACCAAAATCAAAAGTGTAAGCTAAAGCAATACCGTAAGCAGAGTTGTCTGCGTCAACCGTTTGGTTGCCATCAGCATCGTCCATTTTTTGGTTGTCGTTAAACTTGTAAGAAGCGTGGATATCGAAACCGCTGAATTCGCCCGCGTATTTAAGAACGCTGTCTGAACGGCCAATACCTTCTTCACGGCTAGAGCTGATACCGATAGCAGAGTTACCGTATGGGTTAACGTAGCTTGAGTCAGTCCAGTCAGCGACTAACTCTAGAGCACCGTAGTTACGACCAAAGGTAACTTCACCGAAGTCGCCACCAAAACCAGCGTAAGCTAAACGCGCTTTAGTTGCTGAAGTGTTGTCACCTTCGCCGTTGTTTTCCATTTGTAGCTCGTAACGACCTAAAGCGTAGTTTGATGCGCCAATCATAGATTTAACTTTAGCGCCAAAACGTACGTATTGGTCTGCACCAAAGTTATCAGACTTACCAGCGTCGTCACCAGCAGTGTAACCCGCGTAAATACGACCATATAGGTCTACAGCGTGTTTCTCGTCTTCGTATACTTTAGCAGCGTTAGCTGAACCAGAAGCAGCGGCAACTGCGATAGCAATAAGAGTAAGCTTTTTCATTTTAATCCCTAAAAAATGTGAACTGTATCAAGTAAAAGTTGAACAAATCTTAGGGTTGGTAAATGACAGAGAGGTGACTGAAATATTAAAGATTAATGACAGCGGAACTTTAAGGAAAGCTCTGCAAATGTCTAATTATTAAGCATTTTATTTAGTTAATGCTCAAGTTAATTAAACACGTACAGAGTAAAATACGGTTTATTCAAACGCTTAGAAACGGTAGTTCAAGCCCATGTTAAGACCCAATTGCGACCAATAACCGCCAACAAAGGTCACTTGGCATCCTGGGCCACATTCTATTTTGGTGCCATCGTTTACAAAGGTGCCATATAGGCGACCCTCTAGTTTTAAATCGAGGTTCTCAGTTAGGTGATAAAAATAACCACCACCAATACTAATAGAAAAACGCTGGGTGTCGCTGCCAGGGCTTGCCGCAAAATGGGTAAGACCGGCGCCACCACTAGCAAAGGTTTCAAAATTCTCATACTGCCAACGGCGAGAGGCGGTTAGGTGAGCATACAATACGTCAACGTCGGTGTTAGCGTTGTCGTTCATCTCGGTGTTTTGCCAAGAGACTAAAGCCCCAACGTAATTGTCGTAGGTTTCGCGCTTGCGGTTTTCACCACTGGTGGTGGCAAAATCAAAAGCCGCCATATAAGAAGGTGCAGAACGCACCGAGTAGGTTTCTTCTGTATCAAGGTCGGTCATTTCACCACCAAAGGTGTAACCCGCTCCAATACTAAGATCGGCCAGAGCCGGTAGCGAAATACTCCACGCAAGTAAAAAACATCCTGTCTTTAGCATCGGTAACCTCCTGTTAGACACATCAACAGTGTCTAACATTCAGTCACTTAAGCCAAGATCAAATCTGCTTAAACTGGTTACTTATCGCATTATAGTGATAACCAATAGTTTCTAAACGGCGCGCTAAAGATCGCTCTTCAAGGCCAAACGTTAAGGCGAGATCTTCCAAGCTATCGCACTCTAGGCGTAACTTTTCGTTCACAATGCCCAATAATATGTTGGCTTCTAGGTTTAACATGTAGCTAGCATCCATCATTCTCTCCCGAGTATTAAATGGTATTGAGTTAATTTGAGCTTAGCTAAAAAAGCAGCAAGGGTGACAAATTTTGAACCTAGCATTTGCCTAAACTGCTGTACGTTTTTATTTACCCAGCCTTAAAACGCAAAAAGCCTGACCAAGGCCAGGCTTTAACAGCATCTTACTTAGCAATTAGATATCAAATTGCTCACGCATTAATGCTTCATATTCTGTACAGCCGCCCACGTGTGTTTCATCAACAAAAATCTGCGGTACTGTTTCTACAGGTTTGCCTACGGTTTTTTCCAAATCAGCTTTAGAAATACCTTCAGCATGAATATCAACATAACGGAAGCTGTAGTCTTCATGTGCTTCGCTAAGTTGTTCAGCAATCTGTTTTGCACGAACACAATAAGGGCAACCCGGACGACCAAAAATTACTGCAAACATTGTTAAACTCCAGAATAACGTGAATTGGGCTTACTATAACGGCTAAGCATTAAATTAAAAAATTGAATATTTCGTTGTTAGCGATAGGCAACAACTATCAAACTCTATAGACCTGCGTACTGATTAGTTTCTTTCATTGCTCTACCCATCAGTCATCGCCAACAAACGCTGCTTAAACTGCTCAACAAAGTTATTGCGCATTTCTGTGCTAATCATCGGTTCTACACAATTAATGGTAACCGTTAACGCACCGGCCAAACTTTGCGAACCCAACCAGAATATAGCGCCAATAAGATGCTGAGCAGCGGTAAAGTAATATTGCTGCGGAACCAATGCAGTAGCGCTTGCCTGGGCAAATAAAGGGGCGATATTGCCGAGGTTAGACAAGTGTAAGCAGTTAAAGCGCCCCGCCACTTGCTTCATATCTTCATCCGCTCGGCGCGGCGCTTGAGCTTGCCACCATTCATCGCTACAAGAGACTAAATGCAGCCCGGTATTGACTTGCTGCTGATATAGCGCGTTAACTTGCTGGGCGCGTTGCCAAAAGGTTTGCTCTGCGGAGCAATCTACCGCAAAAGAGAACATCGATACGTAACACGCTAGCTCATGCTCATCTACCGGAGGCGCAACTATTGGCCGCACGTTAGCATTTCCACCTGCGCTAACCAAAGTCGTGTTTGATTTAGCTAATGCTAAGGCCGTTTCAACTGCTGCGGTGTACAGCAAAATAGTCAAGCTCACATGATTCTCTCGCGCCAAATCTCGAAGCTGAGTAGTTTGTTGCTGGCTAAAGGCCAGCAGCGCCAGTTTATTTTGCTGCAAGCTTTGTGGGCTGGTTTGGCTAAGCCAAGCGCTTGTTTGCTCAGGTGTAATCGGTGCACAAAAAGGACTTTCACCTGTCGATAAATCAATATCAGGAATGGCATGGTGTACACATTGGCGAATAGCAAAGGGAACAAATTGCGGCGCCTGCTGCTCAGCCACTTGTTGATGCCGCTCTAACCACTCGGCTAATAAAGCCGTGGCCGATAAACCATCACAAATACTGTGGTGCATACTTACAATAAGAGCTGACTGCTCTGCACCTATCAGCACCCTCACCCGCCAAAGCAAGCCAGACGCACTTAAGGGAGTATTGGTTTGCTGCTGCATATGTTCAGTGAGAAATTGCGGGAACGCGGCGTCGTCGCCGTTAAACTCAATCACCTCAACACTCGGCGGTTTTGAGCTCGGCAACCATTGCCATTGTTCATCAACTTGAGAAAGGCATACTGATAGCAATGGGTGGCGCTGCTGCAATAACTGGTGAATATGCGTAATGTGAGCCGGGTTGATTTGCCCTCTCACACTTACTGCATTCACCACTAACATAGCGCCGGTGCTAGTAAGTTCGGCAAATAAAGCTTCAGTTACACCTAAAGGACGAATCGTCATCAATGCTCCTTTGTTGATTTACTTAACTACAACTGCAGCTAAGTGACTAACAAGGCTCATCATTGCATAGATGGGACTTTCACTTTTAGTATCTGGATCACCATGTTTAGCATTAAACCCACACCCATGATGCTAAATATGATCGCCATCGCATCGGGACTTGGCACCAATAAGGTCGTTAAACCGCCCACCGCAATAGCGGTTAAGGTCATTTGAGTGGTACCACTTAACGCTGATACCGCGCCCGCTTGGCTTGGAAACAAACCAAACAAGCCAGCTTGTGAGATAGGATAAATAACCCCGACACTCACACTTATCATCGCCATACCCACTACCACCCATGCTAAAGAGTGCGCTTGAGTAGCCAAAATAAGGGCCGCGACAAACGGCAAGCAAGACGCAAATCCCAGTAAGTGCTGCTCTGGCCAACGGCCAGTGAATCGTCGAGTGAAGGCGCTACCAAGGGCGAGCCCGCCGGCAGGAATAATCATCATTAAACCAAAGTCGTCGGCACTTAAGCCAAAATCGTGCTGCAAGATAAATGGAGCGCTACTAATCATGTACATCAAACCAATGCTAGCGATCCACCCGTAACTGGAGTAACGAACAAAATTGCTATCGCTGGCTAGCGTTAGGTAATCGTTAACCACTCGCTTAACCTGTAACGGCGGGCCGGGCTCGGCTTGGGTTTCAGGCAGCAACTTAGCGGCAATAATCATTAAACTCGCGCCAGCGATGCCGATAATAATGAACAGATAGTGCCAGCCCCAGTAAGCCGTAACTATACCGCCAATTACGGGCCCAAGAACCGGAATCACCGACGCAGCCATACCTAGCCAAGCAAAACCATTTTTGAGATGTTTTCCGCGGTAGCTATCGCTAATTAAGCAGCGCGCCAAAATTTGGTTACTGCCAGCGCCCAATCCTTGAATCATCACTCCCGCCAACAACAAGTTAAGGTTATTTAAGCCTAAAAAAGTAAGCAGGTTTCCTAGCAAGAAAATACTTTGCCCCAGCCAGAATATACGACGACGTCCATAACTGTCGGCTAGCGGACCATAAAACAGCTGAGAGATGCCTAAACCTAAAATGAAACACACAATAAGCCGCTGTACTAAATGCTCGTCTACCGCAAAGTGCTGCGCCATTTCTGGTAGCGCAGGGGTAAGTAAGCCGTTGGTTAATTGAGAACAGGCAATAAAGGCAATAGAGAACAACAGGGGGATACGCGAATAGGTCACTAACAAACTCCAATACATCAGCGAGTTTATTGTAATTTATTGCTAAGCGCGGATAATCATTCATTAAAGACATAATTTATTTCCCTGAAGGAAACAATCAAACAGGAGCGCAGTAATGGATTGGCTAAATGTAGTGCAAACCTATGTAGCAGTAGTAGAAAGCAATAGCTTTGTGCAAGCGGCTCACCAGCTCAACATAACCACATCGTCTTGTAGCAAGCGCATATCATGGTTAGAGTCTCAGCTACACTGCCAACTACTATTACGCACCACTCGGCGGGTGCGCACCACCGAACAAGGCCAACAGTTTTATCTGCAAAGCTGTGATTGGTTAAGTCAGTTCGACACTATGCGCCGGCAACTGGGTCCCTCAACCCAAGGATTAACTGGCAACTTAAGCATTGGCTCTCCTGCTGTGTCGGGTAGCCTCTTTGTTACCCCCATTATCGCCACCTTCTTACCCATGCATCCACATTTAACAGTAGAGCTATCAGAAATAGAGCCAGGAGTGATTCCTGACCTATCCTTAGATATCGTCATCAGTCGGCAAATCGACAACTTCGACAGTACCAGTTATCGCATGCTGCATTTATTTGACTACGCAGTGAAGTGCTTCGCCAGCCCACGTTTTTTGTCTATTTATGGCCCAGTAGAAAATGCCAAGCAACTCAAGCAACTTCCGCTGTTATTAGTACAAGGGCAAATACGCTCTGGAGGGGTAAAATTTAACGACGGCACAATATTAAACCAAGCCTCTCGTTTCATCACTCACGACCCGCTGGCAGCTATTCAGGCAGCGGTACACCATATGGGAGTGGTATTAGTCTCCGAAGATTTAGTTCAGCAACAGTTAACAGACGGTAAATTAGTTGAAGTTGTGCCGGGTTTGTTGTCGGAGCAACGCACCGTGTGTGCCTATTATCCAGCGCATCGCTTTGAAAACCCCAATATCAGCGCTTTTCTGCAGCACCTGCGTCAACACATTCAAAACACACATTAGCAAATTGTCTTTGGGCATAAAAAAACCGCTAGCGTTTAGGCTAGCGGTTTATAGGATGTAACAAGCGTAAATATTAAGTCACGAGTTTAAAAGGCAACTACAGCGTAGTTTACTCGGCCGCTTCAACATCTGATTCTGGTTCTTTTGCTTCAATGTCTTCACTGATAGGCAGGCGTACAAAAAAGCCTTTACCCGTTGCAAAACAACGCATCGTTTGCTGTTGGTCTTGTTCCATTTAGATAAGTCTCCTAGGTTGTTGCAAGTTTAAAAAAGTATTATTTCTGCTTATGTTTTGCTTATTGCCACTTGCGTAAGTAAGGCTAGCTAGTGAATAAAAATTGCACAAGAAATAATCGGTAAAAATCCTATTTAGCCCACTCTTTCTTGATCTAGCTCAGTCTTGCGGGAGGTAATCTATCGGCTTTTATCAGAAATGTGAAGTACTAATTTACCACTTTGGAGATGTCGGCCAAAAACGACAATATTTTTAACTAATAAAATCAACAACTTAACGAAAACAAAAAAACGCCAAAGAATGGCTTATAGCTAATTGATATGTAGGGATCTTGGTTTAATTAGATTTGGCTATATTTGTTTAAATAGCCAGAGAATAACAATAGATGAATCAATCACTTACAAGTTAGTGTTTACTAGCCTCAATACATGTGAATATTTATTCAAATAAATCATTAATGACAAAAAACTTAAATAATGTGTTATCGCTAAGCCCCGCGGAGACTGGACTTAGCGCTTTTTTATTTTCACAAAATCGAAAAACAACCACAGTCCGATAATTGTTGCCGATACAACGACCCCATATTCCAAATAAAGATGGATGTATCCAAGAAAAAAGCTAACGGCAGGAAGAACGATTACCAACAATAAGGCCAACAGCACATAGCCCATTTAAGTCCCCAATAATTTTACCAGTAGAAATTATATCCTGATAATTGCCAAGGACAAAGCTATTCGAAGTAAGAACGCAACTGTAATTGCACATGGCCGTTTTTCCACACAGTGGTATCGATTTGCGTTTTGCAAATGGCACATAGGGTTTTATTCGACAGGGTTAAATGGCCAGACATGCGGTTACCTTTGGCACGAAACATTAAGTTTTGCTGAGCCTGCCAACGTAAGCCACCGCGCCAATTGGCCCGCCATTGCGGCACTTGTTGGTAGCGTAAAAAAGTAGATTGTTGCTCAGAGGAAGTCGCTGGTTGGGCAGAATTGGTTTGCGAAGTATTAAACTGTTGCTCTTGTAACCAATTAATATCACTAAATAAATTTTTAGTTGCTTGGGGTTGCTCGAGCTCGTTCTCAACGCTGAAATCAAATTTAAGCGCAGTGTTAGCATAAACCACATTTACCCACATCAACATTGTTACAATTAACGATAATGCAATAGCCATAACGACCTCCAACCTACCTTAGTATATGTAGCTACTTCCTCTTTTATTGCTAAGGGTTTATCAAGCAATCGTTCTGCTTAGGCATAAAGCCTTTACTAAAGAGTAGTAGACGTAGTTGTATCTAGCTATTTCCATGCCACTACTCTGGAATCACACAGGAACGACGTTACATTTTACTAACCTAATGACACCTAGGCATAACCTATCACACCGATAAACTTTACAAATTGGTTTGACCATTAGAAATAAGCGATACTTTTGTGCGAAGTTACTTGACTGTTAGGCCGTAGTTTTCTTTCATATCACACCAAATGCGTAAAGTTAGTTAACTTGCAGGAACTAACAAATATTTAATATGCAGCGACGTGTTGCCCAAATAGCAACTCAACATAAAAACCAATAGCAGGAACACACTATGCAAATCGGAATACCTAAGGAGATCTTCGACCAGGAGAGCCGGGTAGCCGCCACCCCAAAAACCGTAGAGCAGTTGCTAAAACTCGGCTTCTCTGTGGCAGTGGAAAGCGGCGCAGGAACAGCGGCCAGCTTTAATGACGAAGCTTACACAGAAGCCGGCGCAGATATCGTAACTAAAGAGCAGGCTTTTCAAGCCGACCTCATTTTTAAAGTGAATGCGCCTTTAGATGGCAGCAACGATACCACTGACGAACTTGCCCTTATAAAAGAAGGTGCAACCGTAGCCAGTTTTGCATGGCCTGCACAAAATCCTGAATTGCTAGAAAAGTTTAAAGCCGCCAAGGTTAACTTGCTAGCCATGGACATGGTGCCACGGATCTCTCGTGCTCAATCTTTAGATGCGCGTAGTTCACTTGCCAACGTAGACGGTTACCGCGCGGTTATTGAAGCAGCCAACCACTTTGGTCGCTTTTTTACCGGGCAAATTACTGCTGCAGGTAAAGTACCACCAGCCAAAGTATTAATTATTGGCGCAGGTGTAGCCGGTTTAGCCGCATTGGGTACCGCAGGTAGCCTAGGCGCTATTGTTCGTGCTTTTGATACTCGCCCTGAGGTTAAAGAGCAAATCAACTCAATGGGCGCTGAGTTCCTAGAGTTAGATTACGAAGAAGAAGACACTGGCGACGGTGACGGTTACGCCAAAGAAATGAGCGCAGCCTTTATTGATGCCGAAATGGCCTTGTTCCGCGAACAAGCCAAAGAAGTCGATATCATCATTACCACCGCATTAATTCCTGGTCGCCCAGCACCTAAGCTGATTTTGGCTGACATGGTTGAATTGATGAAACCAGGTAGTGTGATTGTAGATTTGGCCGCCGCTACTGGTGGTAACTGTGAGTTAACCGAGCCTGGTGAAATTGCCGTTAAACATGGCGTAACCATTATTGGTTTAACCGACATCTCGCGTCGTTTGCCAGCGCAAGCTAGCCAGTTGTACGGCACCAACTTAGTTAACCTGCTTAAGTTACTTTGCCCAGAGAAAGACGGCGAAATTAACATCAACTTCGAAGACGAAGTATTGCGTGGCGTAACCTCAGTGAAAGAAGGCGAAATCACCTTCCCACCACCAGCCATTCAAGTGAGTGCCCAGCCTAAAGTTGAAGCACCAGCGCCAACCCCAGAAGTAGTGGTAGAAGAAAAGCCTGCTAAACCTTGGGTAAAACCATTGATTGCAGCCGCTGGCCTCGCCGCCTTTGCTTGGGTAGCCGATGCTGCTCCAGCAGACTTCTTACAGCACTTCACCGTATTTATGTTGGCCTGTGTTGTTGGTTACTACGTGGTATGGAACGTGAGCCATTCACTGCATACACCATTAATGAGCGTAACTAACGCCATTAGTGGCATCATCATTGTGGGTGCCTTAGTACAAATGAAAGCCGACACCTCCTGGGTAGTATTATTGCTATCGGGTATTGCCGTGCTTATCGCCACCATCAACATCGCCGGTGGTTTTACTGTGACTCAGCGGATGCTGAAAATGTTCCGCAAAGACAAATAGGAGAAATAGTCACATGTCTCAAGGTATTGTATCTGCAGCTTATTTAGTGGCTGCACTATTGTTTATCTTCAGCCTCGCCGGCTTAAGTAAGCAAGAAACCGCTCAACGCGGTAACATATTTGGCATTATCGGTATGGCGATTGCGGTAATCGCAACCCTAGCCAGCACTCAGGTTACCGGCGGTAGCTGGATCATCACCCTTGCCATGGCAATTGGTGCAGCCATTGGTATTCGCTTAGCACTTAAAGTTGAAATGACTGAAATGCCAGAGCTAGTAGCGGTGCTGCACAGCTTCGTAGGTATGGCTGCGGTATTGGTTGGTTTTTCAAGCGCCATCGACCACAGCTCGTTAATGGATGCGGTAACCGGTCTTATCGACCCCGTTGCTAAGAACATTCACGACGTAGAAGTATTCCTCGGTATCTTTATTGGTGCGGTAACCTTCACCGGTTCAGTTGTGGCCTTTGGTAAGCTTCGCGGCATTATCAGCAGTGCCCCTAAAGCGCTTCCTGGCGCTCACTGGTTAAACCTAGGCATGATTGTGGTATCAATCTACTTAGGCAGCATGTACATGGACAGCGGCTCTATGTGGCCACTAGTGATTATGACGCTTATCGCCTTTGTATTTGGTTACAACCTTGTATCGGCCATTGGCGGCGCAGATATGCCAGTAGTGGTATCAATGCTTAACTCATACTCTGGTTGGGCAGCGGCAGCAGCAGGCTTCATGTTAGGCAACGATCTATTGATTGTTACCGGTGCATTAGTAGGTAGCTCGGGCGCGATTCTGTCTTACATCATGTGTAAAGCCATGAACCGCTCGTTCATCAGCGTAATTTTAGGTGGTTTTGGCGCCGAAGGTGGCACAGTAGTGGCCAGCGACGTAGACCAAGGCGAACACACTGAAACGCAAGCTGAAGACGTAGCCGAAATGCTAAAAGATGCCAACGAAGTGATTATTGCTCCTGGTTACGGTATGGCGGTTGCGCAAGCCCAATACCCTGTAGCAGAAATTACTCAAAAGCTACGTGATAAAGGCGTTAAAGTACGTTTTGCTATTCACCCAGTAGCGGGTCGTTTACCTGGCCACATGAACGTATTGTTAGCCGAAGCCAAAGTTCCTTACGATATCGTAATGGAGATGGACGAGATTAACGAAGACTTCGCGTCTACCGACGTAGTGCTAGTGATTGGTGCTAACGACACGGTTAACCCTGCAGCTAAAGAGCCAGGCAGCCCAATTGCGGGTATGCCAGTGCTTGAAGTATGGGACGCTAAGAAAGTGGTGGTATTTAAACGTTCAATGGCGACCGGTTACGCTGGTGTGCAAAACCCATTGTTCTTTAAAGAAAATACTGACATGTTGTTTGGTGATGCTAAAGAAACGGTTCAGAAGATCCTTTCTCATATCTAAGCAAATAGCTTGTTGAATATGAAAGCCGCTCCTAGAGCGGCTTTTTTGTGCTTAAAAACTACTCTCTGTACTTAGCAATAGCTTTCTCTGCATCTTTATCGGAAGCCCCAGACGCTAACAAAATCTCTTTGTGTTTGGCTAAAGTACCGTAAGGAGTCATAGGTTTAACTATCGTTTCGTCTTTTTTTGATAACCCAGAGAACCATGATTTCCAAAATAGAAAATACATACCAAACAGTATTAACGCCGATATGAAAGGTCCCAATATTGGCCCCCAGCCAAAAAATATATTCAAAAACCACTCAAACGGAATTGGAACTCCCCAGTCACAGCTAGCAACGGTGTTCTGCCGTTTACTCATTATAAAACTGCCACATATCGGGTTAAATACCTCAATCACTAGCCGAGATAAGGCTTGGTAACACAATAGATAACCGATAAAAGAAACTATTGGATGCTCATCAATAAACCTACTAAACCTTTTCATGATTCAATATATAATGACTTCTATTAGGATTGACTTACCTGTTATAACAAAGATCAAAATCTAACGCTGTTAAAGAATGGGCTTAGTCAGAATAAACTAAACCTTTAAGCCCGATTTCGCCCTGACGGCGACTTCCTTTTTCTTTGAACAGCCAAAGAAAAACTAAGGAAAAAGAAAGGCTGCCCTAACATCATCTTCATCCTGCGTTGCTCACTCACAGCGGCGTCAAAACAACTCGCTTCGCTCAAACAGGTTTTGCCTATACCCTTCATCATTGCGCTACTCGGCAATGATGAAGGGGAATTGAGATCAAGAGCGAACCCTTTTAGTTAAGCTCTTACATAAGAAAAGTACTTGCGGAACTGATCCCGCCCCCCTAACCATGGCATCATTTTTCTTTGTTAAGCTAAAGCTTAGTACGAGGAAAAAGAAAGGCTGCCCTAACACCATCTTCATCCTGCGTTGCTCACTCACAGCGGCGTCAAAACAACTCGCTTCGCTCAAACAGGTTTTGCCTATACCCGCAGCTCGCTTGCGTTGCTCGGCGATGATGAAGGGGAATTGAGATCAAGAGCCGACGCTGACGGCTCTACCTCCCCATCAATCCCGCTGAGTATCGCAGTAAATTAGCGATAAAGCCGAGGACTGTTTGAGCGAAGCGAGTTTCCGAAGGCGCGCTAATTTATGAGAAACACAAGATAAAAGGGAGTGCGGGGTGGCCTTTCTTTTGCTACTAAGCTTTAGCCGAGCAAAGCTTAGTTCATCGCCGGCAAGGCGAAATCTGAACCCACACCAAGCACTGACTCAAATGTAATTTATAAAAACTGAAATCAGCGAGTAGCTTTAGAACGGTAAAATAACCTGTTACGTCGAAGCACCAACGCACTTTGTATAACGAGACAATAAACCCATAACCTGCTTTTTATCTGAAAAGCTTGCTGAAGAATCTGGGAATATTCGATCTGCACACATCTCTTTAAAGTCTTCATATTTTGCAAGACAAGACGTCACACTTTTGCCGCCAGAAGTTTGATACTCCTCGTCATTACAAAAAAACTTTGAAAAAGAATATGCACCTTCTTTCACTTCATCAATTGATACTGAACTGGAATCTAATTTTAAAAATAGCTCTTGATGGTTACTCACAACAACTGTAGGAGGCTGCTTTTTGCTATACAAAAATATACCACCTGCCACGACTACCACTAATATAATATACTTCACTTCAATTTCCTTTCTGAAAAACTCGAGTTTTATGCGGGTACCACTGAATCGAACAAAATTGGGTAGATAACTAATTGGTAAAGTCCTTTCTGTACAACTAATCCGATCACAAATAGGCCAATTATTTTTAAATAATCACAACTACCATCAAACTGTTTAATTAATCCGATGTAAATGATGAAGCCAACCAATACTCCCAATAGAGTCGGCAAGAAATAGGTGGCCACAGAAGCAAGAAGAATAACAAGGGGAGCGGTAACAAAATTCAAATTGACACTTAGGAGCTTAGCAGCAATGAGCAAACCTAAACTTTCAACCAAAAATGATAACGGTATATCCATATAGTTAATTCCTTACATCAAAATAGAGCATACTAATTAGCGTTCGTCTATTTAGTAACCACGCTATTAGGCTCCCCAAACCGCTAATGACAAATAAGTTAACATGATACGATAAATAAGTCAGTTATATAAAAGCTAAATAAATTATTAGTAATGAATTAATCCGCGATAATGTAAGGGTAATAAAGATAAAAAGCCGACACTGACCGATCTCTGTACTCATCATTCCCGAGTGTCGCCGACAAAGCGAAACCGTTGCGTACAACAAACACAGGTGTAAGGTCGAGTAACAAGACCAATTGTTCTCGCGATTGCACTCACAAACATTGAATATCTAGAGGGTGCTTTACATTCAGATTTCGCCCTGACGGCGACTCCATTTTTCTTTGAACAGCCAAAGAAAAGTAGAGGAAAAAGAAAGGCTGCCCTAACATCATCTTCATCCTGCGTTGCTCGGCGATGATGAAGGGGAATTGAGATCAAGAGCCGACGCTGACGGCTCTACCTCCCCATCAATCCCGCTGAGTATCGCAGTAAATTAGCGATAAAGCCGAGGACTGTTTGAGCGAAGCGAGTTTCCGAAGGCACGCTAATTTATGAGAAACGCAGGGTAAAAGGGAATGCGGGGTGGCCTTTCTTTTGCTACTAAGCTTTAGCCGAGCAAAGCTTAGTTCATCGCCGGCAAGGCGAAACCTAAATCAACACCAAGCATTGGCTCAAAATAAGACTAATAAAAACTCAAGCTCGCAGTTCTCTTTCAAAACACCATCATCTCCGCCGAGTAGCGGAGTGAACAAGTGATGAAGCCGAGAACTGTTTGAGCACAGCGAGTTTCCGAGGTGCACTTGCAAACGAGCAACCAAGGAATCAAGGGGATGCGGGCGGAGTTTCTTTTGAGTACTAAGTTTTAGCCAATCAAAACTTAGTACATCCCGCTAAGGCTGGTTCAAAAACAGCCTTAACGTTTATCTACTGTTACATTACTAAATAAAAGCTCGTACTAAGAAAAACCAGACAAGGGCTAAAATGGCGTAATTAAAAGTAACGCGCACTGGGCCTGAGGCTTTATATTTACCGGTATGCAAAACCTTATAAGCAGGAGGGTTTCGAATTCTCGATACCAAATAAATAGCGGTAATTAACATCAGACTACCACCAATAATGGCAACCCCTGTTTGACCGAGAGTATCGACCACCGAAACTAAAAACTTGGCTTTTTTGCCTCTTAACTCATCCCCTTCCGCCGCTAAACTATCGCCCAAGCTATAAAACAACCATGTTAAAAAGCCAAATATAGTTAAAGCCCATAACGACCCATAACTGGCTCTAGGAATACTATAATTATCTTCGCATTCTTCAAAGTTTTCTCCAAGAGATGACTTTAAATGACCATATGCGTCATCAAACGAAGCCTGACCACTAAATTGCATAGTCTCATCGTTTTCATCTTTGCCGTTTTTGTTGGTAACCGTTATTTCATATCTAGCTGAATCAGCTGAAACTCGTGTTATCGTTGTTAATAACAATGTTTCAGTATCTTTAGGCATAGCCTTTGCTGGGGTAATTCCTTCGCTTAAGTTTTTTGCGATATCTTCCCCCTCGCCCTCATTTGACTCCGAGCCCATGTAAATCGCTTCGTGGCCGATTGCATAAAAATCTAAACCGACGGTTGCTTCTCCGTGCCATGACTTCATCAACTAACTTCCTTTTCTATTGATTTTTTAAATAAAAACTTTGTATTAGCTAAGGACTAATGGCATGTCATAAAAGCCATTAATAACAATAACTAAAAACACATAAAAGCAAAAAATAAAGTGCTACTTAATGACTAGGGACAATCAAGTAACAAAAAAATCAATAAAGTATGCAAACTGAGATCTGTCTCCATATCCCGACACCGCTTCATCATTAGTAATCTACTAAGGTGGGGAGAGAAACAAACCCTTATACAAGAATTAACAAAATCGTGAATTTAAGGCTTCGTGCGCAAAGTGGCACAAAAAGTTGTCTTTTCGCATTAACCTAACTCGGTCGAAACAACGGGTAGAGTGATATGAAAAAGATGAATTTAACCAGTAACAAGCAACAAAAACGCAATTGCTTACTTTCTTGCTGTAGTGCAACAAACAAGCAACTTTGCCTATTTTGTTTAGGTAAAGACACTATCCACCCTCCCTCTCAAACACGGTAATGAGTGCTGCGGCTTTATCCCCATAAAAGCCTTAGCGGCACTTCTTCCTTTGAATCTAAAGTTAGGTCACTGCAAACTTGGTATGAACAATGACCCTGGATTTAAAAATTCTTCGTATCAATCTTCAGCTTAATATTTGCCTATCTCTCCTTCCCTCAACTATTTTTAGCTAAGCGAATCTGAAACAAGGGAAGAGCTTTGTTAGAACTCGAATTTATTACTCAAATATCCCAAGACTCTGCTGTCGAATTCACTAAGTCTGCCCACTTTAACCAAGCCTTAGATACCTTGAGCCAACTACTCGATAGCCCTTATTTAAGCCTTAGCCATATTTATAATGACAAAGACAATCACGAGTTACAGTTAAGCAGTTGCCGCTATCACCAGCCCACAGCAAGGCTGAGTCAGGCTAAATCGACCTCTGCTGAAGCCCAGCTTCCCAACTATTTACGTGAGTTAAGCCAGAGTAAGCAAGAGTGTGCTGTAAGCTGTAATGAGCTAGACCAACAGCTTGGCTTTTCTTCTTCAACCCAACAAGACTGCAGTATTCAGCTGGTTCCATTTTTTGAGGCCGAGACTCTAATTGGTGTTCTCGGGGTACAAGCAGAAACTGCGCCCAACTTACTTAGCACCTTTCCAGCGAGTTACTGGGTGCTGAATAACCTACTGCTCAGCCACCATAGGCATAAAGTGGCGTCGGTTAAGCTCGACACCTATCAGATCGTTCTCGACCTCATGCCACAGCGGGTATTTTGGAAGAACCGCAGCTCTCGTTATTTAGGCTGCAACCAAGCCTTTGCCACTGATGCTTCTATAGATAAGCCCGAAAATATTATTGGCTTAAATGACTTCGACACCTTTCCTGAACAAGCCGAGCTATATCGCTCAGACGATGCGCATACAATGGAAACACGTAAACACATGATTAGCTCAGAGGAGCCGCAAACCCACCAAGATGGTACTCAAATCTGGCTGCGAACATCGAAGCGTCCGATCATCACCAAAAACGATGTGGTGGTGGGCTTAGTGGGAACTTACGATGACATAACCCTGTTAAAGCAAACTCAACAACAGTTACATAGCGCCAAAACGGAACTTGAAGAAAGAGTGACTAAACGTACCGAGCAACTAAGTGAATCGAACTCTAAACTGGAAAAAGTGATTGAGGAACTTAAAACCACCCAAAGCCAACTGGTAGAAACAGAGAAAATGTCGGCATTAGGCAGGTTAGTGGCAGGGGTCGCTCACGAGATCAATACTCCACTGGGTATAGCAGTGACTAGCTCTAGTCACTTAACTGAGTTGTCGAACGATTTAGATCAAGCAGTACTCAGTGGCAATATCAGTAAAAGTAAGTTTCACAATATTTGCGAGAATATCAACGTAAGCAGTGAGTTAATCCTTCGCAACTTACAACGGGCATCAGATTTGGTGAGCAACTTTAAGATGGTTGCGGTTGATCAGTCACACGATGAAAAACGCCAGATAGTATTAATGCAATATTTACACGATGTCGTTAATGCAATGACACCAAAAACCAACAAGAAAAATATTAGAGTATTTCTCTCCGGTGATGAAACCTTAAGCTTGCTCACCTATCCAGGTTCCATTGCCCAAATCATCACCAACCTTATCGACAATGCAATGATTCATGCCTTTGCCAACAGTGATAGCGGCGAAATCAAAATTCATTTCATGGTGAAAAACCAATACTTGGAGCTGTACTTTGAAGATAGTGGCGAAGGCATAGAGCCTGAACAAGTAAATAAGATATTTGAACCCTTTTTCACGTCTAATCGCGGTCACGGTGGCTCTGGGTTAGGGCTAAGTATTATCTATAACATTATTACTCAGCGCTTTAACGGCAATATTCACTGCGAAAGTGTGAAAGGTAAAGGCGCTCGGTTTGTGGTGAGCTTGCCTTTGGATTAGCCCACAAAAAAGCCGCTAAGGTTAGCGGCTTACTATAAAAAACACAGCGGTAAATTAACCTTTTGCGTCTTTCAATTTCTTAGCTAAATCACGGCGTTCTTTAGACAAATCAGCGTTCTTAATAGTGTATTCGTCAACACGGTCTTCGTAGTCGGCACGCATGTTCTCGATAATTGCTTTAACATCGCTAACACTCATGTTGTCTTGAATGTAGTTTTCCAAATTGTCGAGCAAATCTACACGCTTACGGTTATCGCGAATTTTCTTATCAATATCCACCATTTCACGCTTTAATTTGTTGCGTCTGCGACTCATAGAAACAAACTCCAATACCTTGGATACACTACCTACAGCTTGCTTTTCCATCATTTCTCCTAAGTGGTGTTAAACCTTAAATGCACACTTATGATTAACTTACTCGCTTGAATATTTTCGGCAATCTTTATTTAAACAAAGCGTGGTTTCACCGAAGCTAGATCAAACGGCGTGGCTATTTCAGCCTAGCCTTAAAACAACAAAGCCGCTACTTAGCGGCTTTGTTCTATCTAACTTTCCTTTACCACATCAAATCATCTGGGATTTGATAATCGGCATAAGGATCATCTTCATCAATTACATCTTGGCTTGGGTCGTTAATTAGCACCACCACGCTTTCATCGCGTTGGGCTATTTTCTCAGCCACAATGGTAGGAACTACTTCATACGCTTCACCTAGCGTAACAATCGCTAAACGGCCATTACTGAGTTGCTTGCGCAGCTCATCGGTCACGTAGATTTTCTTAATCAAACTACCATGATTGAAGTTATAGGCTTCGTCACCACGTTTTCTGTCTAGCATGTTCATTTCGATCAGCTGCTTAATTTGCGCAGCTACCGCCTTTTTGGCTTTTTCGGCATTTTGCTGCTGAGCCAGTTCGGCGTCTCGTTGCTGCTGTTCTGTGCGCGATTGCTCTGCGGCGGCTTTCACTTCTTTGGCTAAAGTACGTGATTTTTTATTGGTTTTGCCTACTTTTTTGGCTTTTTTCTTGTCGACTAAACCTGCTTTAAGCATTTGCTCTTGCAGTGATAACTTGGCCATGAGAAATGAATACCTTCAATCTATTAATGAGTGGTTTGGCTGCAATGCCAGTGGCCTAGATAATACGCCAAGCAGCTACTAATTAGAACCATTAGCCACGCTGGCAGTAACACAGCTTAAGGCTTATTCCTCTTCTGGCGCCAGGGTAAGAGACAAAGGTTGGTCTTGCGGGTAGCCCGACAAATCAATGTCGCTGCCATTCAACCGTAAGCTAAAACCTTCTATTTGCGAGAAATACAGCGACGCCGGGTGCATCACCTGCCATGTTCGCAAATCCCCCATACCTAGCCAACCGTCAAACACCACTTTGTCGCGACCATCAATCACCAATAACTCTGCGCGGTCATCAGCTTCAATCTCTAGCTCTATCACCTGATCGGGGCGTAATGTTTCTGGCTGCCATTGATCGCTAGGTGCAACCCAGTAATAAGTGCGTGAACCTTGCCAACGATAAGGCAGCTGCGTAGGTGGGCGAATAGGTAAAATAGGCCGCATTGGGTGTTCAATAGGGTGACTAGGAATGGGGCGTTCAATCGGTTGCTCAGGTTTATGTAAGCGCGCAGGCTGGGCGCTTTGATCAGCAATACACGCTTCAATTAAGCCTATTACCAATAATATGGCCAAACCGATATTACATAAGAATCTCAGCATTAGTCGCCTCAAATACGCTTAAACCTTTGATTAGTAATAATAGCTGAAAAATTCATATATACTCTTGGTACATGATCATATTTACAGTGGTTTAAGTGGAATTAAGCAGCTTACCCATTACCGCACTCAAGGGCGTGGGCGACAAACTTGCCGAAAAACTCCTACGCCTGCAGATTCGAAATGTGGGCGATTTGCTGCTGCATTTGCCACACCGCTATGAAGACCGCACACGCATTTGGCCAATTAATGATTTATTGCACGGTGCGCACGTATCGGTGCATGGCGAGATCACCAAAGTAGAAACCATTCACGCCCGCCGACGAATGTTAACCTGCCGAATTAGTGACGGCAGCGGCAGCATAACGCTGCGTTTCTTTAACTTTAACAACGGCCAAAAAGCCGCCATGCAACAAGGTTTGTGGATGCGGTGTTTTGGTGAAGCCAAGCGCGGTAAACATGGCTGGGAAATGATCCACCCCGAATACAGCATTGTGGCCGATCCCAGTGCGCCATTGATGGATGAGAAACTCACCCCGGTTTACCCCACTACCGAGGGCTTAAAACAGCTCAATTTACGTAAGCTCAGTGAGCAAGCCTTTGCTCTGCTTAAACAATACCCATTGGTGGATTGGCTGCCGCCAGCGTTACGGCCTCATGGTTTAGATCTAAACCAAGCACTTATGCAATTGCACCGCCCGGAACCCGATACCGAGTTGTCTTTGTTAGAAGAAGGTCGCCATCCAGCTCAGCAACGATTGGTCATTGAAGAACTGGCAGCACATCAGCTAAGCATGTTAAAGCTTCGCCAAGAGCAACAACGCCAAGCAGCCATAGCCCTGCCCTTAGCAACCGAGCTAGAGCGCCAGTTTCTCGCTCAATTACCCTTTAAACCAACCAATGCCCAACAGCGTGTAGTCGCAGAAATAAAAACCGATACTCAGCAGCCACATGCCATGATGCGCTTAGTACAAGGTGATGTAGGCAGCGGCAAAACCTTAGTGGCGGCTATGGCAGCCTTACAAGCCTTAGCCAACGGCTATCAAGTTGCTTTAATGGCGCCTACCGAAATTTTGGCCGAGCAACATGCGCTCACCTTCGCCAGTTGGTTTGAGCCCTTAGGCATAAAGGTAGATTGGGTTGCAGGTAAACAAAAAGGCAAAGCTCGCGCCGAAGCGATGGCAAGAATCGCCAATGGCGAAGCACAAATGGTGGTGGGCACTCATGCTATTTTTCAGGAGCAAGTGCAGTTTGCTAACTTAGCCTTAGTGATTATTGATGAGCAACACCGTTTTGGTGTTCATCAACGTATGGCCCTGCGAGAAAAAGGCGCAGCAATAGATGGTAGCAATACCCTGCCACACCAACTGATAATGACAGCAACCCCTATCCCCCGCACTTTGGCGATGACCGCTTATGCAGATCTGGAGCTTTCAATTATTGATGAGCTGCCACCGGGGCGAACTCCCATTAAAACCGTGGCACTGCCCGATACCCGCCGCGAACAAGTGATTGAGCGAGTTTATCAAGCCTGTCATACCGATGGCCGGCAAGCTTATTGGGTGTGTACCTTGATTGAGGAATCGGAAGTATTGCAGTGCCAAGCCGCCGAAGACACTGCCGACACCTTGCAAAAGCAACTGCCCGATCTGCGAATTGGTTTAGTACATGGCCGCATGAAACCCCAAGAAAAACAGTGGGTAATGGAACAGTTTAAAAGCCACCAGCTCGATTTATTAGTGGCCACTACCGTGATTGAAGTGGGGGTGGATGTACCCAATTCTAGTTTAATGATTATTGAAAACCCTGAGCGTTTAGGCTTAGCGCAACTGCACCAATTGCGTGGCCGCGTGGGTCGCGGCGAGGTAGAAAGCCACTGTGTATTGATGTACCACAGCCCGCTGTCTAAAACAGCCAGTTCACGCTTAAGTGTATTGCGCGACAGTACCGATGGCTTTGTGATTGCTCAGCGCGACATGGAGATCCGCGGCCCCGGTGAGCTACTAGGCACCAAGCAAACCGGATTAGCAGAGTTTAAAATTGCTGACTTAGTAAGAGACCAAGCCATGATAGGCGAAGCGCAAGCCTTGGCCAAACAGTTGCTACAACAAACACCCGCCTGCGTTGAGCCGCTTATTGCGCGCTGGTTAGCTGATCGCGAGCAGTTTGCTCAAGCCTAACTAAGTGAGGCTATAAGTCTCGTCTCGACAGTGTTCCACCAGTACCTCTTGCAACCACATGTATAAAGGGTTTTGTCGATTACGATAATGAAACACATAGCCAGTATCATATTTTACCGCTAAATCTAAAAAGTCCTCGCCTAATTCAAACCGTTTAATACCCGGTATATCTTCGGGAGGATAATAAGTAACACTGGGATACATAAAGTCACTCACCCGCAGCACATCCAAAATAGAACCTGGCAACTCTGAGCGAAAACCAATGGTGATTTCTACTCCATGATTAGCGAGAAATTTTTCGGCCTCACTGCGCGCTGCACTCCAGCCAGGCACATGAATTAGCGCAGTACTGTATTTGGCGAAATCCTGTGGAGACACCGTATTTCCCTCTATGGGATGACCTTCTTTGGCATAAACATAAATGGGCTGGCGCCATAATCTACGTTGTACCAACTCCTTAGAGCCTTCTACCGGTAATAAACACAAACCAAAATCAATTTGCCCACGCTGAATTAACTCACAGGTATCGGCGCCCCAAGTTGCCACTTGCAAGCGTAGTTCTGGAGCGTGTTGCTGTAACACCACAAATAGTCGCTTGGCAACAGAGGCTAGTAACATCGGGTGCATAGCCACCTTAATCAAGCCTTCTAGTTCAGCCGGATTAAAATCGTTATGGTGGTCCACCACATTGGCTAATTCGGCCAATATGCTAGGTAAACTTAGCGAAAGCTGTTCCGCTTTAGGGGTGGCAATTAAGCCATGCTGAGCACGAACAAACAGTTCATCACCAAAGTGTTCTCGTAATTTTTGCAAGGAGCGACTAATTGCCGGTTGGCTTACGTTCATTCGCTCAGCCGTGCGCCGAGTATTTAGCTCTTGGGCTAAAATAACAAACACTTTGAGTAGGTTTAAATCGAGTGATTCAAATGAACTATTGGTCACTGGTTACCCCGCGGCTATTGGTGGCAGAAACTGTTAGTAATTACTCATAACAGTAGCAGTGAAACCCGCTAAGCTCATCATAATTCGAATAAGCTAGGTATTTACTGAGCAAGCGCACATAAACGCAATGGGAACGAAAGGCATAAAAAAACCGCCAATAATGACGGTTTATTGTTTAAACGCAGCGGTTAACTGTCTAGCTCTTTGTCATACCAATTTCGGCTGCAGTTCACTGCGCGCTTCCAGCCCTTGTATAGCCGTTCACGTTTCTCTTCATCTCCGTCTGGGGTAAAGCAGCGATCGGGGGTATGGCTTTCGGCCAAACTCTCAATACTCTCCCAATAGCCCACCGCTAAGCCAGCGAGATAAGCAGCACCCAAGGCAGTTGATTCGATCAGCGAAGGGCGTACCACTTCAGTGCCTAATGCATCAGCTTGAAACTGCAATAAGAAATCATTGGCTACAGCGCCACCATCCACCCGTAGTTGCTTGAGCGAAATATCTGCGTCGGCTTGCATAGCTTCTAGTAAGTCACGACTTTGGTAAGCAATCGACTCAAGCGCTGCACGAATAATATGGTTTCGGTTAGCCCCGCGAGTTAAGCCTACAATAGTTCCACGAGCATAAGGGTCCCAATAAGGAGCGCCTAAGCCCACAAACGCCGGCACCAAGTATACGCCGTTAGTGTCGTCGACTTTAGACGCGAAATACTCCGTATCCGAGGCATCTCGAATCAAGCCCATTTCATCGCGTAACCACTGAATCGTTGCCCCGCCCATAAACACGCTGCCTTCTAAGGCGTAATTAACTTTTCCGTCAATCGAAAACGCGATGGTGGTTAGCAAACCATGGGTTGATTTAACTGGCTTTTCGCCGGTGTTCATTAATAGGAAACATCCGGTGCCGTAGGTATTTTTTGCCATGCCTTTTCGGTAGCACTGTTGACCAAACAAGGCAGCTTGCTGGTCTCCGGCAATCCCGGCGATGGGGATTCGGGTTCCACCTTTTCCCCCAATATTGGTTTGCCCATAAATTTCTGAACAGGCTTTTACTTCAGGCAGCATTTGCCTAGGCACGCCCAACATATCCAGCAGTTTTTGATCCCATTCCAAAGTGTGAATGTTGAACATCATAGTACGTGAGGCGTTGGTATAATCTGTAACATGCACTCGACCATTGGTGAGTTTCCACACTAACCAGCTATCTACTGTGCCAAACAACAAATCGCCCGCTTCGGCTTTGTCACGTGCGCCTTCTACATTGTCGAGGATCCACTTAAGTTTTGACCCAGAGAAGTAGGCATCAAGAATCAAGCCCGTAGTGTCTTGGATGTAATTTTCCCAGCCTTGCTCGCGTAACGCTTCACACAATTCGGTAGTACGACGACACTGCCACACAATGGCATTGTAAATCGGTTGACCGGTATTTTTGTCCCATACAATGGTTGTTTCGCGTTGGTTAGTAATACCAATCGCTGCAATTTGGTCACTGCGAATACCAGTTTTTGCCAGCACCTCGGTTAGCGACGCACTCTGGCTGGCCCAAATTTCCATTGGATTGTGCTCAACCCAACCTGATTTAGGAAAAAACTGACTAAATTCGCGCTGAACGCTACCTACAATTTCTGATTGTTGATTAAAAATGATGGCTCGAGAGCTGGTGGTGCCTTGATCGAGCGCCACAATATAACGCGCAGTGTCCATTGATAGATTCGTTCCACTTAAATATTTGCATTCATTATGCTCGAAAACGAACATTTTAGAACATTTTTTTAACCATTTCGTGACAAGCGCTTAAATTTGGCAACCCAATAGCTCAGTAAAAACTTGTAGTAACCTCGCCTATATCACTTTGTTAATCGTGACAATATTTAGTTTTTAAGTAGACTTAAGCCTGTCTAGAAAAATAGTCCTTACTTACGGAAACCCCAGTAGTGAAGCAGACCCAGCGCCACCAGCAAATACTTCAAGTTATCAAAACTCAAGGCTTTGTCGCAACAGAAGAACTCGTTGAATCGCTCAATGTGAGTCCGCAAACCATTCGCCGAGACCTTAACGTTCTCGCCGAGCAAAAGCTGATTCATCGCCACCATGGCGGTGCCTCTTTGCTAACCAGCAGCGTGGTAAACGATTCATACTCTACCCGTAAGATTAAACAGCACGTAGAAAAAGAAAGCATTGCGCAAAAAATTGCCGAGCAAATTCCTAACGGTGCGTCACTGTTTCTAGACATTGGCACCACCGCTGAGACCATCGCCAGAGCACTGCTTAATCATCGTGACTTGCGCATTATTACTAACAACATACATGTTGCAGCATTGCTGATGGTGAAAGATGATTTCAATGTGATAATGGCAGGCGGAGCCTTACGTAACAAAGATGGTGGCATAGTGGGCGAAGCAACCATTGATTTTATTAAGCAATTTCGCTTGGATTACGGGGTAATCACCGTTAGTGGAATCGATTTAGACGGCTCTTTATTAGACTTTGACTACCACGAAGTACGTGTCACTCAAGCCATTATTGCCAGCTCGCGCAACGTGATACTGGCGGCAGACCACAGTAAATTTGGTCGCAACGCCATGATTAACATTGGCAACATTGCCCAAATTGGCCAGCTTTATACCGACCGGCCAGTACCCACCGACATTGCCGACATTTTAAAGCGCGAAGAAGTACAACTTACCCTATGCCCTCCGTCGCAGCCAAGCAGCGCTAACTAGGCAAATTTTTTGCGGATTAAATCACCTAAAAACTGCTTATAGCGGGTAGGCTTTGCAGGACAAAGTTGCTGCAGCGCAAGCAGTTCGTCACTGCTAATTTCCCCTCCCTCGCCATGAGCCAGTAAATAGTTGCTCACCGCCAATTGCCGGTAGCGCTCAAGAGACGCTCTATAGTCCGCAGGCTGGCTTATTGGAAAAGGACAAATCAGCTTCTGCTTTACCCTTAAAATAGTATCGGCCACATACAAAGTTTGGGTTTCTGGGTGGTACAAAGACAAATCGCGATCGGTATGCCCAGGGGTAAATAGCACCTGCCAATCATTAAACCCGGGGAGCTGGTCACCATCTTTCAAGCGGTATTTGGTGCTTAACAATGGGGAGTACCAAAGGTTAACGCGTTCGCGCTGATGACGCTGCCCAACATAATAAGCAAGCCCCAAATCCATTAAGTGCATCACTCTGCCTCTAAAGCCCTGATACCACTCGCCTGCAACATCGCCAGTAGCTAACTCAAGCGGGTAGTGCTTCTGGAGGTAACTCGCTCCGCCGGCATGATCAGGATGCATGTGAGTGACCATCACCAATTTAAGTTGTTCAAAAGGACGAGCCAGTTGCTCGGTGATAAAACGCTTAAGTATTGAGACATCGGCACGTGAGCAGCCATCTAATAGCAACAGCTTTTCTGGGTACTCAACCAAAAAAATATTTTGAATATAACCTTCAAGCTGATGAATCTTCATGCTGCCCCGACCACTTGTTAATAGAATGTAACAGCTTAGAGCAAAAACTCCATGCAAACAAACAGCAGGCAAAACACGCACGAACAATTAACTCAACTTTTTTGCAACAATGATTGTTTTTCGATCTAGTTATGCTCTATTATGCTCGATAACGAAAGAAAACGAACTTTACTTCATGAGGATCGCGAGTAATGGAACAAACAAACGACCCATATAGCTATGACTTAATTGTGATAGGCGGTGGTATAAACGGAGTAGGTATTGCTGCAGATGCAGCAGGCCGTGGCCAACGTGTCGCCTTGTTTGAACAAAACGATCTCGCCAGTGCCACCTCCTCTGCCAGCTCTAAGTTAATACACGGTGGTTTACGCTACTTAGAGCATTATGAGTTTCGCTTGGTGAGCGAAGCACTGAAAGAACGAGAAGTATTATTGAAAATGGCTCCTCATTTAGTCGAACCAATGCGTTTTCGTTTACCGCATCGCCCGCATTTGCGCCCATGGTTACTAATTCGTATGGGTTTGTTTCTTTATGACAACTTGGCGAAACGCGGCACGCTTCCCGCTTGCCAAGGATTAAGTTTTGGCCAAAACAGTGTGCTGAAAAAAGACATTACCAAGGGCTTTGAATACTCTGATTGCTGGGTCGACGATGCCAGATTAGTGATCAGCAATGCTTTACTCGCCGAAAAGCATGGCGCTTATATCGCGCCCCGCCATAAAGTGATTGCCGCAAAACGAGATGGCCAACACTGGTTAGTAGATGTACAAAATACCCACAGTGGAAAACAGCAACAATATCGCTGTGCAACCCTAGTGAATGCTGCAGGCCCTTGGGTTCAACAATTTATCGAACAACACATGCAGCAAACACCGCCACGCACTATTCGTTTGGTGAAAGGCAGCCATATTGTGGTGCCCAAAATTCACAACGAACAGCAATCTTATATATTGCAAAACAGCGACAAACGGATTGTATTTGTCATCCCCTATCAACAGGAATACTCGCTCATTGGCACCACTGATGTGGAATATAAGGGCAACCCTTCTGAAGTCGCTATCTCAGACGAAGAAGTCAATTATCTTTGTGATGTGGTAAACCAGCACTTTAAGCAGCAAATTGCCCCTAGTGATGTGCTACATACTTTCTCGGGCGTTCGCCCTTTATGCCAAGACGAATCAGACGACCCGTCTGCAGTGACTCGTGATTACACTTTAGAGCTGAGCGATGAAAGTGATGGCGCGCCACTGCTATCAGTATTTGGTGGCAAACTTACCACCTATCGTAAACTAGCCGAAGCAGCCTTAGAGATGCTGGCTCCGCGTATAAAAGATTTGGGCCCCGCTTGGACCAAAGCGTCGTTCCTACCTGGCGGGGCAATCCATAGCAGCATTCAGAGTTTTATTAAATTACAGCAAGCCGAGTCAGACCTGCCAGCGGAGCTGATCGCTCGCTGGTGTATGCAATACGGTAATCGCGCCAAGCAACTGTTACACGATGCGCAACAGCAGGGATTAGGCGAGTTGTTTGGTGGCAACCTCTATCAAATAGAAGTGGATTACCTGCGCAACAATGAATGGGCCAGTGAACTTGATGACATATTGTGGCGCCGAACTAAACAAGGTTTGAAGTTTGATGCCGAGCAGCAGCAAACCCTGCAGAACTATTTGGCGAGCAAGCTTTCCTTAACCGCTGTAGAGAACGGTACTGTCGATTCGGTAAACGTTGATTAAAGACCGAATCTTGCTCAAGAAGGTCTTTAGAACTTCTTGAGCTTTTTTATCATTGCTTGACCAAAGCATGTTTGAAACACTACAAATCAATCCTAAAAATAACGCTTTAAACAGCATTTTTTACCAAAACCATACATTCACCTACGCTTTGCTCCTTTCTTTACACGCCCGGCACAGTTAGACTTCATCCACTTTAGTATGGATATGCTGACTAGAAATAATGAATCAGGAATTTTTGCCCCTAAGCCGCCCGGCGATTGAGCAGCAAGAAATAGATGCGGTAGTCGACGTACTTAAATCAGGCTGGATTACCACCGGTCCGAAAAATGCCGAGCTAGAAACCGCGGTAAAACAATACACTGGCGCTGAACACGCTGTGGCCTTGAGTAGCGCCACCGCAGGCCTTCATCTCACTTTGGTCGCATTAGACATAGGCCCTGGCGATGAAGTGATTACCCCGTCAATGACTTGGGTATCCACCGTTAACCTGATTACCCTAATGGGCGCCAAGCCGGTATTTGTAGATGTTGATGCAAATACTTTGATGACCACCGCCGACCGCATTGAAGCGCAAATCACCAATAAAACCAAGCTGATAGTGCCCGTTCACTACGCTGGAGCTCCTCTCGATCTAGATGCTATTTATGCCTTAGCTGAACGATACAACATTCCCGTGGTCGAAGATGCAGCCCATGCTATTGGTTGTGAGTACCAAGGCAGGCCCATTGGTAAAACCGGTAACTGTATTTTCTCTTTGCATGCTATTAAAAACGTAACCACTGCAGAAGGTGGTATTTTTACTACCAATAACGCTGAACTGGCTGAGCGAATTCGCCGCTTAAAGTTTCATGGTTTAGGTGTTGACGCCTTTGACCGTGAAACCCAAGGTAGAGCCCCTCAAGCAGAAGTGATTGAACCGGGATACAAGTACAACATGCCCGATATTTGCGCGGTGCTTGGTTTAGGCCAAATGCAGCGTTTATCCGAGATTACTCAACAGCGTCAGCAGCTAGTGGCACATTACCGAGAACTGTTGAGTGAAGTGGATGGTATTTCGCCATTGAGCGTTCCCGACTATTCACATACTCACTGTTGGCATTTAATGATCGTAAGGGTTGATAAAGATGTGTGTGGCTTTGACCGCGACCAGCTCATTAGTTTGTTAAAACAACACGCTATTGGCGCGGGCATTCACTTTAAAGCCTGCCATAGTCAAAAGTACTATCGTGAAAATTACACAAGTCGATTCGGCGAAATAAACCCGGATTTAAGCAATACAGAATTTAACAGCCAACGTATTTGCTCTCTGCCGCTATTTCCTAGCATGCAGTTAAGCGATGTTGAGCGTGTGGTAACAACAATCACTCAACTTATTGGATCTTCTCATGAGGCATAAGCAAGAAATCAAATTCGTATCTATCGTTATTCCGGTTTACAACGAAGCCGATAGCTTACAAGAGCTGATTAAACGAACCTGCGCAGCCGCAGATACCATGGGCAAAGATTACGAAGTTCTATTGGTTGATGACGGCAGTAAAGACAACAGTGCCGACCAAATTGAAGCGGCCGCAGCCGCAGAGGGCAGCCATGTTGTAGGTGTTATTCTAAACCGTAATTATGGCCAACATAACGCCATTATGGCCGGTTTTGAGCATGTACGTGGTGACTTAATCGTTACCCTAGATGCCGACTTACAAAACCCGCCAGAAGAGATCCCTAACCTGGTGGCCAAAGCAGAAGAAGGTTATGACTCGGTAGGCACTGTGCGTAAAAACCGCCAAGACAGCCGCCTTCGTCGCTACCCATCAATGCTTATCAACAAGATTGTAAAACGCTCAACCGGCGTAGAAATGAACGACTACGGTTGTATGCTGCGCGCTTATCGCCGTCACGTAGTGGACGCGATGTTACAGTGCCATGAACGCAGTACATTTATTCCCATTTTAGCCAACGGCTTTGCTCGCCACACCATCGAAATTGATGTTGAACACAGCGAGCGCCAACAAGGCGAATCAAAATACAACATTATGGGTTTAATCAATCTGATGTTCGATTTGCTAACCAGCATGACCACTGCACCGCTAAGAATGCTCAGCATTGTGGGCGGAGCCATTGCGGCTTTAGGTGGTTTATTTGGCCTGGTTTTACTCTTCATGCGCCTAATTTACGGCGCTGAGTGGGGCGTAGACGGGGTATTCCCGCTATTTGCTCTATTATTTATCTTTATTGGTGCTCAATTTGTAGGTTTAGGTTTGCTGGGCGAATACATTGGCCGCATCTATTCCGACGTGCGAGCACGACCGCGTTATTACGTTCAAGATGTGTTGGTAGGCGAAGCCACCAAACAGGCGCGCGATAGCAAGCCTGAATAAGTAACGAAACGCGAAACTCATTTACCAATTATTTCTAAGGAATAAACCATGAAAGCAGTGGTGTTTGCTTATCACAACATTGGTTGTGCTGGCATTAAAAGTCTTCTCGATGCGGGCGTAGAAATTGCCGCAGTATTTACTCACTTAGACGATGGTAACGAAAACGTCTTTTTTGAATCGGTTGCTAAACTAGCTGCCCGTAACGGCATCCCAGTATTTGCCCCAGAAGATGTAAACCACCCGCTATGGTTAGAAAAAATTAAAGCGATGCAGCCAGAGGTATTTTTCTCTTTCTACTATCGTTCAATGATTAGCCAAGCCTTATTAGATTTAGCCCCTAAAGGTGGCTTTAACCTGCATGGTTCTTTGTTACCACGCTATCGTGGCCGGGCGCCAGTAAACTGGGCATTATTAAATGGCGAAACCGAAACTGGCGTAACCCTACACGCCATGACAAGCAAAGCCGATGCTGGTGATATTGTTGCTCAGCAATCGTTAAGTATTAATAGTGACGATACTGCTGCAACCTTGCATAGCCGACTCACCGAGCTAAGCAGCCAATTACTAACTAAGGCGTTACCACAGCTAGTGGCGGGTAAACACACCCTTACCCCACAAGATGAAAGCCAAGCCACCGTATTTGGCCGCAGAACGCCGGCCGATGGTGAAATTAAATGGGCCGACAACGCTTCAACTATCTTCAACCTTTGTCGTGCGGTAACTGAACCCTTCCCTGGCGCCTTTACCTTCTTAGGTGAGCGCAAAGTAATCTTCTGGAGCACCACTGCTAGCGAACAAGAGTTTGATGCAACGCCAGGTACCATTGTGGCCACTGCGCCGCTAACCATTGCCTGTACTCAAGGCTCTTTAGTGGTTAATGCTGGCCAAACCGAAAACGGTTTATACCTAAACGGTGAGCAACTGGCTGGCGAAATGCACCTGGTAGCGGGCATGCGTTTTGGCCCACAAGCCAGTGCAGTAATTGCCGCAAAACGTCGCCAAAAAGTACTGATTTTAGGCGCAAATGGCTTTATCGGTAACCACTTAACCAAGCGTTTATTAGATGACGGTAAATACGAAATCTACGCAATGGACATGAGTGCTAACCAAATTGAGCAGCATTTAGAGCACCCTGATTTTCACTTTGTAGAAGGTGATATCACCATTCATAACGAATGGATTGAATACCACATTAAGAAGTGTGACATTGTGCTACCACTGGTAGCGATTGCCACCCCTATTGAATACACCCGTAACCCGTTACGTGTATTTGAACTGGACTTCGAAGAGAACCTTAAAATTGTTCGCGAATGTGTGAAATACAATAAACGCATCATCTTCCCGTCGACCTCAGAAGTATACGGTATGTGTACTGATGAAGAGTTTAACGAAGACAGTTCTCCACTCATTACTGGCCCAATTAACCGCCAGCGTTGGATTTACTCAACCTCGAAGCAGTTATTAGACCGAGTGATCTGGGCTTACGGCAAAAAAGACAACCTTAAGTTTACTTTGTTCCGTCCGTTTAACTGGATGGGCCCACGTTTAGATAGCTTGAACTCAGCGCGTGTTGGCTCTAGCCGAGCGATTACTCAGCTAATTCTAAACTTGGTTGAAGGTACGCCAATTAAGCTGATTGATGGTGGTGAACAGAAACGTTGTTTCACTGATATCTCTGAAGCTATTGAAGCCTTGTTCCGTATTATCGAAAACAAAGACGGCTTGTGTGACGGCCAAATCATTAACATTGGTTCGCCAGACAACGAAGCCAGTATTAAACAAATGGCTGAAACCCTAGTGGCTAAGTTTGACGCACACCCACTGCGCGAAAAATTCCCACCCTTTGCCGGTTACCACTTAGTAGAAAGTAAAACCTTCTATGGTGATGGTTACCAAGATGTTCAACATCGCCGTCCAAGTATTCGCAACGCCAAGCGCTTACTTGATTGGGAGCCGAGTATCATGATGGAAGATACCATCGAAGAAACCTTAGACTTCTTCCTTAAAACAGCCGTTGACGAGTAACAATGAGTTCGAAAGATACGATAAAAGTTGGCTTAAGAATTGATGTAGATACCTTTCGTGGCACGCGTTTAGGCGTGCCCAAGTTATTAGACATTTTTCAACGCCACAACATTAAGTCGTCATTTTTCTTCACCGTTGGACCCGACAACATGGGGCGCCATATTTGGCGCCTTTTACGTCCGGCCTTTTTGAAGAAAATGCTCCGCTCTAAAGCCGCTAGCTTGTACGGCTGGGATATCATTTTCCGTGGTACTTTTTGGCCCGGCCCAGTGATAGGCAAAAAGCTCGCATCGGTGATAAAAAATACTGATCAAGCCGGCCATGAAATTGGCCTGCACGCTTGGGACCATCACAAGTGGCAAATGAAAACCGACAGCATGTCGCAAAGTGAATTAGGTAATGAAATTCGCAAAGGCTATCAAATGCTGGCGGGCATCACCGGCAAAGATGTGCAATGCAGTGCAGTAGCAGGTTGGCGATGTACCGACACAACTCTTGATGAAAAAGAAGCGTTTCCGTTTCGTTACAATAGCGACTGCCGAGGCGAATCTATTTTTGTTCCTAAACCAGGCATGGCGCCACAAATTCCAGTGACCTTACCCACCTACGACGAGTTAATTGGTCAAGATGGCGTAGACGAAAGTAATTATAACCAAGCCATTCTAGATCGAATTAAAGCCGATAGCTTAAACGTGTACACCATTCATGCAGAAGTAGAAGGCATTGTTTGCGCTGAAATGTTTGAGCAACTAATTATTGCCGCCAAGCAACAAAACATTGAATTTGTGCCACTGTGTGACTTGCTTGACCAAGATTATGTGTCTTGGCCACAAGATAGCATTCTTAATATAGAAATGGATGGACGCGAAGGTTGGTTAAGCCATCAAGCGTCGCTTATTCGCCCTCAAACGCCTTAAATCAGGACTAACCATTAGCATGCGCCACTTACGAATCAACCTAGCCACTTGGGTGCCCATCTTCTTTATTTTGCTCTACCTATTACCTTTAGGTATGCGTGATTTATGGTCACCCGACGAACTACGCTACGCCGAAATTTCACGTGAAATGGTGAGCAGCGGTGATTGGGTAGTGCCGCGTTTTAACGATTTACGTTATTTCGAAAAGCCGGTAATGGGTTATTGGATGAATGCGGTATCGCAGTTGGTGTTTGGTGAAACCAATTTTGCGGTGCGCGCGGCGTCGGCCTTTAGTGCCTTAGGTGCAGCATTTTGTATTTTCTTGTTGTTAGCCCGCTTTGCCTCACGGCCGGTAGCTTGGTTAACCTCAGGCATCTATATGAGTATGTTTATGGTGTCGGGGGTGGGCACCTATAGTGTGTTAGACAGCATGCTGAACCTCTGGCTTACCGCCAGCTTTACTGCGTTTTACTTTGCCATTCGTAGCGAAGAAATGCGGCAACGCGCTAAATATTATGGTTTGGCTGGTTTCTATTGCGGCTGTGCAGTATTAACCAAAGGCTTTTTGGCATTGGCTTTGCCGGTGCTGGTAGTTGTGCCATACATGTTATGGACTAAACAGTTTAAGGTGCTATTAAAATGGGGCTGGTGGGTAATGCTGCTTGCCTTGCTCACCTGTTTGCCATGGGCCTTAGCAGTACATGCCGCTGAACCTGATTATTGGCATTACTTCTTTTGGGTAGAGCATATTCAGCGTTTCTCCGCCGAAAATGCCCAGCACTCTGCGCCAATCTGGTATTACTTGCCATTTTTAGCCGCTGGCGTACTGCCATGGTTATTTTGGTCACCCAGCGCCATTAGCCACCTAAAAGGACAAATGCATTCTCCGCTGCTTCGTTATGCCTTGTTATGGGCAGTATTACCTTTTGTGTTTTTCTCTTTAGCTAAGGGCAAGCTAGCCACTTATATTCTGCCAATTATGGCACCGCTAGCGATTTTATTTGCCTTTGGTATTCAGCAAGCTTTTGCTAAATCCTGTAAAGGTTTGAAGTGGGGAAGCTACTTAAACGCGGCCTTATTTGCCTTACTCGCCATAACCACTCTAGTATTACACTTCACTGGAAAACTGCCCTTAGATGCAGATGAGTCTTACCGCCCTTGGTTACTGTTTAGTATTTTCGGTTTCTGGTCTGCAATGGCCGTGGTAGCGATAAAAGCCAATAGCCTCAACAGCAAAGTGGCCAGCTACATGTTAATGCCGCTGGGATTATTTATGTTGGCATGGGCAACCTTTCCTAATGTCAGCATCTACTCAAAAATGCCCGCTAAATTTATGCAGCAAATCTCTCACTTGGTAGAGCCCAATACTGTATTAGTGGCAGATTACCCAGACACTATGTCGGCGTTTAATTGGTACTTTAAGCGTGAAGATGTTTACTTAGTGGGTCAAAAAGGTGAAGTAAGATACGGCCTAGAGTATCCCGATGCTCAGCACCGCTACATTGAAACTAAAGCGCTAGCTAGATTTATTGAGCAACAACGACAACATGCACCAGTGATGATTTATTATCGCGATAAACCCGATATGGGCGGTGAGTTACCACACACTACTCAACGCATAGATAAAGGTCGCTACACCGTGCTTTATTACCAAGCGTTAAACCAATAATGCTTGAGTGGTTATTGGTGGTGGCATCCATTAGTTGCAGCTCGTTGAGCCAATATTGGCAAAAACGCGCGGCGCTGTTGTTTGCTGCTCAACCTGAGTTAAGTACGGTGAGTAAATTACTGTCTAAACCTTTGCTACTGGGCATTATGTTTTTGGCCTTAGGTGCAGTGTTTTGGCTAGGTGTACTCAGCCAGTGGGATGTATCCGTTGCTTACCCATTACTTAGCAGTAACTTTGTGATCATGTTACTCATTTCGAAATTTGCCTTTAACGAATCGGTCAGCCCTCGCCAATGGTGCGGGGTCACCTTAATTATGTTGGGTGTCGCTATTCTTGGAGGGGCAAGCCAATGGCTTTAAAAACTGAGCCAAGAAGCGTGGCCTTAGCTTTGCTAAGCGTAGTGTTTATCTCGCTGGCCCAGCTTGCTATGAAATGGGGAATGAGCCAGCTCACTCTTCATTTTTCGGTCTTAAATGAGCTATGGAATACCCAGCAATACTTCAATGTACTGAGCGATTACCTTGCTTATTTTGTTAGTGTATTAGCAGGCTTAGGCTTTTATGCGCTGTCGATGGTATGTTGGGTTTTGGCGTTAAAACGATTAGCTCTTTCAGTGGCATATCCATTATTAAGCTTAAGTTACGTGATCGTTTATTTTTCTGCTATTGCTTTGCCGTGGATTGGCGAAGCCTTTAGTTGGGTGAAAGCCTTAGGCATCGTCTTTATTTTGGCTGGCATTGTCTTGGTATTTCCTCGAACTAACACAAAAAGTAATACCTAACGCCAGCAATACTGCGGCTTTAGCCAAAAGGGGTGAAGCCTGCGCTATTAAATGTGCGAATACTCAAGTATTGTTGCTATGTCTATCTGTATTACTATTGCCTTAAATTAGTCGCATGGAGTTTGCGCCAACATGAAACGCTTTTTTGACCTACTTGCCATCTTATTATTACTGCTACTGGCAACTTCGGTCTTTTTCTTGTTTTCTTTTCACCCAGATCGCTACAAAAGTGATTTTTTGCATTGGTTTAACCAACAAAGCGATTGGCAGCTCAACTATAAAAATACCCAATGGTCCTTGAAGCAACCTTTAAGCCTACAAGCATTTGATCTAGAACTGGCGAAGTCTGGGCAGGCAGCTATTTTAGCTAAACAAGCAACGCTTAATTTTGCCTTAATGCCTTTGTTACAGGGCAATATTAGCCTTGATAGCTTATCGATTGAACAGGCACAGATTGCCCTAACTCAGCAATTATTCGACGCCCCAGCCGAACCAATAGCCACCGAGCAACAATCAAGCAACCCAGTTCTAGCTTGGCTTGATAGTGTAGAGCTACAACAGGTTATTGTTAAAGACAGTGATTTTATATGGCAAGACGCTGAGCAACCCTATCGTTTAGAACGCTTTGAACTGGCCATTGAAGATTGGCAAATTGACTTAGACAACCCCAGCCCTAAACAATGGAAATTTACCTTACATAGCTCGGCACAATTGTTGGTCACGCCTTGGCAAGAAATCGCCATGCCACAGTTAAGCTTGGCCTATGCTCAAGAACAGTTGGTGATTGACCATATTGGTGCCGACCTTTTACAAGGCTCGGTATATGCCTCTGCAGAACTGAGTAATAAACAATTACGCATTCGCGAAGTTGCCTTAAATAGCCTGCGCTTAGAGCATTTTGCGAATCAGCAATTTGGCTCAACAGGCGCTAATTCAGAGCCGCAAGAGCCCCTCATTCTGCCTGAGTTAGACTGGCTTGATAGCATTCAAGTAGATAACTTATTGCTGAACCAAATTAGTTTGGTGTCGCAAGTCAATGGCCACAACTTGGTACTTAATAAATTCACCGCAGAAGTTGAAAACTTTCAAAGCCCCTGGCCATTTGATCAACAAGCCTTTGAGGCCGATTACGCATTTATTGCCGACGAATTTGGCATAGACCATATTCAGTTTAACGACCTCACTGCGAGTGGACGCGTGGCGCAAGGGCAATTTTCCTTGGCGGCCTTGCGGAGTCAGTTATTTAAAGGCCAACTCAGCTTATCGCTAAGCTATATATGGGAGCAACAAGCTTTAACCCTGCATCAACTGGTACTAGCCAATAACGAAATACCTATACAGCCCAACTGGTTACCACAAGCCCCAACAGATTCGGGCGAAGATTCGGTGCTGCCCGGCACAGGCACTGAGCTCGGTGCTCCACTACAACAATTCAATATTGAACAGTTGGAGCTACAGCAAGTTAAATTACTTTCTTACGCCGACCAATTACCCTTTTCTGCCACCGGCCTTAACGTAGAGTTGCGTCAATTAGAGTTAATAAAAGACGGTAAATGGCAATCGGTAGATGATATTTGGCAGGCTCGAAGCCAAGTATTTGTAGAAGCACCAGAGCTAGCTTACCGCGGCATGGTATTAAGCCATGTGAGTATGGATTTAGGGTCAGATCAACAGATAGGTTACTTCAACCTCTATGGAGAACTACCTTTAGGTCAATTTGAGTTGCAAGGGCAAGCGTTATTAGACCAAGAAAACAAGCCATGGCAAGCCGAGTTATCAGGCTTGTTACTCGACGTAAGTCCACTAGCCCGCTTGGCAAACAATCGCGATTTTAGTTTAGTGGGTGATTTAGAATTGGCCGGAAAGTTACGTGGAAAACTGAGCGACTTTGGCGCCAATATCGATGGTTCAATCGACTTTCATAGCCAGTTATTGCAACTGCCAGGTGCCGATTTAGAAGTAACTTTAGATCAAATTATCGAGAGCCCACGTCAATACTATGAAGATCCCAACCCACTTATCGCGTCCGGTTGGCCTGTCTTTTGGCAAAACCCGCGTAGCTTGCCACAAGGGATTACCCAATTTACTAATCTAGCTTTAAGTGCTGAACTTGAGCAGGGAAAACTGCGCATTGCTCCCCAGCCACTGCCGGGCTTGCGTTACCAGCTAACTTTAGCTGGTGAAGTAGACTTAGCTAAACAACGTTTTAACGACTTAAAACTGGTCGTGGCCGATCAGCCTTGCTGGCGTTTAGTGCACTCCATCACTGGTCAATGGAACCAACCCGCAGTGAGCTTCGATCATTATCTTTCACCTCGCCGTTACTCAGTAGACCAACAAGATTTTGTTAGAGCACCTAGTATTCCTCAGTGCCGTTATCCTCTAGCGGGGCAAGTAAGCCAATAGGTTTAGAGTTGTATGGCTAAAGGCTGATGCTGGGCTTGTTCGATAAAACAATCTCGCAAAGGGTTCTGGCTACTGTCTTTACGCCACACAAAATTGAAGGTTCTACGCATATCTAAGCTCGGTGTATTTAAGGCAATTAACTCGCCGACTTGAATCGCCTGTTCCACGCTGCGTAGTGGCAAACAACTTAAATACGCGCCATTAGCCACCAGCGCGATTAAACTCGGCACATGGCTATATTCTCGCCACACTTTTAGCTTGGTGATTTTGCCATGAATCGCCCCGTTGAAAATATCTCGCGTTCCAGAGCCCGCTTCACGTAATACCCATCTTGCTCGACTAAGTTTGGCTAAGTTCACTTCTTCATGAGACGCTAGAGGGTGCTGCTTACCCGCCACTACTACTAACTGGTCTTCACACCAAACTTGCTGAGCAATTCGGCTGTCGCTGCAATGCCCTTCTATAATGCCAAGTTGCAAACGATAGTCGAGCAAACCCGCTAGCACCACTTCGGTATTGCTGATTTGTGGGTGAATCACCAAGTCAGGATAGTCTTTATCTAGCTTAGCGATGATTTGCGCTAAAAAGTATTCCGCGATAGTTTGGCTAGCGCCAACAGTAAGCTCTCCGCTTATCACTTGCTGCCCAGCAAAGCCCTGCATAATGTGCTGACTTTCCATTAACACTCGCTTGGCTCGTGGGCGCAACCAGTGGCCCCAATGATTTAGTCGTAGTCGTTTGCCTTGGCGTTCAAACAAACGTTGTCCCAGGCCGGTTTCCAGTTGATTTAAAGCCATACTAGCAGCGGATTGAGTCATGGATAGTTGCAGTGCGGCGGCACTAACACTGTGGGTTTCGGCAATGCATACAAACACCGACAGCTGTTTAAGACTAAAGCGATACAGATGCTGCATATAAACTTTCCTGATGAACTCAACGAGGTATATTCAATACTCTAATATACCTCGTTAGCACTAAAAGGAAACTGCCTGAGAAGAAAGGGTTAGCTAGATCCTTTTATAGGAAGGAACGAACTTAAGAATCAAGGTGAGTTTTCGGCAAAATAACATAAAAACCTTTAAATTCAGCGGCGGTTTTATTGTTATGGCAAACTTGCACAGTGACTGTCATTTTGCATTTTTTCCCCTCTAACAAGGGTAACAAGCTGCCTTTCATTTGGCTTTTCTTGACCTTGGCAATAGCGTCTTGGTCAATCGCTTTACGGTGTTTTATCTCACCCTTAGCTAATACAATATCTCCAGCAAAGCCATGTTCTTGCAGCATCAACCAAATCATTCCCCAACCCGACAATACCGCCTGGCTGTATATGCTGCCAGCAAACATGGTGGAGTGCGGATTACCGTTTCCGGCAATAGGTAACTTGGTAGTCAGTTCGTTGCCGGTATATTGATGTAGTCGAACGCCCATTTTTTCGCTTAAGGGAATTTGCTGGTTAAACATTAACTGTAAAGCAGTACATAACTTAGGTTGACGAACAAAACGGTGCTCTGGAGACAGCTCTTTCACCATTTGTTGCACTTTTACTTTTACTTTATCAAAGGTAGGGTCGCCAGCAGGTTCAAAGCCACAGCTAGTAAAAAAAGCCTGAGCGTCACCACGGGCATTTACCACAATACGCTCTACGCCTTCATCATGGGCTGCCTCTTCTAACGCCAACATCAACAACGTTCCTAAACCGTGTTTACGTTGCTCGGGGCAAACCGCTACATGACGAATAAGCGCTTCTTTATTATCACTTAAAAACAAGCGACCAACCGCTAAAGGATCGCCTCGGCTATCACGAATCATGCGATGAATACTGTGATCATCATAAGCATCTCGCTCACTACCGAGTGGTAGTTGCAAAGGTTTGTTCAATACTTCCCAACGAAATTGATAATACTTATCCATTTCACCAGATGCATCTGGGCAAATCACCTTAAACATAGCTATTCCCTTATTGCTTATCAGCCAAACCCACGGCTGCAGCGCTGTGTCTTATTATGACACTTATCATCATTAAAAATTCATCACTCAATACCAAGTATTATCATCAACCTGGAGTGCTAGCTTTACATATTGCACCTAATCGCAACAATAAACCAACACTTAACATGGTAGTTAGCATGTCCATCACACTGTGGTAGTTCAGCCACCACATCAACGCTAAATAAGCCAAATAGACAGACCAAGAAACCAAACGCCGACTAGGCCTAGCCAAATGAAGTAACACTTGTAGACAAAAAGCTAGCGCTGTATGGGTGCTATAGTCCAAACCCCAGCGTGGCCACCATGAATAATAGAGATCTATTAGCATCAGCCCGTAAGTGCTTGCTAAGCCGACTAACAACAAGAAAAGACCATGTTGAAGCTTTTGCTGTTGCTCCTGCTTTAAGTATCGAAAAGCGATAAGCGCTAATAATAGTACCTGCAGTGGTGTGTATAAGTCGGCAACTACAGCCAAAAACTGCGTCATAGTTAAAAACCATTTGCTCAGTCTAAAATGGCCATCAGTTTACTATTGCCCAACGGATCAATATACAATGAAAAATCAGCCAATCTAGTCCTTAGGAATTTGCTCAGTGTTAAAAAAAAGCATAATGGCGCTAGCCACACTCGTTGCCATAACTTGTGGTGCTCAGTACCTAAGCCATACGCAATACCGCCAGCAGGTGAAGCAAATCGTGGCGGACTTCAATCAGCAGAATGAGTGGCAAATAAGCCAAACTGTATTGAGCAGCAGCTGGTTTCAGCAACAAGAACAATGGCAACTTACAGGCAACCTAAGCCAGCTGGGTTTAGATCCCCAGCCAATTGAGCTTCACGTCATTCAGCAAGTTAGCATCTGGCCGTTATGGCTTGAAGGAAAGTGGCAAGTTGACCCCGAGCAAGCAAGTTATCAGCAATGGTTAAGTGACTTAAATCTTGCAGCAATTCCACATTTAGGAACTTGGCAAGCTAACTTGCTCAGCCAAAAGTTACAACAGCAATTACGGGTAGATACTTTTGAACATAACTACACGGAGTTAGCACTCAACTTTAAGCCCATGAGCATTTCTACGGTTAGCGATTTGTCCTTTCAGCAAGGTGAGGCAACGCTAAGCTGGCAAGGAATGGAATTACTTGATAGCCAACAAAATGGTGACCACATTCACCTAGGTAAAGTGGAAGCCAGCGAAACTTTTAGCCAGCGTCAGCAATGGACATTAGTAGAAAATGCCAGTTGGTCAGTCGAACAACTACGCCTTCAATTAGGCCAAGGTGAAACCCTGCTGAAGTTGCAGAACCTTTCGGTAAACAACAGCTTTAGTGAAATTAAGAAGAATGCCTATTTAAGTCTAAATACTGAGTTAAATAGTTTCATTTTAAGAGAAGGGGCTGAGGTATTTCAGCTAGACCAATTGCTACTGCGCTCTAGTTTAGGTGGCGTACCGATGCAGAGCTTAATTCAGCTGGCCCAGTCAAAATACACCTCGTTGAGTTCTGATGAGCTAGATGTATTGGTGCAGCAAGCAGTATCAAATGGCATTGAATGGCAGTTAGATACCTTAGTGTTTGAGGTCGACTCGAGTTATAACAGCTTACCCTTACAGGGCGATATAAACCTAGCAGGCAAAGCAAAGCTGCTACCTTTCAAACTCGGCGAAGTGAGCAGTCCGATACAGCTACTACGCTACATAGATTTAAATTTGGCCATAGATGTTGGCGACCAGTTGTTTAACCAAAGCCCTTTGTCCGCGTATATTCTTGCTCTACGCAATGCCGGATACTTGCTACATGAGGAAGGCCGAGATCGCAGCGAACTGATCTTCAACGACAATGAGTTCACCATGAACAACATGCCAGTTAATTAGGGGTGAGAACACCAACTCGAAGCCACTTAAATCAACTAGCGACGATTACACGATAAGATCTTATTGAATGGTTCACGCGGTTTAAAGTTGGCAGTGTTCGCTTAAGTAAGCAGCACTAAACCATAAGCTCGGGACAAAAAAATGCGGCGATAACGCCGCATAAACAGGGATTAGAAAAAAACACACTGGTATTGCACTACTGTTGCTGCTGTTTCTTCAATTGCTGCATAAAATGAGACTGCGCTTTTGTCGAACCAGCTCGCTCTGCCTCCTCGACTAGGTTTAAGGCCCTAGTAAGGTCATCCTGTGCTACTGCTTTACTAATTTGATCCAGATAAAAGCTCTCTGTATCACTTAGCATATCTGCGCTTGGCGCTTTAGTAGCAACTACCGCGGTGGTAGTGGCTACTGCAGTAGCGGCCGCTGCATCTGCTTTAACTGGAGCAGCTTCAACGGGCGTTAAATTTTGTTTGGGTTCAGCCGAAGTGACATATGACGAGCTGAATAACACTTCGCTAAAACGAATATCTAGGTTACCTATCGGCGAATGTTTTGAATAATATTTAAAGGCCGAAGGTAAACCACCACCGGTTTTTTCTTCATAAACAACTTTAGGATCAATCAGTTCAGTTTTACCGCCATATTCAGTGGCTTTACTGTAAACCAATAAGTAACGTGCTTGTTTCGCTTGCTCAGGTGTGATGGCCTGCTGCATAGATAAAAAGCCTTCCGGGTCTAATGTAGTGCTTTCAACTCGAAGCACCTCATTCAAACCTTGATCATAAAAAATCGCGGTAGGTACAAATACGGTACGCGCTACAAGACTGTCTAAATGAAAAGTAAATTGAGAGATATCATCTGGAATCAATAAGGCTGCTGTATAAGAGTTACCTTGAGGAAATTGAACTACTGGTGACTTTTCGGTGACATCTATACGATTGGTTCTGTCTAAAGACAATAATTGATATTGCAGCTGTGAGGGTAGCTTTGGAGAAACACTTGAAGATTGTAAGTTAGCTGCAATTTTTGCCTCATCGGCAAATTGAGCGCCCCAAGTTCGAAACGGGTCAGTGACTTCTAAAGGCTTGTCATTGCTAGAACTTGAACACGCGCTAGCTAAAACACAAGCTACAACTACCGTTAATACTTTTTTCAAATTTCCACCTCTTAAATGCGGGCGCTAACACCTTAGCGCCCACTCCTTGGTTTGAGTACCTAATTAAACAGCACTCAGCTTAGCTGGGTTTACCACCAAGCTTCAACCATGGCACCAATTTTTGTTACATCAACCTTATCTTTACCTTCCGTATCCACTTCACCTGTTACAGCGTAGAAGCGAACTACAGGGCGAGACCACATGAAGTGACCCACTTGGAAGTTTTGAGACAAAGTAATTTTCCATGCATCACTCTTGTTCTTAGAACCACCAACATCTGTGCGCTCTGTAAAGTGAACACCAGCTTCTAAAGCAGTTGCCATGTACTCAGTCCAGTGATGCTGAGGACGAACAGATACTGCATATTCAACTTTTTCATCGAATGAACAGCCTGTTTCTTTACAATCAACTAACAAGTAGTTGGCGTTGTATTCCATGGCAGTCATTTCGCCAAAGTTAACCGCGCCGTCTAAGAAAGCACCGTAAGAAGCAGCTTTTTTATCTTCATAGTTTGACCAGTTTTGGCCCGCTGAGTTAGCAGAAATCAACGCAGCAGCGTCAGTTTCGTAACGAGCAGCAACTTGGAACCAACCATTGCTTAAACCTTGACGGTAAGAAGCAAATACTTGCCATGCATCATTATTTTCGATGCGATCAGGGTTAGCTGCATCATCTAAATCACCAGTAGTAAACGCGTAGTTACCACGGAATTTAAGAGCACCTTGCTCACTCACTTTAATATCGTGCAAGTTAAAGGCTAAAGAGTTAACTGAACCTTTTTTGTTTGAAGCAGTTGTACCACCACCACCCTGTGTCCAACCTAAATCAAGTTGAGCAAAACCAAGGTTTAAGTTATCAACACCAGCACCAGAACCATCAGCACTTAGCATGAAGTAATCACTCAAGCCACCTTGTTCACGACCGTAGAAACGTTTACCAGCCCAAACATAAGCGTCTGGTTGTGAAGCAAAGATACCTTTACCACCACCGTAGAACTGGGCTAAACCAATGGTATCGCCCCAAGTAGGCGAGTAACCAGGGGTGTTAAGCATAACGTTCATATCGAATTTAGCGTCGCCATTCTCAAAACCTTGAGAAAGCATAAACTCCATCCAGTTGTCTTCGTTACCAAGACGACCAACACCGTTAATTTCGCCGTGTTCGCCTTTTAGCTGAACAATTTCGTCGCCCGATGCTTCTAAAGCATAACGGCCGTAACCAGAAAAATTAGGGGTACCCGCGAACGAGCTAAGAGAGGTTGCCGCTGACGCGACTGCAATTGCAATTGTAAGCGCTTTCATTTTCATTTTGTTCAACTCCGTGTGAATCTTGAAATTTTATTGGAAGCATTTTTTATATATGGCGAACTAGCCATGGTTAAGAAGTATAAGACTCAAAATTAGATAAATAAGTGACCAACATCACTAATGAAAGCGCTTGCAAAAAACAAAGATCACAATTTAAACAAAATCAGAACCTATAGTTTCATGAAATATAGTGAAATAAAGCTATAGAACATGAAAGCAGTTTCACGGGTAACACGTTGTTATTTAACAGTTATTAAGCCCAATGAATAAGGCACTGTATACTTATGAAACAAATGATGTTTTTTCGCATATTCACTTTTGTTACAAAAACTAAACTATGTGAGATGAATCAAATAATTATTTTCATCTGATGTTTTTTACACTTTTTAGTGCATCAATATGTCTCAATACCTATTGTTAATTAGCTAAAATGAAGCTTTGAGTTGATAAGGAAAAACAAATAAGGCATTAAGGTCCATGAAAATACTGAAGCAAATATTAGCGGCGGTACCCTTAATTTAGCCCCAATCCTTATTTTCTCATCGAACAAGTCAACACGCTGATGCAATAAAATAACTAGCTAATGTTTTTTAGTATTTTCACAGGCCTCGCAATGCTGCAATGGAAATGTTTCATACGTCAACTGATTGTACCTAGCCTCCAGACAGCCTATCAATAAAGGCCTTGAGCCTTTCTATAGAACAAGCAAACTACACTTATTGACTAAATTGCCTTGGCTTCTTTCATAGCTTTCCTATTACGAAATCTTTTATTGAGGCCGATCACTTTTTCGAATTGATGCACTAAACAAGCTAAGGCTACCTGTTAACATGCCATGTGAAAGCGCTTACACATCAATAGTATTTAGTTGAGGTCATTCCAATGTTGCATCGTTACACCGCTCAATCCAGTTATTTTGGTCAGGTCAGTGACTTGATGAGTCCAGGGTTGGCCGACGAGTTTGTACAACCCTGGTATGTTCCATTAAGTACAACCCCAGCAGACACGGGGATCGCGGTAGGCGGTATTGGTAGTGCGTACACCCTAACACCAGCGGGAACAACGCCACTGTTTCATATGTTACCGGGTTTGCATCTAGCCGACAGCCAGCGTGATGGTTTGCGATTAGAAGAGTTTTTCCTGAGCCAACGCGATGCAAATGAGCAGCAACTGGTGATAGTGAATCACAGCAACTTTCAGCAAAAGCAGAAGTTTTTCGCCTTAAGTAATCACCTACAACAGCCACTGTTTAAAGCTGATGATGATACAGAACAACAGCTTGCGCACCTGCAAAACCTTATTCAAGAGCCAGACCTCTACCAATGGAACCAAGCTAATTTACAACGTTGGAATGTAGAGTTATCAGACAAAACTCAGCAACTGTTAAGCAACCAAGTGACTGGCGCAGCGCTTAACATTAGTTGGTTACTGGATTTCTATGACGGCGCACTTGGCCTTAAAGCAGCCCACCAACAAGCACTCTATGGAGATTGGGAAGCAAATGCCTACCACGGCATAGCCACTTGCCCGAGCAAGCAAGTCAATTATCAAGCGCTGTATCCAGTCGCCAAGCAACAATTTGTTGACCAGCAAGCGATCCAAGTAACAAAGTTTCACTATAGCCCGGTGGTCCCTAATCACGAGGATTGGGCAGCCTTACCGGTGAGTTACACCCGTATCGTATTGCGTAACCAAAGCCAAACTAGGCAAGCATTTAGCTTAATTCGCTGTTTAGAAAACTTAAGCGGCTTTCAAGCGATTAAACAGCGCCCGGGCGTTCAAGATTCAGCCTGTAAATTGGTCCGCGGGGCTAACGGCCAAACAAGCCAACTGCATCGCTGGCAAAATGACGCTAAACACTGCGCCGTAGAAATGAGCGGTAACGCTAATCCAGGCATAGACTTTGACGGCCAAAGTTGTTTATCCGTTTCCGCGCCAACTGGTTGTTGGGTAAGCGCTAAGCCGTATTTTTACACAGATAGTACCGCCAATGTAGTGGCCGGAGGCTTAGCCAGCGGACGCTTAGGAGAATCATTTGACCGCGGTATATACAGCGGCCGCGAACTCAGTTCAGCAGCGCTTTGCATTAGCGGCGAGCTAGCCCCTGGCGAGCAAGTCGAAGTATGTTTCTCTCTGGTATTAGATTTCCCCCATATTCGTTTACCGGGCTTAACTAGCCTTAAAAAGTACACCCAACAATTTCCACAAAGCGAAGGCAGAGCATTGGCTATTTGCCAGCATGCTATAGAGATAGAACCTCAGTTAACGGAATCATTAGCTAGTGTCAGCGAACAATTAATGCCTGACGATAGCCTAGCTAGCTTACCGCTTGGGCCGCAAGGACAAACCGAGACACGGACTCTGGCTCTAAACACCCTGTCGTTTCTAGCTGAAGCTACCGTTTGGGATGCCGATGATAAATTTTTAGTAAGAGAATGTGCCGATTACCCATTCTTCAATTCCTTGGATGTGTATTTTTATGGCTCGTTTTCATTACTACAGTGTTTTCCGCGTTTAGATGGCGCGGTAATGCGTCATTTCTCGCAAGCCGTATTAGCAGAGAACTCGCATATTCGCCGCCACCATGAATATGTAGGCTTACCTCACGCCGATTTACCGAATGACAAAACCGAAGGCCCACGTGCGGTGCGAGGAGCAGTGATTCACGATTTAGGCAGCCCTTTTGACGCCAAACCTGATGCTTACGATTGGCACAATGTTAAGGAATGGAAGGATTTAGCGCCTAAATACATCTTAATGTTGCTACGTCATTATCGTTTTCATGATGACAAAACCCTATTAAGCGATTGCTGGGAAGCGTGCCAAGCGGCCATGCATTACTTGCAAGCAATGGTAGAACCCGGCCAATGCTTCCCACTTACTCGCGGCACCGACGATACCTTTGATAACCTATCTTCACACGGTATTTCGGTATATTGCGGTTCACTGTGGATCGCCAGCTTAGAAGCCTACGCCACCATTGCAGAACTACTAAACAAAACCGGGATCCCGCAGGAGTACCGCTACCTAGCGTCATGCGCACGTAAGCAGTTTCACAGCAGCTTATGGGACGAGCAGGCAGGCTACTTTCACTTCTATGTGACACCGCTGCAAATACGCGACATTAAAGAACAACAGCTCGAGGCCTTAAGTGATGCCTTAAAGCAGTCTCCTTTTGCTGGGCAGCTCAAACTGCAGAACAAACCCTGTTCAGTGGAGTTAGTGGAACGGCTTAACCAATGGTTAAACGAACCGAGCCTGCCAGAGTTAGGCGATTTAGCCGAAAATGTGCAGCAGTTGTGGGCCGAGCACTGCGCACCACTTAGCTGGCCTACTACTCAAGACAACCCCAAAACGCGTCGCCAAATACGAAAACTAGCACTCCTCGCGTTAGGCGACTTTTGGCAAAGCTCTTGGCACGCCAAGTTACAATTAGATAGCGATGATAGCTTTGCCGATCAATTGTTAGCCGACAGTTACTGTCGCATGCTGCAGTTACCCGCCATTGCCAGCGAGCAACAACAGCGCCGCAGTTTGGCCTATGTTTATCGCCACAACTACCAAATTAACAGCGCGCGAGTAGGCGCAGCCAACTTAGTCACACGCTTAGGTGAACCTAAAGAGTGGGATAATTTCCAAGCTCACGATGTGTGGATTGGCGTGCAATACTCCTTAGTCACGGCGATGGCAGCTTTAGATATGCAGCAGCAAGCCGCTGATTTACTAAGCGCGACTTATCGCAATCTATATCAAGATGCACGCATTCCGTTTGCCGCTCCAGAAGGGTTTAATGCTAGCTGCCGCTTTAACAGTAAGCAGTTCTCCCACTTGAAAGACGACGAAACCGAGCAGCTTCATCAGGCGCTAATAAACTTAGGTTTACTCTATTCAGATGGGCGTATTGCTGCAGATATTCCACGTCAGTTTAATGAGTTCAAACTGCGCAGTGCCGCCTTATGCCAACAATTTCAGTTAAACAGCCAAACGCTGTTCTACGCCTTACACCATACCGGACTTAAGTACACCGCAGGTCGCTACTTCCGCCCCGGCATGATCTTTTCTTTAGCCTTGGTTAAGCCTTTGACCAACGCCGAACAGCATTCAGCTTAACAATTCTGAGGTAAATATGAGCAAGCAATACGGTTACTTCGATGACCAAAACAAGGAATACGTACTAACTACGCCGAAAACGCCGATAAAATGGGCGAACTACGTGGGAACTCTCGACTTTGGCGGTTTAGTGGATACCACTGGCGGCACCGTTGTGTGTAAACAAGATCCCGCCTTAAACCGTATTACTAAATACATTGCCCAGTTGCCACAGTCTGAGTTTAAAGGCTCAACGGTGTATATTCGCCGCAAAACTGCGCAAGGTTACCAACTGTTTTCTCCGTTCTTTACGCCAACGTTAGAAGCCTTAGATAAGTTTGAATGTCGCATTGGTTTGTCTTACACCCGCTGGGTAGTTGAAGCTCAAGGTTTGCGTATCGACCTTAAGATTTTTGTTCCTCAAGGTTCTAGCACCTTAATTCAAGATATCCAGGTCACTAACATTAGTGAGCAAACCCAAGCGGTAGATGTAGTTCCGGTTTACGAGTTCACCCACTTTGATGCTTTAAAACAGCTAGTGAACGCCGATTGGGTACCGCAAACTATGGCGCTAAAAGCGCACCCAGAAAGCACTGGCCACGTAGTATTAGAGCAATATGCTTTCATGAAGCGTGATAGCGCCGTGAACTACTTAAGCTGTAACCGCCCAGTTGATTCTTGGGAGGGTGACCGCCGTGCATTTTTGGGCGATAACGAATTTGGCTCTTGGTCAAAACCCTTATCACTAATGGAGCCTAGCTTAGGCAACTCTGAATGTGACCGCGGTGATAACGTAGGCGCGCTATTGGTGAACTTGGGCGAACTTGCGCCGGGTAGCACCGAGCGAGTAATTACTCAGTTAGGCCAAGTAAGCAGTTTGGCCGACGCCAAACCAAGCATTGATTTATATCGCCAAGAAAGCGCTGTAGACCAAGCCTTTGTTGAGCTATCTGGATTTTGGGAAGACTACCTACAAGTGATGCAGGTAGACACCCCAGATACAGCCATGAACTCAATGCTCAACGTACATAATCCTCGCCAATGTCACACCACTAAAAACTGGTCTCGTTACCTGTCTTTATACCAGTTGGGCTACGGCGCTCGCGGTATTGGCTTTAGGGATTCATCGCAAGATTTAATTGGTGTGATGTCGCACATGCCGCAAGAAGCACGCGAATTTGCCGAGCGTTTATTATCGGTTCAACTCGCCAACGGCTCGGCCATGCACCAGTACTTCCCACTCACTATGGAAGCCAACGAAGGCGACTCACGCGAAGAGCCAGAGTGCCCTAACTACTACGGTGACGACCATTTGTGGATCGTACTTACGGTTGCCCAGTACTTAAAAGAAACCGGCGATCTGGATTTCTTAAACAAGCCTATTTCTTATTACAGCAAAACCCTAGAACCTGAAGATCGCCCGCAAGCCAGCGTTTATCAACACTTGCTTAAAGCCGTTGATTTTACGTGGAATAATGTAGGTGAACATGGCCTACCACTACTCGGTTTTGCTGATTGGAACGATACTGTTAACTTGCCAACAGGCGCTGAGTCTCTGTTTGTTGCTAACTTATTTGGCAAAGCGCTAAAAGAGTTGTTAGACATTGCTAAAACCTTTGATGACCAGAGCAGCTACGATTTGCTCAATGGCTACTATCAAGAAATGAAGCAACGCGTTAATCAGCATGCTTGGGACGGCGAATGGTGGGTGCGCTACTTTACCAACGAAGGCCAACCGATTGGTTCGCATAAAAACCAACATGGTAGTTTATACACCAACGGACAGTCGTGGCCGGTCATCTCTGGCTTTGCTGAAGGCGACCGCATGCTAGCCGGCCTTGACGCTGTTAATCACAAGCTAAACACCAAGTACGGCATTATGTTGTCTGGCCCTGGTTACAATGGTTTTGATCCACAACTGGGTGGTGTAAGTACTTACCCACCGGGTGCTAAAGAGAACGGCGGTATCTTCTTACACTCAAACCCTTGGGTAATGATGGCCGAAACCATAGCTGGTAACGGCGACCGTGCCTTTGAGTACTACAACCAAATTAACCCTGCTTTCCACAACGATAACTTGGATGTATTCCAATCCGAACCTTATTGTTACCCGCAAAATATTCTAGGCGCGGAACACAAACAATTTGGTATGGGTCGCAACGCCTGGTTGTCGGGCACCTCTGCCTGGACTTATGTAGCTGGTACCCAATACATCTTGGGTATTAAACCCACGCTAACGGGGCTAGAAGTAGACCCTTGTATTCCAACGGCATGGCCTGGCTTTAGTGTGAAACGCCGTTACCGTGGCGCGCAATACAACATTAAGGTTAGCAACCCTAACGGCGTAAGCTCGGGTGTGGTAAGTGTTACCGTAAATGGTGACGCGATCGATGGAAAAGTGCTACCTGTCTTTAGTGAAGGCGAGCATCAAGTAGAAGTGGTACTAGGCTAAACCGAGTACAGCAATAAAAAGCCAGCATCATGCTGGCTTTTTTGTATTTAAAATAACGACTTACTATGGAAGAGCTAAAGACCTTTGCGTCTCTGCATCAAACAAGTGCACGAAGGTGGCATCTAAAAATATCTCTAGAGACTTGGGCAATTGACCATGCTCCGCTGGAGCTTCAATCACAATATTCTGCCCGCCCATTTCTGCTTTCACGTGCATAGTCGCACCTAATAATTCACTATCAGAGAAGGTAGCTTTGGCCGCTATAACGTGGCTAGCTTCTAGCTGTTTCTCATGTAAATGAATATCGTTAGGGCGAATGCCTAGCGTTAGTGCATGACCTTCTTGTAGCTTGCCTACAAATTTCTCTGGGGCTTTAATCACCTGGCCAGCTAATTCCAATAGCCACTCGCCGTCTTGCTGTTTAGCAGTCGCTGGGATCATATTCATAGACGGTGAACCGATAAAGCTCGCTACAAATTGATTTTTAGGCTGAGTAAACACCTCATAAGGCGTACCAATTTGTGCGGTAACCCCTTTGTTCATGATCACGATGCGGTCTGCTAAGGTCATCGCCTCTACCTGGTCATGCGTAACATATAATGTAGTTACACCCAATTTGTGGTGCATGTCTTTTATTTCTGCACGCATTTTGCCGCGAAGCTTAGCGTCGAGGTTAGATAAAGGCTCATCAAACAAAAATAGCTTAGGCGTGCGCACCATAGCCCGCCCCATGGCGACTCGCTGGCGTTGCCCACCAGAAAGTTGTTTAGGTTTACGATGAAGATAGTCGGTTAACTGCAGCATTTCGGCTGCCCAATCCACCGACTTTTTAATCTCTTCTTTCTTAACCCCTTGAACTTTAAGCGCAAAGGCAATGTTTTCGTACACTGTCATGTGGGGGTAAAGCGCATAGCTTTGAAATACCATGGCAAGATCGCGATCTTTTGGGTCAACGTCGTTAAGGCATTTTTCATCCATACAGATTTGACCCGAAGAAATGGTTTCTAAGCCGGCCACCATCCTCAAAATGGTGGATTTACCACACCCAGAGGCTCCGAGTAATACCACAAATTCACCATCACTCATCTCTAAGTCGAAACCTTTTACAATTTCAACTTTGCCGTAACTCTTACGTAGATCTTTAAATGACAGTGACGCCATAATTATGCTCCTGCGCGTTGTTGTAAAAATTGTTGGAAGTATTTAGCACTTTGCTTAAGCACTCGTTGCTGGCTTGCGTAATCAACATAAACAATGCCAAAACGTTTCTCATAACCGAAGGCCCACTCAAAGTTATCCATTAAACTCCAAGCAAAATAGCCACGCATATCCACACCCTGCTCCATTGCCACAGCCACCGCGTCTAGGTGTGATTGGTAGTAGTCACAACGTTGTTGATCGATCACTTCACCATTTTTCAGGCTGTCTGCACCGGCCATGCCGTTTTCGGTAATGAAGATCGGCGGCAAGGTATAGCGCTGATTAAGTTTTACCAATAAAGCGGTGAGTGCTTCAGGGCACACTTCCCAACCCATATCTGTACGCTCTACATCTGGCAACACCACTTGGCGCGGACCATTTTCAGTGGCTTTAATCACGTGGCGGGTGTAGTAGTTAATGCCTAAGAAGTCGATGGGTTGGCTAATTAAGGCCAGATCGCCAGGTAAAATAGTCGGCCACCATAATGGTTGCTGCTGGCGAATCGCTGCTGGGTATTCCCCTTCAACAATTGGTTGTAAGAACCAATGAATGCCTTGTTGCTCATCAAAATCGGCAGCTAATACATCAGCCGCGTTGGTTGGGTCTGCTGGGTAAGCAGGGGTAAAGTTAAGTACAATACCGTGCTCTGCTTTAGGGGCGTTTTCACGCATTTTTGGCAGTGCTAAACCGTGAGCTAGCAATATATGGTGAGCAGCTTGAAAACCTAGTTTATCGTCTGTTAAACCGGGGGCGTGCTGACCAAAGCGGTAACCTAAAAAGGCACTACATAGTGGTTCGTTAAAGGTAGCATAACTAAATACTGAATCACCTAAGGCTTTTGTCATGATGTCGGCAAATTCAGCGAATTTATAGGCTGTTTCGCGACTTAACCAACCACCTCGGTCTTCTAAATACTGAGGTAAATCCCAGTGATAAAGGGTAACAAATGGCTTAATGCCTAATTCATTAAGCTTGGCAATTAAGCGTTTATAAAACTCAATTCCTTTACTGTTTACTTGCCCTTCTACTGGCATAATACGCGGCCAAGCAATCGATAAACGGTAAGCGTCAACACCTAACTCGGCGATCATCTCTAGGTCTTGTTCCCAAAGATGGTAGTGATCACATGCTACCGTGCCGTCGTCGCCATTAGCCACTTTTCCGGGAGTGGCACAAAAACGGTCCCAAATAGACTCACAACGTTCATCTTCTTTATTCGCGCCTTCAATTTGAAACGCAGCGGTAGCCACACCAAATACAAAATCACTACGACGAAAAGGAGACGACTCGGGAAATTCAAAAGACATAACACAACCTCAACACTACGCCTTTACTGACGCATATCATTATATTCATGGGATAAAAAAGAGACTGCCAGCAGATTTACTGCTGATCGACCTTAGCTATACATTCACAAAAACGCATAGCTAACATCAAGCAAGGAGTCGATTAAGAGTAACTGGGACAGGTCATATTCAACTCCTTAAATTGGGTAGGTAAGCTAACCGACGGGAGGTGCCGACGATTCTCGCACTATAAGTTGTGGCTCTAACTGCACACCTTTTACTAGGTCTACATTTGATAAATTCTGTAACACCATATTTGCTGCGATAGTGCCCATTTCTTCAATTGGAAAACGAATAGTGGTCATCTTTGGTCGCAAATAGCGCGAATAAAACATGTCATCGTAGCCCACCACCGAAATTCGCTCCGCTGGTGATTCATTGTCTAGCGACAAAATGTCGTATACGCCAATAGCAATGTTATCGTTACCGCACACCACTCCGGTGAACTCAACATCACGCTGGAATAACTTAGCCGCCGCTTTGTTGCCGCCATCTTCTTGGTACAAACCTTCTACGACCAACTGTGCGTCGTATTCTATGCCTGCTTCATTAAGGGCATTACGGTAACCTTGTAAACGCTCTCGCGCATCAAGGTGAACTAATGGGCCCGTGATCGAAGCGATTTTTGTATGACCTAAATCGATAAGATGTTTGGTCGCCAAATAACCACCTAATTCATTGTTCAAATAAATACAGCGATTGGCTAACTCCGGCACATAGCGGTTTAATACAAAAATATTAGGATTACGCTGACACATTTCGATCAGCTCATCGTCACCCATGGCCTGTACCACCAGCAAAATTGCGTCGACACGACGAGAATTTAAAAAGCGAATCGCATCTCGCTCTTGTTCTAAATCATCGTGGCCACTGGTAGCGATAAGGTGCTGGCCTTCGTTTCGCAATACCGATTCAATACTGTGCATCATGGGACCATAGAACGGACCAGATAAGGTACCCACTACAATCCCCACGCTATAAGAGCGGTTGGTCGCCAGAGCTTGAGCAAATGAATTAGGTTGATAACCCAATTTATCCATCGCAGCCATAACACGCTCTCGGTTAATTTCCGATACCTTGTTATTGCCATTCATCACTCTAGATACGGTTGCTTGCGATACACCCGCTAGATCAGAGACTTCCTTGATCGTTGCCATTATTACTTTAGCCTCGCTGTATTAGTAAGCGCTGACACTATAGTTTCTCTGGGCACAGTCAGAGTTAACCTATTCCCGTGAAAGCGCTTTCTCTTAATATGACTGATTGCAGTTATTTATGTCAATTGCCTTTGGGGGCAGCAAATCTGATATGTGAGCCGCCGCAAAGTTTCGATTTCATTGGTGAAAATTAGATTTGAAGCCAAAAAGTCATTGGCCCGTCATTTACTGAAGACACTTGCATGTCGGCTGCAAAGACACCGGTTTCGGTGGCTAGGCCGCGGTCTTTACAGGTACTTACAAAATGTTCGTAAAGATGTTTAGCTTGCTCCGGCGTAGCCCCTTTAGAAAACCCGGGGCGCAAGCCTTTATCGGTATCGGCCACTAAAGTAAATTGCGACACCACCAATAAACTTCCCCCAGCTTGCTGCACATTCAGGTTAGTTTTACCGTTTTCATCGGCAAAAATGCGGTACTTAATAACCTTTTCACAAAGCTTCACCGCTTTGCTTTGATCATCGGTTTGTTCAACGCCTAGCAAAACTAATAAACCAGGGCCAATACTGCCACTTGTTTCACCACTAATTGTGACACTGGCCTGCTGAACCCGTTGAATTAAAGCAATCATAACGACTCCTCTATGTTGCTATCTATCTGTTGTGCTTGTTGCTGCTGTTGTGAAAACTCGCCAAGGGCGGCGGTGATCTCTGCGCCTATCAATACCACTACCCAACTCACATAAACCCATACAAATAATATGGGAATACTTGCTAAGGCACCGTAGATCACTTGGTAAGAAGGAAATGAAGCCACATATAAGGCAAAACCACGCTTGCCCAACTCAAATAGCAAAGCGGCGACAACCGCACCGGTTAAACCATGTTTAAAACGAATTGATTGGTTAGGCACCAATAAGTACAACAAGCAAAACGCGCCAATGGAAAACAACAAAGGCACCATACGTAACAGTTGATTCCATATTCCCAACAATGTTTCATCGGCAAACAACTGCATAGAGAAAATATATGAACTTAAGGCTAAGCTGCCTCCCATTAACAAGGGGCCTAAAGTAAGAATCATCCAATACATAGGAAATGCGCTGCTCCAGCGTCGCTTCACCTTTACTCGCCAAATCATGTTCAAACTTTTGTCGATGGTAGAAATCAACATCAGTGCTACCACCGCCAATGCGGCTATTCCTACCGCGGTCATTTTTGAAGCGTTCTCCACAAAACCGCGCAGATTCTCTTTAACCACCTCGCCAGAGGCTGGCACAAAGTTGCTGAAGACAAAATCTTCAATATGAATTTGAAATCCAGCAAACACCGGAAAAGCACTGATAATTGAAAAAGTAACCGCCACCAAAGGCACCAACGACAGCAACGTGACATAAGCAAGTGAGCCGGCAATCATCGTGAGTTTTTCTTGTTTGATACGCTGAATCAGAAAATGGCTAAAGCTTTTTGCGGTGGCAAAATAACCTTGCCAATCAAGCGTTTTTAAACGGCCACTCATGATTAATTTCACTCCTTTGTTTTTTATGGCTAAAGAATGACTCAGATATGCGCTCAACTCAAGTTTAACAAGGGCTTAAGCCTCTTATTTAACAAAAAAAAGCTAAACAAAAGCTGATGTTTTTTTGAACTGAATCACATAAAGTGCTAGACTCCCGCCCCATTTCGTTTTGTTCTTTTTTGGATCCTAAGAACCATGTTTGAATTTCCTAAATTTCGGGGAGCTACGGTTAAAAACGACCTACTCTCTGGTTTAACTGTAGCGCTTGCGCTTGTTCCCGAAGCAGTAGCCTTCGCTTTTGTTGCTGGTGTAGAACCTTTAGTCGGTTTATACGCGGCCTTTATGGTGGGTTTAATTACCGCTGTAATTGGTGGTCGCCCGGGGATGATTTCTGGTGCCACTGGCGCACTTGCGGTAGTAATGGTCGCCCTAGTCGCAGACCACGGGGTACAGTATTTATTTGCCACCGTGGTATTAATGGGGATCCTGCAAGTGCTTGCGGGGGTATTCCATCTCGGTAAGTTTATTCGCATGGTACCCCACCCAGTAATGCTAGGCTTTGTTAATGGCTTAGCCATTGTGATTTTCTTAGCGCAATTAGGGCAGTTTCAAGTGCCTAATGCCTTTGGTGAAATGGAATGGATGCAAGGTAGCCAACTATGGATTATGTTAGGCCTAGTGGCGATTACTATGGCAGTAATCCACTTTTTACCGAAGCTTACCAGTGCAGTACCTGCTTCTCTAGTCGCCATTGTGGGGGTAACGGTATCAGTGCATGTGCTTAATTTGGATACCCGCACCGTAGTAGATTTTGTACGTAGTATGACTGGCGACGCTAATGCGACAATTGCCGGCGGCCTGCCAAGCTTTTCTATTCCAAGTGTGCCTTTCAACTTAGAAACCCTAAAAATCATCTTCCCTTATGCTCTAGTATTGGCGGCAATTGGTTTGATTGAGTCTCTACTAACCTTAACGGTAGTTGATGAGATGACAGGCACGCGTGGTCACGGTAACAAAGAATGTATTGGCCAAGGTGTGGCTAATGTAACAACAGGCTTCTTTGGCGGTATGGGCGGTTGTGCAATGATCGGTCAGAGCATGATCAACATTCGCTCTGGTGGTCGTGGTCGGCTGTCTGGTATTACCGCTGCTTTAGCCTTATTAGGCTTCATTTTATTTGGCTCTTCGCTAATTGAAATGATTCCTTTAGCTGCTCTAGTTGGTGTGATGTTCATGGTTGTACTAGGTACCTTCGAGTGGGCCAGTTTGCGCATGATTAACAAGGTACCAAAAGCAGATTTCTTTGTGATTGTATTAGTATCGGTTGTCACTGTATTCACTGACTTGGCAGTAGCCGTAGTGATTGGTGTAATTGTGTCGGCTTTGGTATTCGCTTGGAACCACGCAAAACACATCTACGTGACTACGTCTAGCGATGATGAAGACCACAAGGTGTATCAACTAGATGGCCCATTGTTCTTTGGTTCTGCGGCTAACTTCTTAGACTTATTTAGCCCAGCCAACGATCCAAAAGATGTAGTGATTGATTTTGCTAAATCGCGAGTGAGTGATCACTCTGCAATTGAAGCCATTGATACCTTGGCTGAGCGTTACGAAAAAGCCGGTAAAACTCTGCACCTTAAGCACCTTAGCCCTGAATGTCGCAAGTTACTAACTAAAGCAGGCAGCGCGGTTGAAGTGAACTTGATTGAAGATCCTAGCTACAAAGTTGCCAGCGATACGCTAGACAACTAAGCGCGTTAAACCTCTTCAAGATAAAGCCGTTAACTCCGAGTGAGTTAACGGCTTTTTTTGTGCTCGCATGCTAGATTAAACAGAGGTTGTGCAGGGTTAGGGGCCACAGTGCTAGATTCATTTTTGTCTGACTTAGGTTTGCTCATTTATGTTTTGCTGATTATTGCAGTGGCCCTGCAAGTGATGTTAAAACGCCGCCCAGTAGGCGTAACCCTTACTTGGCTACTACTGATTTTTGCAGTACCTTTACTGGGTATTATTTGCTACCAGCTATTTGGTGAGCGCTATTTGGGCCGCTTGCGCGCTAGACGAGCGCGAGTAATGGAAACCAAGTACAAACAAAGTGTACACCAGTTCAAGCGTTCCCCCCACGCTGTAGAGCGCTCCTGTTCAGAACAAGCAGAACCCCTAAATAAACTAACCCGGCGCTTGCTTGGCTTGCCAATATTGGGAGGAAATTTATTACAAAACCTTGAAGATTCCCTCTCTACGCTAAGCCAGATAACGCAAGATATACACCAAGCAAAAACCACCATCTACCTTGAGTTTTACATTGTACAACTCGGTGGATTAGTCGAGCCCTTGTTAGACGCTTTGGCGCATGCTGCCCAACGAAAAGTAAGTGTATACTTACTGGCTGACTCGGTAGGCTCAAGAGAGTTTTTAAGCTCCGAGAAAAAAAACCAACTAGAACATGCTGGCGTCAATGTGATTGAAGCATTACACGCCAACCCCATTCGAATGCTACTACAACGGATAGATTTAAGGCTGCACCGAAAAATTGCTGCCATTGACCAACACGTGGCGTATACCGGCTCTATGAATCTCGTAGACCCACGCTTATTTAATCAGCAGCGCGGCCTTGGCCAATGGGTTGATTTGATGTTGAGAGTCGAAGGCCCCGCGGCAGTAAACCTGCAAGCGGTGGTCGCTTACGATATTGAAATGGAAACTGGCTTAGCACTTATCGAGCAATTGGATTTAGTCTCCCCTGCCGCCTCTGCTGGCCAACAGCTCATGCAGATTATGCCTTCAGGACCTGGCATCTTTGGCGACCATATTATTCAGTTACTGCTTTCGTCTTTATATTTAGCCAAGCAACAAATTGTATTAACCAGCCCTTACTTTGTACCTGATGAAAGCCTGCAAATGGCTTTAGTGACAGCCGCTAATCGCGGGGTAGAAGTTAACCTAATTTTACCCGCAAGAAATGACTCCTTTTTGGTACGGTACGCCAGCCATTCCTTTTATCAGCAACTATTAGATGCTGGCGTTAATATCTTCAAATTCAATGGCGGTTTATTACACACCAAAAGCCTGCTAATCGATCAACAAGTTGCTTTGGTGGGCACCGTAAATTTAGACATGCGCAGTTTATGGCTTAACTTTGAAGTGACATCGATTATTGATGACAAAGATTACGCCAAAGATTTATACAGAATCATGCAACACTACTTACAACAGAGCAGTAAAGTGGATGCCATTGCCTGGCGAAAACGTCCCGTTTATCGACGGTTGATGGAAAATATTATCCATATTTTTAGTCCTTTGCTGTAGCAATCAAACGGCCTAATTCCTAGCAAGGCACATTATTCACTACTGAATTTTTATTCAAGCGCAATACTCTTACAGGAAGTCATCGTTCGAGCTAAGGCTAGAATACATTAATGCAAGGCTTAGCTGACAAGCCTTAAATGCCCAACCCCCAACTATCATCCACTACAATACATTTATAGTATGAATAAGGCTTTCAGCACCTATAAACTGAGCTACCGCACATTTCAATCACAAAAACATCTAAATAAAGTGACTAAATAGCCATTTGAGCATGTAATCAATCCCCCCATAATTATACATTTTCGCCCGTTATGCTTGGCGATTTATAGGATTAATCTAGGTTTTCATGTGAGTCACCAACATCCCAGCTCCATTGCTCCGCGTAAGTTGCAACTAAGCGCCTCCTCTGTTAAGCAATTAGCACTTCAGCACCAAGGCGAAGAACTCGCGCAACGCTACCAACGTTTTTTTCAAGCGAGTATCGCGAGTAACGATTCTGAAGTGAAGAAGGTCTATCAATTACGCCATCGTGTTTATTGTGAAGAGTTTAAATTTGAACCGAGCAATAAGCTGCAGCAGGAAAAAGACAACTACGATAGCTACTCACAGTATTGCCGAGTACAACATTTAACCAGCGGGCTTGATGCCGGTTGCTTAAGAATGGTGCACCCAAAAGGTCAGCAAAGCCTGCCTATTTTGGATGCCTGTGGCTCGGCCATTACTCATCAGGCACTGCACCCAGATAACTTTGCCAGAGAAAGTGTTTGTGAAGTGTCACGAGTTGCTTTGGATACGCAGTTTCGTCGCAGAAAAATCGACGCGAGGAGTGGGGCTAGGCCATCAGGTATTACTTTGGCGGAGTTTAGTCAAAAAGAAATGCGCACCTTTCCCTATATCACCATGAGTTTGTATTTAGCAGCATCGATTGTTGCAGAACAAAGTGGTATTAAACACGCTTACGTGATGGTTGAACCCAAACTCGCCCGAAGCTTGTCCTTGTTTGGCATTAAGATGACGCGCATTAGTCCAAATATTGATTACCACGGTATTAGAGCCGCTTACCACATCACTCTTGAGCGTTTTCAAGAGCAACTCCCCTTGTTGTATCAACCTTTGTTCGAGCTGATTAAACAAAGCGTTAACCCTAAAATAGGCTTTCTCGCCAACGCCCCCGCTTAACAAAAACTTTTTACAAAAACTAAAAAAGGCAGCCTAAGCTGCCTTTTTTCAATCAAGTAATAAGCGCTTGCTTATTGTGCCTTAGGTGGGCGACCCGCGCGCTTACGCTCGTTTTCAGTAAGCAAACGCTTACGAATACGAATGCTTTCAGGCGTCACTTCTACTAGCTCGTCATCATCAATAAACTCAAGCGCTTGCTCAAGAGTCATAAGAATCGGTGGCGTTAGTACTTGTGCTTCATCAGTACCTGAAGAACGTACGTTAGTTAGCTGCTTACCTTTCAGACAGTTTACTGTTAAATCGTTATCACGGCTGTGAATACCCACAATTTGACCTTCGTATACTTCGTCGGCGTGTTGAGTAAACAAACGACCACGATCTTGTAGGTTATACAACGAGTAGGTCAGTGCTTTACCGGTAGCATTTGAGATCAGTACGCCGTTTTGACGTTGACCAATCGTACCGCCCTTATGTGGGCCGTAACGTTCAAAAGTATGGTAAATCAAACCTGAACCTGAAGTTAGCGTCATGAATTCAGTTTGGAAACCCATTAAGCCTCGGCTTGGCATCAAGAAGTCCATGCGTACACGGCCTTTACCATCTGGCGCCATATCAGTAAGGTCACCCTTACGTAAGCCCATTTGCTCCATAACACTACCCTGATGCGCTTCTTCAACATCAATGGTTACTGTTTCGTAAGGTTCTTCAAGTTTGCCATCTACTGTACGCAGAATTACTTCTGGGCGTGATACCGCAAGCTCAAAACCTTCACGACGCATGTTTTCGATAAGGATACCTAAGTGAAGCTCACCACGGCCAGATACGCGGAATTTATCCGGATCGTCCATTTCTTCAACACGTAAAGCAACGTTATGAACCATTTCTTTTTGCAAACGCTCAAGAATGTTTCGAGAAGTAACAAATTTACCTTCTTTACCAGCAAACGGAGAGTTGTTTACTTGGAAAGTCATGTTAACCGTAGGCTCATCAACACTCAGTGGCGTTAAGGCTTCAACGTTGTTGGTATCACAAATGGTGTCAGAGATTTTAAGCTCGCCAAGACCTGTAATAGCAATAATGTTACCGGCTTCAGCTTTCTGTGTTTCTTGACGCTCTAGGCCCAAGTAACTTAGCACAAGGCCAACTTTACCATTGCGGGTTTTACCGTCAGCGCCCACTACAGTCACTTGTTGGTTAGGCACAACACTACCGCGGGTAATACGGCCTACACCGATAACACCAACATAAGAGTTGTAATCTAACTGAGAAATTTGCATCTGGAAATCGCCACTTGGGTCAGCAGCTGGAGGAGCAACATTGTCAACAATTGCTTGGAACAATGGTTCCATGTTGTCTGATGGCTCATCTAAATCCATGGTTGCCCAGCCGTTAATCGCTGATGCATAAACCACTTTAAAGTCTAACTGATCGTCAGTTGCGCCAAGGTTATCGAATAAATCAAATACTTGATCCATAACCCAATCAGGGCGAGCACCTGGTTTATCAATCTTGTTGATCACTAAGATTGGCTTAAGGCCTTGAGCAAACGCTTTTTGTGTTACAAAGCGTGTTTGCGGCATTGGGCCTTCTTGGGCATCAACAAGTAACAACACTGAGTCAGCCATAGACATAACACGCTCTACTTCTCCACCGAAGTCGGCGTGTCCAGGAGTATCAACAATGTTGATATGGTAGTCGTTCCATTCAATAGCAGTATTTTTTGCAAGAATGGTAATACCACGCTCTTTCTCAATGTCGTTAGAGTCCATGACTCGCTCTTCAGCATCACCACGAGTAGTTAGCGTACCGGATTGCTGCAATAACTTGTCAACTAGGGTCGTTTTCCCGTGGTCAACGTGAGCAATAATGGCGATGTTTCTTAACTTATCTAGCACGGCTCTCAGCCCTTTTATAATGAGGTAAAAGTAAAAAGTGCGCTATTGTACATATAAACGACAACTTCTCATAGTTTTAAGTTGATCACGGTTTTTCTCCTACCCACTTAGGGTATGATAAGTGCGGCTAGAAACTTAACGCACCAAAATGGACAAGAACAGCACCACAAAAGTGCATCGCATTGCACTAAATTGATGCCCCTTCCCATAACAACCATATATATCAATATCTTATGTGTTGGCACAGTTTTAGCTTCAAGCAACACAACAGCGTTAATTCGTTATAAATACTATTAAATCGATTGAACCATCAATTTTGATGACACCGGAGGTTAAAAACATGTCTGCAGAAGTTTTAGCTTTGCTTAAAGAGCAAGAGGTTAAATTTGTTGACTTACGCTTTACCGATACTAAAGGTAAAGAGCAACACGTATCTATTCCATCTCACCAGGTTGACGAAGATTTCTTCACCGACGGCAAAATGTTTGATGGTTCTTCTATTTCAGGCTGGAAAGGCATTAACGAATCAGACATGGTATTAATGCCTGATCCTGCGACTGCAGTACTAGACCCGTTCACAGAAGAAAACACTCTAAACCTTCGTTGTGACATTCTTGAGCCAGCAACTATGCAAGGTTACGACCGTGACCCACGCTCTGTAGCTAAGCGCGCTGAAGAATACATGCGTTCTACCGGTATTGCAGATTCTGCATACTTCGGTCCTGAGCCAGAGTTCTTCTTGTTTGATGACGTTAAGTACAAAACTGACATGTCAGGTTCTATGTACAAAATTGATGCTGATGAAGCGTCTTGGAACTCAGACAAGCATTTTGAAGACGGTAACACTGGTCACCGTCCTGGCGTTAAAGGCGGTTACTTCCCAGTAGCACCAGTTGATTCTTCACAAGACCTACGCTCAGCAATGTGTTTAGTACTTGAAGAAATGGGTCAAACTGTTGAAGCGCACCACCACGAAGTAGCAACAGCTGGTCAGAACGAAATCGCCACTTTATTCAACTCAATTGTTGAAAAAGCTGATGAAACTCAAGTTCTTAAGTATGTTGTTCACAACGTAGCTCACGCTTACGGTAAGACAGCGACTTTCATGCCTAAGCCAGTTGTTGGTGATAACGGTAGCGGTATGCACGTTCACCAATCAATTTGGAAAGACGGCGAAAACTTGTTTGCTGGTGACCTATATGGTGGCCTATCTGAAACTGCATTGTTCTACATTGGCGGTATCATCAAGCACGCTAAAGCGATTAACGCTTTTGCTAACGCATCTACCAACTCTTACAAGCGTTTGGTACCAGGTTTCGAAGCGCCAGTTATGCTAGCTTACTCAGCACGTAACCGTTCTGCTTCTATCCGTATTCCAGTAGTACCTTCGCCTAAAGCGCGTCGTATCGAAGTACGTTTCCCTGACCCAACAGCTAACCCATACTTAGCATTCTCTGCAATGTTGATGGCTGGCCTTGACGGGATCAAAAACAAAATCCACCCTGGCGATGCTATGGACAAGGATTTATACGACCTACCTGCAGAAGAAGCGGCTGAAATTCCACAAGTGGCGACCTCACTTGAGAATGCACTAGCTTGCCTAGATGCAGACCGTGAATTCTTAACTGCTGGCGGCGTATTCAGCAACGATTACATCGATTCTTACATCGCATTGAAATCAGCTGACGTTGAACGCATCAACATGACAACTCACCCAGTTGAGTTCGAATTGTACTACAGCGTATAAACAAAACGTTACACAGCTTAAAAAACCCGCTTTAAAGCGGGTTTTTTTATTGCTTTTCAATAGGTTTTTGCCCACCGTTAGCAGGTTGAATGGAGGAATTATCAATGAGCAAATGGTTTGCTATCATTTTTTTTATCAGTTTCGGACTAGTAAGTGTTCAAGCCGCCGACACTATTTACCAATGGGTAGATGAGAATGGCATCACCCACTTTTCAGATCGCCCCCAAGTTGGCGCTACCGAACTACAGGTAGACGTTGCTCCGCCAGCCACCGATGGCCCCTTGGCAACTCCGCGTACGCCCCTGAAAAAGAAACAAAAACCAGTTAAGTATCAAGTACAAATCACCAGCCCAAGTCATGAACAAACCATTCGCGACAACGAAGGCAAAATTTCGATTACAGCAACCACTACGCCACTGCCGTTAAATAGCATGGGCTACAAGTTGGTGCTTGATGGTGTACCCCAAGGGCAAATCACTAAAATGGGGAGCTTTAACCTCACCAATATTGATCGTGGTGCTCATACTATTCATGTGCAGTTGGTTGATGATTCGGGCAAGGAAATTGCATCGTCTAAACCCATTACCGTATTTTTGCACCGCGCTAACGCATTTGGCGCTGGAGCAGCTGCAGCAGGGGGAGGCTAACTAGCAACTCTCTGCCTTTTGAGGTTAAACTCAGTGCAGAAGCACCAACTTGGTGCGCGCATTCAGGAGAGAGTAGTGTTAGAGATCTCTGGCTTAGAACGTTTAGTATTGGAAAATCAAGTTACCGCCATCGTGCTGCTTGATGCTGAGTTAAAAATTCAATACGTAAACGCTTCTGCCGAACAGTTACTCGGGCAAAGTGCCAAGCGGCTTATTGACGAGCCGCTTGCCATGCAGGTTAAACACAGCTCTCTAGACCTAAGCAAGCTTGGCAGCGTGTGTAGCTCTGGACAGAGCTTTACCGATAACGAAGTGACCTTAGTGTTTGATAGCCACCATGCATTAGTCGAGCTCTCGGCCACGCGCATTAATAGTCAGCAATACAACTTATTGATGCTAGAAATGCGCGCTATCGGCCAACAGAAGAAAATTTCCCAAGAGTTATACCAACACGCCCAGCAACAAGCCGCAAAAGAATTAGTTCGTGGCTTAGCCCATGAAATTAAAAACCCGTTAGGCGGGCTGCGCGGCGCGGCACAGTTGCTCGAAAAAGAGCTAGTTAATCCAGAACTCAAAGAATTCACCGGCATTATCATTGAGCAAGCCGATCGGCTGCGAAAACTGGTCGATCGCTTGTTAGGGCCACAGCGCCCTGGCTTACATGAGCTACACAACGTGCATTCGGTACTCGAAAAGGTCCGTCAGTTGGTCAAACTTGATTTGCCTTCAGGGATAAGTGTTGAGCGAGACTACGATCCAAGCATTCCAGATTTTGAAATGGATCACGAGCAGCTCTTACAAGCCTTTCTCAATATTGTACAAAACGCTGTGCAAGCTCTGGGCGAAAGTGGTGGCAAGATAGACATAGTTACCCGCACCGCCCATCAAGCAACAATTGCCGGGCAGCGTTTTAAGCTGGCCGCAGAAATCAAAATTATAGATAACGGCCCGGGGATACCTACTGAACTACTCGATACCCTGTTTTACCCCATGGTAACCGGGCGTGAAGGCGGTACAGGTTTAGGTTTATCAATCGCACAGAATTTAATAAATCAGCATAAAGGGAAGATTGAATGCGCCAGCTGGCCAGGACATACCGAGTTCACCATTCACCTTCCACTACGACGTTAAGGATGTACTAACATGGCAGCAACTATATGGGTCGTTGACGACGACAGCTCTATTCGGTGGGTGTTAGAAAAAGCGTTAAAAACGGCAGGCTATGATTGCCTAAGCTTTGCTGACGGCGAAATGATGCTACAGCAATTAGACTATGAACAACCTGACGTAGTCATTTCAGATATTCGTATGCCAGGCATGGACGGATTAAGCCTACTGGAAAAAATTCAAAGCCATTTCCCAGAAATGCCGGTGATTATCATGACCGCCCATTCGGATTTGGATAGCGCGGTAAATGCCTACCAACGTGGTGCATTTGAATATTTACCAAAACCCTTTGATATTGACGAAGCCGTTTCGCTAACCGAGCGTGCGGTCACCGTTTCTAGGGAGCAAAAAGGCAGCAAGGCAAATAACAAACCTAGCTCTCCAGCACCCGAAATTATTGGTGAAGCACCTGCTATGCAAGAGGTGTTTCGAGCGATTGGTCGCTTATCGCGCTCCAGTATCTCAGTGCTTATTAATGGCCAATCGGGTACTGGTAAAGAACTTGTTGCACATGCCCTACATAAACATAGCCCACGCGCCAGCGGCAGCTTTATTGCGCTTAACATGGCAGCCATTCCAAAGGACTTGATTGAATCTGAGTTGTTTGGCCATGAGAAAGGTGCATTTACCGGCGCCAACAATATTCGCCACGGTCGCTTTGAACAAGCTAATGGCGGAACCCTATTTCTTGATGAAATTGGTGACATGCCCTTAGACATTCAAACCCGTTTATTACGGGTATTAGCAGACGGGCAGTTTTACCGGGTTGGCGGTCATTCTCCAGTACAGGTGGATGTAAGAATAATTGCAGCCACTCACCAGAACTTAGAGAAAAAAGTGGCTGAAGGTGATTTCCGTGAAGATTTATTCCACCGCTTAAACGTGATTCGTATTCATTTACCTTCATTGTGTGAACGCCGTGAAGATATTCCCGCATTAGGCAAACACTTTTTAGAAATTGCCGCCAAAGAGCTGAATGTAGAAAGTAAACTGCTACACAAAGACACTCAGCGCTTTATGATGCAACTGGCTTGGCCTGGTAATGTAAGGCAGCTAGAAAACGTTTGTCGCTGGTTAACGGTGATGGCTAGCGGTCAAGAAGTATTACCAGCAGACTTACCGCCAGAGTTAAGCCAACCAGTTATTACCGAGCAAGGGGAAAGTGCCGATACTAACTGGCGCTCACTACTCAAAAGTTGGGTGTCTCAGCAATTGGTATCTGGGCAAATTGATATATTAGGTGAAGCCATGCCAGACTTTGAACGCATCATGCTTACCACAGCACTTGAGCATACTCATGGCCACAAGCAAGAGGCCGCTCGATTATTAGGCTGGGGCCGAAACACCCTAACTCGCAAGTTAAAAGAGCTAGATGTTGAAGCTTAAGTTGCAGCATGCCGAGTAAAGCTTAACCGCGTTGGTTAAGCTTTACTAAAAAAAAGCGAATAGAAAAAATCATAAGAGACTTTGCCACCACTTAGGCAACGATTGAGGCTTGCCCTACTGTAAAGCCATTTTCAGCTAAAAACTCAAAACCTTCTGCTGCTGAAGAAAAATTGCGATTAATATGATCTTCTGGCTGCTGCCCTATCATCCTTTGCAGTTGATAGTCTTTTAATGTGTTTTTTTTGTAGATACGTACCGAATGAGTCATATTTCGCATTATCGCCCATTCCAGCATCTCATGGATTAATGGTTCAACTTCTGGGACGGCCAAGGTCCAGTCATCAAAGTAAACGAAGTGAGCCCAATTGTCATGGCACAAGCCATTAGCGTAGGCTTTATAGTCCTTAATAAATGCCTCAGCAGTCTTCACGTCCCAAGAGCCAATAATACTAATAATCATCACTTGTTGGTCTGTTCGTAAAGTATAAAAGTTATCTATTATCACTTTAGTTTTTCTACCTGCTCAATCGAAGCTTCTTCGATTATAGGCAACTTATCTCTATTAAGAGCTATTTCCTAAAGTTCAGAACACTAAAACTTATAACTCAACTAGAGGCGCGCTTTTGTAAGAACAAGATTTTTGCGGGCACACTTCTCGCTTTCCTGCTGCAGTTTTCTTCAGTACTAATAACTTCCAACCACAATCAGGGCAAGGCTTAGCGATGGGCTGATCATTTACTGCATATGAACATTTAGGATAGGCGTTACAGGCATAAAAGGTTTTACCAAAACGTGATTGGCGAGAAGCAAGCTTACCTTTGTTGCAAGAGGGGCAAGTAATCTCGGGGGCGCTTTCTGCTTGCGGTTGTGCTGACTCAATGTGCTGACAACTTGGAAACGCGCTACAACCAATAAACATGCCGTAACGCCCTTGGCGTAGCATCAGCTCCTCACCACATTTAGGGCATTCAGTTCCAGGCAGTACTTTCTCTAGCGAATGATCTTGTTGGTGCAATGCTCGGCTGTAGTCACAACTTGGATATTGGCTACACCCTAAGAAGGGGCCCGATTTGCTATTGCGATGTTGCAGCTCGCCACCACATTTGGGGCAAACATCGTATTCTTTTTCTAAGGCGTGCTCGTGTGCGGAAAATAATTTAGGATCAATCTTAGACATGCTTACACCTCGTTGAACTTTGCTAAGCATAACAAAATAGCGCCAATAGGCTATTGATTCGACGCAAGCAAAGCTCTATCGAGATGATAAGTTGGCGTAACACCGCTTGGCAGCGGTGTACTTAAGCCCTAATGCAGTGGACCATCACCCAAATCGAATAATAGTTCTTCCATTTGTTGATAAGCCGATTCACTACCTGGAACATTAAACAGCACCATTAAAATGATCCATTTTAAGTCTTCCAGTTCAAGTTCTGGCCCATCTAGCTCCATCACTCGGTCAATTACCATTTCACGGGTTTCTGCATTGAGTACTTTCATTTGTTCAAGGAACAACAAAAAGCCTCGGCAAGACACGTCTAATTTGGCAATTTCAGGTGTGGTATACACCCTTAATGAGGGAATCTCAGAAGGATTTAAATAAGGCTGCTTGTCGCTATCTTGCAGGGCAGCAAGTTGCTCCAACCAATCTAATGCCTTATAGATTTCTTCTTTATGAAACCCTGCGCGACTGAGCTCTTCTGTGAGCTCATCGTGATCCATCAACAGCTCTACATCACTATGAATGTAAGTTTCGAATAGATACATGAGGATATCAAACATAGTTAGTTCCTCCTCAGCTTGACGTAACCACCTGGCACAACGGCCACAACACCCAATATCTCAAGCTCAGTTAACTGAGCGAGTACAGCATCAACAGGTTGTTGAGTGCTTAAGACGAGTTCATCAATTGACGTCGTCTCATAAGATACGTTATCCAACAATTGACGATAAGGCAAATCTTGTTCCTGTATATTTTGCTCCACCGCGGGTAAAGCCAATGGGCTTTGACCGCCAAATCCGCCTAGCTCTTCCATTATATCGACCGGAGAAGTGACCAATTTAGCTCCTTGCTGAATCAAATGGTGGCAGCCTGCGTGTAAAGGGTCGTCTATTGAACCCGGTACCGCGAACACATCGCGGCCTTGCTCCGCCGCATAATTAGCCGTTAACAGCGAACCACTCGGCAAGCCTGCTTGCACCACCAACACGGCTTGGCTTAAACCGCTAATAATTCGATTACGACGAGGGAAGTGATTCGCTTTAGCCGCTGTACCAGGCCAAAACTCGCTCACTATAGCGCCTTGCTGCACAATCTCGTGCGCTAGCTGCTGGTGTCGCTTCGGGTAAACCCTATCTAGTCCTGTAGCCACCACGGCAATGGTAGCGTCTGGCCTAGCCAACAGCGCGCCTTTATGTGCGGCAGCATCAATGCCTAAGGCCATGCCACTGGTAATAGTTAATCCTTGCTGAGCCAACTGCTGGGCAAAATCTTTTGCATGATTAAGCCCCGATAAACCTGCATGACGGCTTCCCACCATCGCCAATTGAGGTTGAGCTAAGAGCGCTGGATTACCACGCACAAACAGTAAAAGCGGTGGGCGCTGAATATTGCGTAAACACTCTGGATATAAGGCATCAAAGCAGCCTATAAGGTGGCAATCGCTTTGTTCTAACCACGCTAGCGCTAAGTTAATACGAGCTCGATTGGGTTGACGAAGGGCAGAAATTTGTTGCGGGCTAAATTGCCAAGCCTGTAACTGAGTTTCATCAGCACTGAGCAGTTGGTCAATGGAGCAATGAGATAAAGCCGCTTGCAGGCGCTGTACCGAAAACCTCGGCACACCTGCAAGCAGTAGATATTGAACTACCGATAAACTCGGTAGCAACTATAGGTTCTCCACCAAATAGTTAGGACGAAGAATCACTTTACTATCAGTAATAATGGCATAGCTTAGTTTTTCATAAGACTTAAATACCATCAGCTCGCCGACTTTTTCGTTAGGTAAGCTAACGCGTTGCTCGTCGTTATTAAACATGCGGTCAAAATGGTTGGCCGTATCTTCATAAGATTTACGCTTAACTTTATCAATCATCACCTTACCCGGCTGAGCCACGGCAAACATATCGCCTGGGGCCACGTTGTCACGAGTCCCTTTGTTAATAATCACTACATCGTAGCGGCTCATTACAGAGGTATCGGTTGCCGCAGAGATAATATAACCACTCTCTTCTATCTGCTTGTTGTTAGGAACAAAGTAAGCAGGTAGGCGATCTTGGTCAGGCAGCTCCAACATGATGTCGCCTTGGTTAATCTCTTTTAGTACTTGAGTGACTTTAAACTGAGTAATGTTATCTTCATGTTTGCGTTCAGATACACCAATACCGATAAAGGTAAGAATCTGGCCTAACTCTTCTTTGGTTTCCGGATCGCGGTATTTGTTACCAACACGGTAAATACCGTAATACTGCCCAGGCTTGGTTTCTCCACGCGCATACATGGCACGGCCAATAGCAATACGCGATTGCGCATCATTGTCGCCTAGTACGTAAGGAGCGCCTTTCAAGGTATCTTCATCAACAATATGGTCATGTGTCAAAAAGGCACTAATTGAAGCCAGTGGTACCGTTGGAATCGGAGGAGCTTTTTCTTCGATACGCGCTTTTGGCGTAACTTTAACAATGCGTTTGCGCACTAAACGTGGCTCGCCATTTTCATATACCAGTGATAAACGATCACCAGGATAGATTAAATGTGGGTTTTCTACCTGCGGGTTAAATTGCCATAAACGTGGCCACAACCAAGGAGAGTGTAGATACAAAGCAGAAATGTCCCACAAAGTATCACCTTTTTTTACAACGTAAACTTCGGGAAAATCCTCCTTTAATTTTAAAGTGTCAGCAATTGCGCCTCCAACTAACAACAACAAAGAGGCCCAAAGCCAAACTAATTTTTTCCCTTTCATAGTGTCTCCCAGCGACATCCCTATATCCAAAGCTGTTTTTTAGTCACATAAATGACTAGAATTACCACCAATCTACCAAAACCTAATTAAAGACAGAAGCTATGGCTGTACTCGAAGTATTGTGTTTTCCAGACGAGCGTTTGCGTACTATAGCGCAACCCGTTAATAATATTGATGATAATCTTAGAACTATAATCGAAAACATGTTTGAAACCATGTATCTAGAGGAAGGAGTTGGCCTAGCTGCGACACAGGTCAACATTCATCAGCAAATTGTTGTAATCGACGTCTCTGAGGAGCGAGATCAACGACTTGCGCTAATAAACCCAGAAATTATTGAAGCCGACGGCGACGCGCTTAACGAAGAGGGATGTTTGTCTGTTCCTGAGTATCGCGCGCAAGTGCCTAGAGCCGAAAAAATCAAAGTTAAATCTTTGGATGTCGACGGCAATGAGCAAATTTTTGAAGCGGAAGGTTTACTGGCGATTTGTGTGCAGCACGAACTCGACCACCTAAAAGGTAAGTTGTTTATCGATTACTTGTCGCCGCTTAAACGCCAGCGGGTAAAAACCAAGCTAGAAAAACTTGCTCGCCGCAAGTAAGCCTTAACCAATTTGTGGAAAACAGCATGACGCCATTGCGGATCATCTTTGCTGGCACGCCTGATTTTGCAGCGCGCCACCTTTCAGCCCTTATCAATAGTCAACATCAAGTGATTGCGGCTTACACGCAGCCCGATCGCCCAGCAGGCCGAGGCAAGAAGCTGCAAGCCAGCCCGGTTAAGCAACTCGCCGAGCAACACAATATTGAAGTATTCCAACCAGAAAACTTCAAAAGTGAAGACGCTCAGCAGCAATTGGCAGCGCTTAACGCCGATTTAATGGTGGTAGTGGCTTATGGCTTATTGTTACCGCAAGTCATCCTTGATACGCCCCGTTTGGGATGCATCAACGTACACGGCTCGTTACTGCCACGCTGGCGCGGGGCTGCGCCAATCCAGCGCGCAATTTGGGCTGGCGATAGCCACTCAGGTGTCACCATTATGCAAATGGACATTGGCTTAGACACTGGCGACATGTTGCTATTAGAGCAAATAGAGATAGCGAGTGATGAAACCAGCGCCTCACTGTACGATAGGCTCGCTGAAGTAGGCCCACAATCTCTCATTAAAGCTGTAGATGGCATCGCCAAAGGCGAACTGACTGCAACACCACAAGATGATGCAGATGCTAACTACGCTAAAAAGCTGAGCAAAGCTGAAGCCTGTATTGATTGGCAACAAGATGCTGAGTTTATCGAACGTTGCATTCGAGCATTTAATCCATGGCCAGTGAGTTATTTCACGCTAGCTGAACAGAACATTAAAGTATGGCAAGCCAGTGTAGTAGCCGACGCTAGCCATCAGGTGCCGGGTACAATTATTAGCGCCAATAAACACGGCATTACTATAGCCACCGGCAAAGATGCCTTGCGTTTAGAACAGATCCAACTCCCAGGTAAAAAAGCGCTCTCTGCAGCTGACGTATTAAATTCGCGCAAAGAGTGGTTTGAAGTAGGTACTCAATTGGAGAGTGCAAATGGCTGAACAGCCACAAGTAAAACAAATTAATGCCCGTGCCGCTGCGGCTAACATTCTATTTCAAGTGGTTGACCAAGGTCAGTCACTGAGTCAAATGTTGCCACGCGTACTGCCTCAAGTAGTCGCTCGTGATCATGCCTTAGTGAAAGAGCTATGTTTTGGCGTATTACGTTGGTTGCCGCGCTTTGAATCGGTGCTGCAGCAGCTCATGGACAAGCCCTTAAAAGGCAAAATTCGCAATGGCCATTTCTTGTTAATGGTGGGTTTGTACCAACTGTTTTATATGCGCGTTCCGGCCCATGCAGCGGTATCAGAAACTGTATCTGCTACCGGCCAACTAAAGCTGCATAGTTTAAAAAAACTGGTGAATGGTGTATTGCGAAACGCAGAACGTCAACGTGAGCAGTTAGAGCCACAACTTACCGCCAACGACAGCTTACAATATTGCCACCCAAGCTGGATAACCAAACGCTTAAAAGCCGCTTATCCAAACCGCTGGCAAGACATATTAGACGCCAATAACCAACATGCACCAATGTGGATTAGGGTAAATGCCTTACAGGGCCAACGTGATGACTACAAGACTCAGCTCAGCGAGTTAGAAATAGCCAGCCAATCCTCTGATTTAGCTAAACAAGCACTATGTTTAGAAAAAGCGCAAGCCGTATTCAAGCTTCCTAACTTTGCTGAAGGTGCCTCCTCAGTTCAAGATGGCGCTGCGCAAATGGCCGCCAGCCTGCTAGACGCACAAGCCGGTGAAAGAGTGCTTGATGCCTGCGCAGCTCCTGGAGGAAAGACTTGCCATATTTTGGAACTACAACCCGAGTTAAGCGAATTGGTAGCAGTAGATACTGAGCAAACGCGCCTCAATAGAGTTACCGAAAACCTAGAGCGAATTGGCTTAAAGGCCACTTTGCATTGCGCCGATGCCAGTAAGCCTGAAGAGTGGAACAAACAGCCTTTCGATCGCATTTTATTAGACGCCCCTTGTTCGGCCACAGGGGTTATTCGCCGCCACCCAGACATTAAATGGTTGCGCCGAGAAGCCGATATCGCCGAGCTAGTGAAGCTACAAAAAGAGATTTTGCAGGCACTGTGGCACGAACTGAAACCCGGCGGCATCATGTTGTACGCCACTTGTTCGGTATTGCCCGATGAAAATAGCCAGCAAATTGCCGCCTTTTTGCAACAAACTGAGGATGCAGAGTTAATTCCAATTAACCCTGATGAAACAGCCGAACAACCCGGTTGGCAACTTTTACCCGGCGACAATAACATGGATGGTTTTTATTATGCGCGTTTGCGTAAAAGCCTCAGTTAAGCTTGCCTTTACCGTTTACAACGGTAACACTAAAAAATAGCAATAAACGCTTAAGGTATTGTTAGCAAATGAAAATCATTATTCTTGGAGCGGGCCAAGTAGGCGGCACGCTAGCGGAAAACTTAGTGGGTGAGAAATCAGACATTACCCTGGTAGACACCAATCAAGACCGCCTTCGTGAGCTGCAAGATAAGTTTGATTTACAGGTAGTATTTGGCCATGCCGCCCACCCTAGCGTGTTGCGCGAAGCAGGGGCTCACGATGCTGACATGTTAGTGGCAGTCACCAACAGCGACGAAACCAACATGGCAGCCTGCCAAATAGCGTATACTCTGTTCAATACCCCAAACAAAGTCGCACGGATCCGCTCAGAAGAATTACTCGCGGAGAAAGACGCGCTATTCTGCAACGAAGCAGTGCCGCTGGATCATCTCATTGCGCCTGAACAGCTGGTAACCGACTACATCAGCCGCTTAATTGACTACCCCGGCGCTTTGCAAGTGATGCAATTTGCTCGTGGCCGAGTGGGTTTGGTGGCGATTAAAGCCTATTACGGCGGCCCGTTAGTGGGTAATGCCTTATCGGTATTGCGTGACCACATGCCCGATATCGAAACCCGTGTGGCGGCTATTTTTCGTCAAGGTCGAGCCATTCGCCCTCAGGGCACTACGGTGATTGAAGCCGATGATGAAGTGTTTTTTGTTGCCGCCAGTGACCACATTCGTAAGGTGATGGCCGAGCTGCAGAAGCTTGAGAAGCCCTATCGCCGTTTAATGATTGTAGGCGGGGGAAATATTGGTGCAGCGCTCGCGAAGCGCCTAGAAAGCCAATACAGCGTTAAACTGATTGAACGAAACCAACGCCGCGCCGAACAACTGGCTGAAATGCTCAACAATACTATTGTGTTTTGTGGTGACGCCTCAGACCAAGAGTTACTGAGCGAAGAAAACATTGAGCAAGTTGACGTATTTATTGCGGTAACCAACGACGATGAAGCCAATATTATGTCGGCCATGCTCGCTAAGCGCATGGGCGCTAAAAAGGTGATGGTGCTGATTCAACGAGGCGCTTATGTTGAATTAGTGCAAGGCGGCACCATCGACATCGCCATTTCTCCTCAGCAAGCCACCATCTCAGCGCTACTCACTCATGTACGTCGCGCCGATATCGTTAACGTGTATTCGCTACGACGCGGCGCAGCAGAAGCGATTGAAGCGATTGCCCATGGCGATAGCAACACGTCGAAAGTGGTCGGGCGCAGCGTAGGCGATCTAAAACTTCCTCCAGGCACCACCATTGGCGCAGTAATGCGGGGGAACGAAGTCATTATTGCCCACGACCATACTGTTATTGAACAAGACGATCACGTGGTGATGTTTTTAGTGGATAAGAAATTTATCCCTGAAGTAGAGCGTTTATTCCAACCTAGCCCATTCTTCCTGTAGGCTAAATTTCACATGATGATTACCCCCGATCTTCGGCCCATCATGTTTGTTACAGGCATTGTGCTGTCTAAACTCAGCCTACTCATGCTAGCCCCGCTTGCTTTAGGCATGGCTTACGACGAATCCGGTTACGTTGAATTCTTTTACACCATCATAGTGACCCAAACCGTGGCCTTTGCTCTGATTCGCTGGGGGAAAAAGCCATCTTTTAAACTGTCAGTTCGTGGCATGTTTCTGCTTACCACCACCGTATGGCTAGTGGCCTGTGTATTTGGGGCACTGCCGCTGTATCGTATCGACCACATCAGCTTTACCGACGCCTTTTTTGAAACCATGTCTGGCCTCACCACCACGGGCTCAACGGTACTGGCAGGTTTGGATGAGATGCCCAAAAGCGCGCTACTATGGCGCTCTATGCTGCAATGGTTAGGCGGTATCGGCTTTATTGTTTTAAGCGTAGCCATTTTGCCATTTTTAAATGTTGGCGGTATGCGTTTATTCCAAACCGAATCCTCCGATTGGTCTGACAAAAATACCCCTAAAACTAAAAATGTGGCCAGCAATATTCTCAAAGTTTATCTGCTGTTATCGATGCTATGCGCGCTGGCCTACCACTTAACCGGCATGGATTGGTTTGAAGCCATTAACCATGCCATGACCACCATATCCACCGGCGGCTACTCCACTTCAGACGAATCAATGGCGCACTTTAGCAATGCCAGCCACTGGGTGGGCAGCGCCTTTATGTTATTAGGTGGTTTGCCATTTTTACTATTGGTGCAAACACTTCGCCATAAAGATATACACTATATTTGGCGCGACGCGCAGGTAAGAGGCTTTATCATTCTAATCGCAGTAGTGGGCGGAATGATGAGCTTATGGCTGTGGTTACACGGCACATTTTCGCTGCTGGATGCATTGCGCATCAGTATCTTTAATATTATCTCTATCGTCACGACCACTGGCTATGGCTTAACTGATTTTAGTCATTGGGGTAACTTTACGACCGTACTGTTTATCTTTTTGATGCTGGTGGGAGCGTGTTCTGGTTCAACCTCTGGCGGGATTAAGATTTTCCGTTTTCAGCTGGCCAGCGGCTTGTTCTCGCGCCAGTTAAAGCAGTTGGTACATCCTAATGGTATATACCCTCATCGCTACAACGGCCGATTAGTTAGCGAGCAACATGTACGCTCACTGGTAGCGTTTATTTTCGCCTTTTTCTTCACCTTAATTCTACTCGCCAGTGGCTTAGCCTTGCTGGGTTTAGACCCCATTACTGCGCTGTCTGGCGCAATGACCGCTTTAGCCAATGTAGGGCCAGGATTAGGAAGAGTGATCGGCCCCGACCATAACTTCCATTTGCTGCCTGATTCGGCCAAATGGTTGTTATCATTGGGGATGTTATTAGGCCGCTTAGAAGTGCTCACAGTATTGGTGCTATTTTTACCTGCTTACTGGCGCTATCGTTAAGCTTGGCGACGACCTCGCAAGAGATAAGGGTTCGCCCACCACCAAACCCCTAGGTAGACAAAGTACAGCCCAATAATAATCATTTTGTGCTGATTACTGCCGGTATCCACTGTTTCAAAATCAACGCCAGCGATACGGCAATACAACAAGGTAATCACTACAATGCTGTAGATGGTAGAAAAGCGCCACAAAGTGAGCAATAAAGAACGCAGCGCCCCAAGTAACATAAATCAGCCCAGCCTATGCAAACATGCCAAGAGGCGAGCGGCTAAACGCCACGGCCAACAATTGAGCAAATACCGCTATTGCCGCTAAGCCCGCCACTAAACGTACCAACTGATTTGGCGCGCGCTTAAGAGCAAATATACCCAGCACAATATATACCACCAGCAACACTACTTTTGCGCTCAGCCAATCTTGAGCAATAGGGTATTGCTGCAACATAACACACAATAAAATAGCAGCCACTAACAAGCAGGTATCAATGATGTGTGGGGTAATTTTCAGCCATTTTTTATTGAGCATGGGTGATTTGAGAAGCGCTAAAATCCAACGAAAAATAAAGCCGAGAATACTGAGCATAGCCAAGGTCATATGCAGGTGTTTTACCATTGGGTAGTACTCGAGCATTTCATATCCTTATTTTAGTAAACAATTATCACAGCGCTCAGTGTATTAACTTGGCTTTAATACCACAAACTTTTTTCATCAGTAACAATTCAATAACTAAAGCTAGGTGCCTGATTATAAAAACAATAACAGGGCATACCTCACATTAACCTTTCCGTTTTGCCGATTTCGCCACCAATTCATCACAAATAACGTGATCTAGCTCTCTTGGGCGATCTGCTAAACTATGGGAGAGTGTTGCTACTTTATTATCTTTTCATTAACAAATGCCGGAGTCGGTCATGTCAGAAGCGCCAAATATGCTACCTGCCATCGATATTTTGATGTGCCACACTGGGGCCTCATTTTTAGATGCCTGCCAAGAATTGGGTGTAGACCCAAATGAAATGTCCGAGTTTGATCCAATAGATTCAGAAGATAAATAAAAAATCGGCAGCCTAGGCTGCCGATTTTGTTTAAACCTTTACTAACAAGCCTCAGTTTTCACCCCTAATAACAAAAAACATAAACCCATAAAGCCCACCTAAAACAAATAGTTAAATCGCTTTGTAAAGATTGTGAATTTGCAGCAGCAGCGCTAGCTTTCGGCTTGCGATTGTAGTTACAATTAATATCTTTAATGCCTATTTATAGGTAGATTTATAAAGCATCAAAGCTGTTAACTTATCACCCAGCGAGTAACGGAATGTCGCAGTTATACCGAGTAAGCTTTATTAGTAATGGAAAAACCTACGAGTTGTACGCTAGGCAGGTTAATCAAGGCACCCTGATGGGTTTTGTTGAGCTTGCAGATTTTGTATTTGATGCGCGCGCTCAACTGATCGTTGACCCTGCGGTAGAGAAGTTGAAAACAGAGTTTTCTGGAGTGTCGAAAACGTTTGTGCCTATGCACAATATATTGCGCATTGATGAAGTAGATAAACTAGGGCTTGCCAAAATTCATGAAGATGCCACCATTACCCCCTTCCCCTCAAATCTGTATACCCCTAAACAATGAGCAACGATTCAATCATTGATTGGTTTAAACTAAAAGCCCAATTTGGTCACCAAGACCTACTAAAACATTGGCTGACAGATTTTATCGCCGGTAGCGATCAAGAATTAGCACAACTTCAACTAGCAGTCAGTAATCAGCAATGTCCTGACGGATTGTTACTGCAGTTGCAAGGAATAGCGGCGCTAGTGGCTAGCCCGACTCTAAACCGCTGCGTTCAACAATTAAAACACAGCGAACAACTAGCAGTAGATTTAGAGAACACTTTGCGTTGCTATCAGCAGCTAGTGAGCGAAATCACTCACTACCTACACCAACACTAAGGTTTTTTCAGCCAATCGCCCGACGGTGATTGCACATAAGCGCCACTATTACTGCGCTCAATGGCTTTTTTACCTGCCAAGGTTGCCACTTGTTGCTCTGTTAAGCCGTTCTCTTTAGCTATCTGCTTGTATTTAGCCAAGCGCTTTTGGTTAATACTCTCCACCAAGCTTGTCACTTCACCGCTGTGACTTACTACACCTAATAAACCGTTGCTTTGCTCGCCTACCCAGCCTTTGGTTTTGGCGTCATCTAAATCAATTGCCGCTACAGAAAAGCTTAAGCTCAACAGTAAGACTAATATCCAGCTATTCCATTTCATCATGCTCTCCTAAAACAGTCCGCTATCGTCACTAAATAAATCATCAAGTTGCTTATCTACACGCACTCGAATCTCATGATCAATTTTTACATTGAGGTTAACCGTAATTGGTTTATCTACCGCCACTTCAACCTTAGGAGTACAGGCCGCAAGGCCGAGTACCATGGTTAAGGTGATGGCGCTGCTAACGAAGATGTGTCGTCTATCCATTGCTGCAGTTGTCCTGACAGTTGTTCGCCAATACGTAAACTACGTAATAGCTGATAAATGTTTTCTTGGTGGCCGTAATTTAAGGTTACCAAGCGCGGGCTGACTTGTTGATTACGCCCAATAAGCTTTACCTGCATATCCAGTTGCCCATCTTCGGCAAAATCTACCTCGGCTGCAAGTGTTTCATAATCAAAGTCTTCTAATAAGCTTAACGCAAAATCAAGAGAAGCATGCTGCGCCTTAACCGCCACTAAGGATTGATGAGTTAGCGAAATATGACCGCTCGGTTCTACTACCGCCAGCTCACCATCAGTAATCGCGATGCCTTGCTCACCAAAGCGCATCGGTAAACGACCCGATACCGAGCCATGCATACTTAAACCCAACTCAGGATACAGCTTAACTAACTGCTCTAACTGAATTTTCTCTAATTTTAGTAAGGCCGTATTTGGTAACGCTAAAGGCACTTCTTCAAGCTGAGCTTGCCCACCTAATACCTTGAAAGAAATATTCTGCAATAGCAGACTTTGCCATTGAGTTATCGGCGAAAACGTAGGTTGCTGCCAGTGCAGAGCAAGCTCTGTTAGGGGAATACCAATATCCCATTGTGCCAGCGAAAGCTCACCTTGATGCTGCCAGCCCAGCTGAGGTTGATAGCTAAACGCACTGGTTATGCTTGCATCATCAAAACGTAACTCTCCCCACAGTGCATTGATTGTCGTGGCATCAATCTGCCCTGTTAGCTGTTGCGATTGCCAAGTAAAATCCACGGTAGCGGCAGCGGATAACAAATTTGCTGGCTCTGGCAAATCAATAAAGGCTTGTTGCAGGGGAAGAAGGTTATCGCTGCTTAAGCGACCTTTAACAGCCAGTTCAGGGCTTAGTTGCCAGCTGCCGGAGCCTTGGGCTTGCCAATCATCAACACTCACCCGCCAAGAGTCTTTGGTTAATTGCCAGTTTGCCGCAGGTAAATTGATGTCGGCAATACTTAAGGGCGAACTTGCTAACTTTAAGTGCCAGTTGTTCCATTGGCTTAGCTTGGCGGTAAAAGAGGCATCGATCTCTGGCAAGTTAAGCGCGCCTTTAAGTTTCAGCTCCTGCCCCACTAAACCACTTAGCGAAAAATCGAGATTATGTAGTCGCGAATCAGCTAACCAGCGTTGTTGGCTAAGCGTGGCTAAACGCGCTAAAAGCATTTTGTCTAACATGCCGCTCAAAGAGATATGGCTGCTTTTAGGCAATATCAGTAAACTAAACTGACTAGTCGAATTGGGGCCTTGCTCTTGATAGTTAAGCTGCCATTGCTGACCTTGCTGTTTTAACCCAAGCTTGCCCTGAGTAATTAACTGCTGGTGAGCGCTAAGCTGCAAGTTTTTCACTTCAATCTGGCTAGCACTCAATGCTTGAGGAAGCGCCAACAATTGTTCAAACATTTGCTGGCTGGCAGCCTGTAACTTTGCGGGGTCAATAGTCTCAGAACTAGCGTCTGGCTCGGTATCTAGCAAACAAGACACATCTAGATGTACGCTCTCAATACTCACAGATAGTGGGATGGCAGTAATACTCAACCCTTCGGTATGCACAGCCGGGCATCCGCCCCACTCACTTTGAGCCATCGCAGCAAGCAGCTGAGTATTCGCCAAGCACACGCTACTAAAAACACACGCCATAAAAACGCATATATTTAAGCTAAGAGTTTGAATAAAACAAGGGCTCTTCAAGGCTGAATGACGGGCCTTTCCACGCAAGCGATTACTTCCATTTTGGCTTAAGGGTATGTTTGAATACTAAGCGTTTTTGCCTTGAATAACGAGCAAACAACTTGCTCAATAATTATTTGAGCTTGACGAATCAGCTAAAAGCGACAAAAACTTAAGACTATTAATCAGTTTTATTAGCCGCCGCATTCTTTTTCTTATCAAGGAGCTACGTATATGGGTGTAACAGTAACGCGGGGAACACGCTAATGCCATGGTGGTGGTTTTTGGTCATGACCATCATCATCGGCATGGTGGTTTTTCAACTATGGCGTAACGTACAGCAGCGCCGCTGGGATTCGCAACAACCCTTACACAGTTTGTGGGTAACAGTGTCTAAACGTGATGAAATTCCGATAACCCGTCCCGGTAAAGAAAATGAAGACTTACACACTCGCTACCGCTATTTTCTTGAATTCACCCCCCTTGAGGGAGGTGAATCACGCCGCTTTCAAGTTAAGCGTAAGCAGTTTAATCAGCTTACCCAAGATCTTGAAGGCGAACTCACCATTCAAGGTAGTCGTTTAGTGAGCTTTGAAGCGGGCCAAGCGAGCGCGCAAGATAGCGAAGGGCAATAAGGCCACCAGCAGACCCGCGGCTATAAACATCGCGCCCAATGCATGGTAGGCCGCTAACTGTTCGCCCAAAAAACTCACACTAAGCACCGCGCCAAATAACGGCATTAAATGAATATATTGACCAGCAAGATTAGCCCCAACAATTTTTACTCCGTAGTTCCAGGCTAAATAAGCCAGTAAAGAAGGGAAAATGGCGACATAGGCCAAGGCAGCCATAGCATCATAACTGAGGTTAAACGCGGCTTGTGGCAGGTTTAGCCAATAAAATGGGCTAAGCACTAACGAGCCTACCACTAAGGTACAACCTAGGAATGCTGCACCACCTAGATCGGCGGGCTTAAAACGCAAACCTATTGAATACAGTGCCCATACTAACGATGACAACACGATCCATGCGTCACCTTGATTAATGCTTAGGCTGGCGAGTTGCTGCCATTGGCCTTTTACTAACAAAGCCAATACCCCAACAAACGACAAACCAATCCCCAACAATTGCCGAGCAGAAATTTTTTGTTTTAGCGCTATCCAGCTCACCAGCAGAATGAATATGGGAATCATTGAATTAATAATGAGGGCGTTGGTAGCCGTAGTGCTTTGCAAACCGATATACACGCAAGAGTTGAAACCTGCCACACCCAAACACGCTAAAGTGCTAATACGCAGCCAATTAGCTTTAATTACTGCTCGCTGGCGCCACATACTGGAATACAACAAGGGCATGGCAATCAACATTGCTAAGGTCCAGCGCCAGTAAGATAAAGACATGGCCGGCACTTGGTCTGAAATATAACGGCCTGTAACAAAATTTCCGGCCCAGAATAGCGGCGGTAAAACCAGTAAACCATAGGCCAACAGCTTTCCTTTCATGAAACCTTCCTTTCTCACTCTAGACCTCAAGCACTTAGGGCTGTTAGGGTATAGCATCAGCCGGTGATTTGCAGTACTATCCGCCATCGCGCTGATAGCGTTTTCTAATACAACATTAATTCATGGATAACGATCAATGAGTCTACTCGAGGCTATTAATGCAGGATTGCATGTAACAGCAATTATTTTGCTGGCTGGTGCGCTGTACTCTGAAGCCTTTCTGTTTCGCCGTGGAATGAACGAAGACGACGTTAAAAAGCTGTTATTAGCCGATGCCACCCACGCATTTTCTACCGTGCTGATTTTTATTACTGGCGCGCTAAGATTATTTATTTTCCATAGCACCAGCCAAACTTACCTAGACAATCCATTTTTTGCCTTAAAAATGCTGCTATTTTTTGTGGTAGTGCTGTTATCTCTTTACCCTTCATCTACCTTTTACCGTTGGCGCCGAGCCTTAAAGCAAGGTAAACCTTCAATGATTAGCTACCGCCAACACTCGTCGGTCATTTGGCTAATTCGTTTAGAGCTAGGGGTGTTATTGTTAATCCCAATGTTGGTAACGTTAGCGCGTGCCGGGTTTGGTAACTAAACACCGTTTTACCTCTTAAACGAGCAATTAAGATCTAAAGTTACCTTTAGGCTGTTTTTGTTGTCGTGCCTGTTGTATAGATAAGCACAGCGAACAACACTTAGCGTTTGAGGTTTACGATATGCCTACTCCATCTTTCCGGCTCAGCCAAGAGCATGAGCTCGACACGGTGTATCCAGAGAAGATTGATCCCTATTGGCAAAAGCATGCTCAGCCAGCCAGCTTTACTGGGGTGAATGGTTTAAATATTCACTATGTAAAAGTCACTGCAGAGACACCAAACCAGCAGGCAATAGTAGTATCTCCTGGGCGAACCGAAGCTTACCTAAAATACGATGAACTGGCCTACGACTTGGCTCAACAAGGCTATGATGTTTTTATTATCGACCACCGTGGCCAAGGGCTATCAGACAGAGAGTCGGCTCGCCACCAGCCTGGTGATGTGGCGCAGTTTCAATATTATGTAGACGACCTGGCTCAGCTTATTGAACAACAGGTGCTTAGCCAAACCTACTCACACCGTTTTATATTGGCCCACTCTATGGGTGGCGCGATTGCCGCCCATTACTTACAGCAGCACCCCGGTATATTTAACGCGGCGGCGCTATCTGCGCCTATGTTTGGTATAAACCTAGGATTAGTGCCCAAATTAATTGCCACCTCTCTTGCTGCAACAATGAGTCGATTAGAGCACTCATTACAACGCGGTCCTTATTATGCGGTAGGCCAATCTAACTACAAACACTGTGGTTTTAACAACAATCACCTTACCCATAGTGAAGCGCGTTTTAAGCAAATGCAGCAGGTTTATCTTAGTTACCCACAAATACAACTTGGCGGCCCAACAAATCGTTGGCTTCACCAAAGTTTTACCGCTATGCAGCAGATAATAGAACACGCCAAGAGCATTAATCTTCCACTATTATTACTACAAGCTGAGCAGGATTCTATAGTTACCGCAGCTGCCCAACGGGCCTTTTTTAAGGCGATGACCAGCTCGAATGATCAGGGGCAATTTAAGATTATCGCCGGTTCACGACACGAGATACTGTTTGAGCGCGATACTCTTCGTAACCCAGCGTTAAACAACATTCTCGCGTTTTTTGCTCAGCATTCTAACTAGCAGTAACCCGCTTTAGTGGTTTACCAAGGAGCTAATATGTATCAACTTATCGCCACTGATTTAGATGGCACGCTGTTAAACGGCGAACATCAAATATCTGAACACACAATGCAAACGGTTACCCGCTTGTACCAGCAAAACGTGAAGTTTTTAATTGCTACTGGCCGCCATTATATTGATGTAAGACCGATCGCCGATCAGTTTGATTTCCCCATGTATTTAATCACCTCAAACGGTGCACGAGTGCATAACAAACAAGGCGAAGTGCTGTATCGAGCCGATTTAAACTCTGAGCAAATCCAAGGCATTTTAGATATTTCAGCTAAGTATCCACTACACCGAAATATTTACCATGAAGACAATTGGTACGTTGAACAAGAAAACGAATATGTGCGCTCGTTTAACCAACACTCCGGCTTCAATTATCAAGTCACGCATTTTGAAGATTTAGAGCATCAGCATATCTGTAAGCTATTTTTTGTTGCCGACCATGAAATATTGCTTGAGCTGGAAAAAGAACTGGTGGCGAAGTTTGGCGATGCACTAAACATCACCTTTTCCCTTACCGATTGCCTTGAAGTAATGACCGCTAAAGCTAACAAGGGCGAGGCCCTAAATGCAGTGTTACAACAAAAATCTATCTCTGCTGAAAATTGCATTGCCTTTGGCGATGGCTTAAATGACAAGGAAATGCTGGCTTTGGTAGGAAAAGGTGTGATCATGGCCAACGCGCATGACCGTTTAAAGTTGACTTTACCTCATTTAGAACAAACACTTAGCAACAAAGAAAATGGAGTCGCTGAGTTTCTTATCGGCACTTTCAAGTTGTAGCGGTATTTAAAAGGGAAAGGTAATGAGGTTTGTTAAGGTACTTGGCATTGCAGCAGTAAGTTGTATCAGTTTATTTGCGTGTTCTCAAACGCCACCTCCCGCCCCACCCAAAAAGGTTGAGCCAGTTAAAGTAGCGGTTAAACTCAACCCCGCCACTCAGCTTACCGGCCAACTTCAGCTCAACAAACAAGGGGCTATATTTACCCCCTGCCAAGGCAGTAGCCAGTACTGGGTAGAGTTTTCTTCAGCAGACAAACAACTGCTAGAACGCTTTGCCGACAACAGCCAACTACACGTAGAAATGATGGGCCGCTTCGATAACGTAAGCAAGCAAGCTCCACAGGCTGACTATATTGCTAAAATTGTTCCTGAAAGCTGGCAATACCTAGCGTCTGAAGGCCCTGGTTGCGAGTTTAGTGTTTCCGAGCTTAGCGCTTGGGGTAACGAACCTAGCTGGCGAATAGATGTAGAAGAAAACAAAATTCTGCTCAGCACGATGTCTGGTGCAGCCAACCAAGCAATTACTCGCAGTGGTATAGATAAAGGCGTTCATTTTTGGCAAGCCGGTGCTGACCTTTACCTTAGCGTAACCAAGCAGCAGTGCATGGATACCATGGCCGACAGCGTGTATCCCTATACCGCAGAGCTCACCTACAAGGGTAAAGTATACCAAGGTTGTGCCCGCCGCCCCTTCGAGCAGCATGTAGACTTACTCGCCGGTTATTATCAAGTAAAACTGCCTACTGCATCGGGATCTGGCCGAGTGGTAGATTTAACCCTAAATGGTGATTTTAGCGCCCAGCTACAAAACACCTATTTAGAACAAGACAAAAGCTTTGTTGAAAAAGGTTATTGGTACCCACTAAACCAAACTAGCCTGGCATTTACCGTTAGCCAAAGCCGTAATCAGCAAGTTAAAAGCGATATGATTTTTGATTGGGACGGACGCCTACTGCGTTTACGCAACCCAGAGTCTCAGCAACAAGGCAGCGCTGGCCTTAATATGATGAAAATGAACGGTCCAGCCATGGCGCATAACAGTAAAACTAAAAAGACTTACCATCAACGCAGCTTTGAGCCCGCCACCTTAAAGGCCAGCAGCGAATACAACCCTGAGGTAGAGGCGGCATTAAAGCAGTACTTCAAGTTGCATCGCACCGAGCTAAATGGCACCAAGTACCAATGGTGGAAGTTTGATTTAAACGGCGATGGTAAAGACGAAATTATTAGCTACGTAGACTGGTGTGGTAGCGGCGGTTGTAGTTTATTGGTATTTGAAGCCAAAGATAACAATCACCGTTTCTTAAGCAAAACAACGTTAGTGCATACGCCGTTCTTTCTGGCCACATCAAGCAATGCCCGCTGGCAAGATTTATTAATACAAGTATCGGGCGGCGGCGCCACACCAGGGCTGCGTTTATTACGCTTTGACGGCCTAAGTTACCCGCTAAACCCTAGCGTTCAACCAGAGGCTCCTTCGCCAGCCCCTGTAAGCGGTATTACCTTTCAAGCTGAAGCCTTTAGCTCTGGCGCAGGGCGAGCGCTTAACTAGCCACAGACATTGCTAGCTCAATCTCAGCGCTAGCGTTACAATGCCCCTGATTTTTCAGGGGCAAGTTATGACACAGCAATTCGACGTAATCATTATTGGCGCAGGCGCTGCAGGTCTAATGTGTGCTGCTACGGCAGGCTATCGCGGCCGTTCGGTATTAGTCATTGATAACGCTAAAAAAGCCGGTCGAAAAATACTAATTAGTGGCGGTGGCCGTTGTAACTTTACCAATCAACACGTCGCGCCAGACAACTTCCTGTGTGAAAACCCTCATTTCGTTAAATCGGCATTAGCCCGCTACCCTTCTAGCAACTTCATCGAATTAGTAGAACGCCATGGCATTGAATACCACGAGCGAGACCACGGCCAACTATTCTGCAATGACAACGCGAAAGAGATAGTAGACATGCTGCTTACCGAGTGTGATTGGGCGGGTGTAAGCATCAGCCTACGCAGTGAAATTAAGTACATTAAACAGTTAGCAGGACAACAGTTTGAAGTAAGCGCTGGCGGTCAAACTTACCAAAGTAACGCCATAGTGATTGCTACAGGCGGCTTGTCTATGCCTAAATTAGGCGCTACGCCTTTTGGCTATAAAGTGGCTGAACAATTTGGCTTAAAAGTGCTCCCTACTCGCGCAGGTTTAGTGCCATTTACTTGGCATACCGAGCAGAAAGAACGCTTTGAAGCGCTCTCGGGCATTGCCGTTCCGAGCTGCATAACCGCCGCCAACGGCAAGCAATTTAGCGAAGCCCTATTGTTCACTCATCGTGGCCTCTCTGGCCCCGCCATTTTACAAATATCAAACTATTGGCAACCCGGTGAAGCCATTGGCATTGATTTACTCCCTAAGCAAAATGCCGCAGCACTGCTAGAACAAGTATTGCTACAGCACCCCAAACAAAGCCTTAAAAACACTCTAAGCCAATGGTTACCCAAACGCTTAGTAGAAGCCCTGTTTGAAGAAGCCATGCTAGCCAAAGCACTAAATCAACTTGGCCATGGCGAACGCGACAGCATTGCCGCTCAACTCAACAATTGGCAAATCACCATGAACGGCACCGAAGGCTACCGCACAGCCGAAGTAACATTGGGCGGTGTAGATACCAACGAACTTAGCTCTAAAACCATGGAAGCAAACAAGGTAAAAGGTTTGTACTTCATAGGCGAAGTAATGGACGTAAGTGGTTGGTTAGGCGGGTTTAATTTCCAGTGGGCGTGGGCCAGTGGTGTTGCTTGTGGGTTGGATTGTTGATTTGTTTTGATTGAATCAAAACAAAAGGAGTGGCACTTGTTAAATCCAAGCCACTCCATCGCAAACGAATTACTGAGTAGTGTTGGCGTAGTCTGGCAAATGACTAAAACTATCAGCATCACATTCAAAATATCGTTTTTTTTCACCCTCGAGTAAAGTCACACTCAACTCACCCGTTACATCATCTAACTCTTCGCTATGATAATCACTAACAATAACTTTTATATTATCAAGCTTGAATTCTACGCTATGCTCATCAACCATTGCGCGATGGTAACTACTTTTAATAAAGGCATCAGGCTGGCTGCTGGCATCAAAGCTGTACCCTTCTGTAACTAATTCAGCCAAATGAAAGTCATTAATACCAGCGCATAATTTTAGAGCAACAAGCTCTGGCTCAGTTGAACTGCACACGAAAACTTCTTTCTTACATTCCTCTGCAACACTACATGACATGCTAAATATCGAAACGAGAGCAACTAAAACCTTATTAAGAAATTGAGAACTAAACATACTTTTTATACGCCTTTTCCAACTTAACATCGTATTTATTCACGTGATACTGTGAGCCGTTATAACCTTTAGCAAAAGCAGCCCAATCTTTTGTTTGAATATGCTTGGTTAAGTTAGATTTTTCGACAAAAGATGCAAACGCATCTAATTGTTTCCGCTCTGAGCTGAACATTGCAGAAACAAAACTCTCTGCAGTTGAAAAACCCGCTAACTTGTAATTGAACCCCATAATCTGAAACCGCCCCCACGAAGCAGCTTGTATAGCAGCGTTTGAATTCAGTTTAATGGCTTTCTCCAATCGCTTATATTCAGCAATACCACCAGCATATAAACTTCTATTCCACGTTCGACTAGATATTTCGGGGTGACTGGTGTCAAAAATTCGCTTGGTTAGCTTGGAAAAGATATGAGCTTCGAAAAGTATCTTCGGCTTGCCATTGCTGAAAAAGGCGTCCCCGGAGCTTTCTACTTCAGCTACAGCTTTAACTGCAGCAACTTCACATTTCAAGGCCTTTGCTACAGCTTCAAAGTCTGACTCTAGAAGCTTCTCACTATTTCCAATTACTGGTAACGAGTACTTTTTTAAAGCGGTTAAGTCTAATTTTTCATTTAATTTACGATGACTTCGACCATTCGCGTCAATCTTGCCGTCCGGGCGCACCATGCCAACGACTTTCTTTTGAAAGACTTTAATCGCAGCTACAGTTTTTGAATTTTCTGGCTTTGAGCCTAATTTTCCGTCTACCACTAACTTTTTAGTCGGTGGAATTTGTCCCAGTATTTGGTTCAAAGCAGCTTGTACTGCTTTTACATCGTTGGGTTTATTTGTGCCACCCATTCCGACTGATTGAGTGATTTGTAACTTAGCCATTGTTGTTCCTTGTACAAAGCTATATTTAAAATATTTTTATTACGACTTCTCGCTAACTACAACGATAATGCTACCTGTGCGCAAAGAGGGGCTTAAAGTGACTCTGCCCCCCGTTTATTCTGTTCCTGATACAAAGGAAATTGAACGAACGCTTTGAGCTTTGCTGACTGGCAACAGTAGAGAAGGTGATAATGACAACTAAATCTATAGAGAGCCGTAAACCAATTATTATATTTATAAGACTAAATCTTGAGTTCCAACTTGAATTGAACCATTTACTACTTTTACTCCAAGTCCTAATTCAGGCTCCCATGAACAAGTATAAATAATACCCAAATACATATTTGATTCAGACGCCTGGGGAAGAAACACAGTTTTAAGATCGATAATGCTAATCATTTCATCTGTTGAGTTTATTTCGGGAGCTAACTCATCTCGAGCATCAATACCAAATTTTGTTCGGTACTCTTGATATGACTCTTTGTAGTGAGCAAAAATTTTGTCATTAACTTCAGACATCAGCGCGGTTGGGTCGAGCAGCAAATGTCTAAAAGACCGCTTTTGCAATTCTGTTATTTCTTCACCTTCGTAACATTCAATTACAAGTTCGGCTTGCCTAACTTCAGAAAAAAAAGGTAACGAAACAGCACCAATCCAAGAGTCATCGTATTCTAAACATCCAAATAGCTCATCGTTTACATTCATTATTCACTCCGCTGTTTTCCTCGCTCTAACTCTCCAATACCACCCATATGGCCGAATTTACCATTTAGGTCAGTATGAACCAATTCCATGGTTGTTAAATCTTCAACCTCATGCCAAGTATATTTACTTTCCCTTCTCCAGTTTCTCACCTCGGCTGGTGAGACACCTTTCTTCTCAGCAAGAGCCTTATCAGCTCGCCTAAAGTTCTTATCTCTAGATGTAGTCATATCAATTTCGACAGTTCCAGACGAAAAAGGATTAAAATTTGGGTAAGCGTTCTTATAAGCTACGCCTTTGTTATCTGTCAGTGCGTTAACTTCTGGGTCTATATGATTGAAAGTAGACTCACCCCTTTCACCAGTCCACGTTCCATTTACTGGAGTTTGTTTCAATCTTTCTGAATACGTACTTCCACCTTCAAATACAACATCGGGTATTTCTTTGTCACTTGTCTCAGATGGCCTGCCCTGCGATTTCCACTCGTCAATACTACCATCACCACCATTGGCCAACCAAGTGCGATGCCCTAGCTCATCTTGTGCGGCTTGTTTTTGAATGAAGCCATCAACGTCGTCTGAACCGGCTCCTACTTCAGCCGAATAAAACAACAAAGCCCAAGGAGGTTTTGGTATTAAACCCCTCAGCGGCGAAGAACTAGCTACGGCGTAAACAGATTGATTAGCAGCCTGACGACCAACGTATTGCCCTAATACTTGGGAGCCAGATGATGCTAGTGGTTGTGCCGCTGGTGCTAATAGCGGTAAGCCAGCTAACAGCGGTGCTCCATCTTCTTTACACAAGCCCAACGGATCTACCCAATTAGTCGGGCTTGGCGTGTATTGGTAAAGGTTTAAGCCGCCGAGCAGTTCAATTGGGTCTTGCTGTATATACCTGCCCTGCTGCGGGCAGTAGTAGCGATGAAAGTTGTAGTGCAAGCCGCTTTCATCATCAAAATACTGGCCTTGAAAACGTAGTGGGTTGTCTATTTCGTTGATGCTGAGTTGTTCAATCGCGCCATAGGCTTGGTAGTGGGCTTGCCACACTATGTTGCCTTGCTCGTCACTTAAACGAATGGGCGTGCCGATGTGGTCTAAGTGGTAGTGGTAAACCTGGCCCTGTTTAATCATCGCCAGTGGGCGGTGGCTATTTGGCTCGTATACGTACCAAGTGAACTGGCCTTGGCTGTGTTCACCGATTAGCGTTTGGCCTTCCCACAAGTAATCTACTTTGCCTGCGGCGGTAGTTTTGCTGGCGCGGCGACCCAAAGCATCGTATTGGTAAAGGGTATTGCTGCCTGCTTGGCTAATGCTTACCAATTGATTTAAGCCATTAAATACTCGCTGTTGGCGAGCCTTGGCTTGGCTGGCGCTTACTTGGTTGCCATAGCGGTCGTATCGATAACTGCGCTCATTAACGCTAATCAGTTTATCGCCCACCCGCTCAGCTTGTTTTGGGTTGGCAAAGCTATCAAACTCAAACTGCTGGTTGCTTTCACTTAAGCTGCTAGCTTTACTCAGCTGGCTCAGTGCATCGTAAGCATAATTTTTACTGCCTAGCTCGCTGTCGTTTACACCGATAAGCTGGTCGCCCGCATCAAAGCGATAGTCACGCGCTATACTGGCAGCGTCGCCTTGGCCTGTTTCTGTTATCCATTGCTGCTTAAGCAAGCGGCCTTGCGGATCGTATTCGTTATGTAGCTGATGGCTATTGCTTAAATGGCGCCCCGCCTCTTCGCCCGCATCGGTAAAGTGGCGTTGCACAATGGCTTGCTGGTTAAACTTAAGCTCGGTTAATCGGCCTTGCTCATCGTAGTGGTAACTCAGTTCGCCACCGTCGGATAAGGTGGTGTGGCTACGTAAGCCCTGCGTATTTAGCTGGTGCAAGGTTTGCCAATTATCTTGCCAGTGTTCTTGTAACTGCCCATTAGCAAAATAGCTAAAACGGCTCTTTCGAGCAGCGTTATTGGCAGACGCTGTACGGCCGTTAATATCATAGGCAAAACTATTGATGAGGCTAATACCGTCGCTACCGGTGCTGCGCTGCTCTATCACTTGGCCGATGGCATTGCGCTTTAATTGAACCAGGCGCTCGCTGTTTTCAGCGACTTGGGTAAGTTGGCCAACCAAATTGTATTGGTAAGCTTGTTCACGCCCATCAAAACCAATGGTTTTGTTAATCCGTTCGCAGCTGTCATATTCCAGTTGGTAAGTTTGGCCGTCACTACGTTCAATGCTGGTAAGGTTACGCTCTTTGTCATAACTAAATGCCAACCAAGAGCCGTCAGCGTTTATCTGTTTACTGGGCTGCGATAAACCCTCGTATTCAAAACTGGTGCTGCGGCCCAATGGGTCGGTAACGCAGCTAACGCGCCCTGCATCGTCATAAGCATACTTGCGCTGTTGCTTATTTTCTGGTGAATCTTGATGATAACCCACAACACTAATCACATTGCCTTGTGCATCGCGTTCGAACTGGCTTACCCAACCGTTTACATCAACTTGGCCATTGCATTCACCAATCGCGTTATAGCTATAACGTGTTAACGCTTTACCTTCTTGCTTGGCACTGAGTAAACCCTGTTCGTTCCACCAGTACGTTTGCGTAACTTGGTTGCTGGCCGACTTATTCACTAAGCGGCTTTGTGCATCGTAACGATAATGCGTTACTACACCCTGTACGTCAGTTTCCTGAGTTAATAAGCCAAGGCTATTAAATTCACGCTTAAGGTTTGAACCGTCGGCATAATCAATCTGAGAGATAAAACCCAAACGGTTATAGTGGTAACGGGTAAGGCTTTTGTTGGGATGTTGCTCTGCATCCAACTGGCCTACGCTGTTGTAATGAAAACGACGAGTGGAGCCGTTTGGGTCTACCTCTGCCACTTTTCGTTGCAGCTCATCATATTCATATTGCCAGCTTGCGCCGTCGGGTGCAGTTTTCTTAAGGATTTGCCCCTGAGGATTGTGCAAGTAACTCCAGCAATGATTAAAACTGTCGAAGCTGCGGCTAATACCCTGCTCAAGCTCATATTCAAAGCGATAGTGATAATGCTCGTTATCGCCCCACTGCTCTATACATCGAGCATGCTGGTTTGAGCCATTCCAACGAAAATAATGTGAAAAACCTGATGCGCGGGTACGTTGAATTAACAAGCCTTGCTGGTAACGGTATTGCTCTTGTTGGTTTAAACGATTGGTGGCGCTAACTAACTGATTGTCATCATCATACGCGTAACTGGCGTAAATCTGCGCATCCGTTGCTTTACTGCTACGCGCTTCCACCAATCGGCCTTCTAAGTCGTAGCGTAAGAACAATTGCTGGCTGTGATTCACCTCAACACTGGTTAAGCGCTGCGCCGCTGAATAACGCAAGCGGTAAGTGGTATCTACACCCTCAGACATTTTGCTTAATAACCAATGCTGCTGATCTTTGGTAAATCGCAGCAATTTGCCGTCGCTACCGCTAATAGTGATTTCGTCAGTTTGATGCTGCAGCACTACGCCAGATTTTAGCTGGCTACTTTTGCCGCCAAGGGCAACATAAGGGAAAAATTGCTGATGACCCAAGGCATCGGTAAATAACCAACCGGCTTGTTCACCGGTTTGCTCTTCTAGAGAATAATGAAAGTTGTGGCGCCAACCTACTCCCATCCCCTCATTGATATGAGACAAGCTTGAGCGATAACAACGCTGCCAACGCAGAGCGACATGACCGCTTAAACAAACATCTTCTAGCTCCAGTACTTCTTCGCCGCTGCTCATTACTACTGGGTCGCCACAGGTTTGAGTATCCTGGTGGTCTACCGCTTGCTCTACCGCGTCGTCACTGTGTTTATCTTTACCGTTACTTTGGGTCTTCGAGCGCCCTCCCGAAGCTTTGGGTTCATTCAGGACGGATGAACTTCGGGAGGGTCTCGAAGAGGGGTTATGGCTAGGCAGTTGCTGCTCTTTTTGAGCATAAAACCACACCTCGCCATTAAGCAATGCACTAATCAATTGTTGGTGTCGGTCACCGTTTTTTTGATTAGACACTAAATTATATAATCGTTGTAATCCTTTACCGTTCGCATCGGCTACGCCGCCAAAGTTAGCTAAAAAGCTATCGGCTGCATTTGAGTCGTTAAAAGCCGGAGCGATTGAAGAGCGCTTAGTGCCAGAGAAAAACTCATAGGCGTAGCCGTCTATCCCTTTAACTACTTGTTTTTGGGTTCCATCCATACTGCTGCTCTACACCACTAAGCGACCCAAGCCAGCATCATTGCGCTGCGGTAGGTCTTATCAGAAATATCTAATTGAAAACTCACACCAGCATGCTTCTCTCGCTGGTAATGCATAAATAAGTGACACAAATTGTACAAACCGCTACATACACCCAAATCGCCAACGCGGGCGTCGGCAAAAACAACTTGGCTACGCGAACCGACGCAGTCTTGGAACTGCTGATAAGCATTTAGCCATGCATCCATTAATTCAGTATTTAATGCGCTGGGTAAATAACATTGCGTTAAGCTTTCGCCGCACTGTTGTCGATAGCGTTGAATAAGTGCGCTGACCGTGGCTTCAACACTCTTGTCGGGCGTTTGTACCTCGTAGCTCGCCCATGGGATCGTAAATCCTTTTTTAGCCGGTTGAAGGCTAGCAGCAATAAAACACTGGCTGGCCACACTCGGCGACTCACTCTCGGCAGCATTTGCTTGCAAGCGTTCGTCTTGGTGATACGCGACTAGCTGAATCGTGCTAATTGTTTGTTGCTCGAACAGCTTCAAAGCTTGCCGAAGCGCCAACTGCATAGCGCTTCGCCCATAAGGAAACAAATACACTTTAGTGGCTTGCTCCAAGGCTGGCGCTAACGCTAACAGCGCTTGATAAGCCTCACCTTTGGCTTCTTCTAACGGAGCCTCTGGCAACAGAACAAATACCGCGTCCGCGCTAAAATCAAAATTTTCAATGCGCTTAACGACATCTTCTGAAAAACTAAAATGACGCAAGCAGTGTTCATCACTCACCCGCAGTTGTGGCTCAAGCACTTGTTCGCTTAGCCCCAAAATATCGTCAAGTTGATGGTGTTTTCCGAGCAATAGCGCATCGATATTAAGCTGTAGGTTCACCGCTTAACCTATTAACACAGTAGGATTACCCACAACAATTTTGCCACCATGTGAGGTGGAATCACCTAAACGAGCCACAGCTTTGCCGCCCACCGTTACCGATGAAGAGCCAGCTGAAATAGTGTCCGGCGGACCAATACACACCAGTTTGTCACCAACACAAGCCACTGGCATACCGCCAGCGGTCACCGTGCCATTTCCACCCACTACTGGGCCGCCCACATGTGGCACCTTATTCTGAACTTTAGGACACACGTGAAATGACCCAAGCATTGCTACTGGCTTACCCATTACCGTTCCTAATTAAGTGAAATAGCTGGCGCTTTTAGCGCGATAGACGTGCCATTAATAGAAATAGAGGTGCCTTTGATATCGATACTGCCACCGCTAGAAAGCGTTATAGACGCGCCTCCTGCTTTAATGGTGATATTGCTACCAGCCACTAAATCGATGTTTTTGCCTACATCAATCACTAGGTTTTTACCCACTTTTTCAGACTGGTTCTCAGCCACTTCTACGCTAAGGTCTTTACCAATTTTTTCCGACTGGTTTTGCTTAATCTCGGTTTGCAGATCCTTCTCGGCCTGCATATACAGCAACTCTTTCCCGGTATCGTCGTCAAAACGAATTTCGTTAAAGTTACTGTCTCCACCGCCTTTGGTAGAGCGCGTTTTGATGCCAGATTGAGATTTTTTGCTCGGTAAACCGTACGGCGGCATCTGGTCGCCGTTATACAACGCGCCAGTAATGACTGGCTGATCCGGGTCGCCTTCTAAAAAGCTTACCAATACTTCTTGGCCTACTCGCGGTAAGAAAAACGCGCCATAGCGGCTACCGGCCCAACTTTGTGAAACACGGATCCAACAAGAGCTGTTGCCGTCTGATTTACCTTCGCGGTCCCAATGGAACAACACCTTAATGCGACCATATTTATCGACATGGATTTCTTCGCCAGGGTCTCCCGTTACCAAAGCCGTTTGGGCGCCATGAATCACCGGCCGGGCAGTGGCTTGGGAAGGTCTAAACAACACATCTGAGGGAATACAAGAAAACTGATTGTGCAATACTTGACCACTATTTTTAGCCGCACCAGTTTGACTAGCAATAGCGACACTCAAAGACAATTGAGTGATCAAGTAAGTTTTATTCACTTGAGCCGGATCTTCATGCGACTTAAAGCTAAAATATTGGCCAGCGGTAAAGGTGGCGCAGGTACTACCGCCGCTGCAAATAAGCGCATCACGCTGCATTGCTTCTAACGCAACGTTAGCCGATGTTTGTAACTGTGGATTAAACTCTGAGCCTGCGTAGTATTCAAATACTTCAGCACTTTTCTGCTGCTTGGCTAAGGCGGTATTTTGATGCTCACCCTTAGGTTTAGCACTCGGTTTTACAAAATCAAACCCCCCTTTACTTACCCGACCTGGCGTAATATTAAGGTTACCGCTCCAAGAAAATACGTGAGACTCGGATAATGATCCCGTGGTGAAGGCCACTTTGCTTTCATCGGCTTCACGATAGGCACTTAAGGCATCAGCCAATACCACGCTATGATTTGCCTTGGTATGTTCGATGAAGTAGAAAATACCCACTTCTTCTAACAAACGGTGAACAAAGGCAAAATCACTTTCGTTGTATTGAACCTTAAAGCCTAGAGTTGGATAGCTCGTTTTAAGCTCACTTTTAACTTGCACACCGTGTTCTGCCAATACCTTTTTAACGATTTCATCAGCACTTAAGTTCTGAAAAATTCGGCAGTTGGTGCGTTGCTTTAAAAAGTGTAAATGAGAGACAATTTGTAGCTGATAATCTTGAAATTTCTCACCATCAGCTTCACTGGGCACACGGCTCCCTAAAGAGGTCACACTTGCCACAACGCCATTAAAAAAACGGGTAACAGTCGATTTACCTTTTAGATAATCTAAATTAATGGTAACCGGCTTTCCAATAACGTCTTCTTCAGCAATTACTTGCCCATTTGTATAACAAGAAACATTAATTAAGAAAGGCGCAGAAATACCTTCCTGAATATCAAACTGAGTAAGATGAAGAACATCTTTACCCAAAGGAGTTTCTATTTGGATGATATTCTTACTTTGACTTGCCTTTTCCATATGCTTCATGTTCACACTATTTAAACAAAAAAAGCGGGATGGCAAGCCACCCCGCAGAAAGCCAATTACATTTGTTGGCCTTTAACACCGCTGTAACCGTAAACAAGCGGAGCTTGAACGTTACCTTGGTCATCAGTAGGAGTAACTGTCATCATCATTTCTGTGTAAGAAATAGTGATGTTTTCTACTGGACGGTCATCTTGAATTGATACTGAGTAGCTAGAAACCATAGCGTCAGTTAGTTCAATTTTCATGATTTCTTCGATTTTCTCGCCTTGCTTAGTAATATGGAAAACCGCTGGTTTACCTTTACCGATAGTGGCTTCTTTGAAAAGATCAGGAGAAGCTTTATCTTGCAGTTTTGAAATAGTGATATCACAAAGACGTGTAGAGCTAGCTTCACGATCTTGAGCAGTACCAGTGTGAGAAGAAATCTCACGAGCAACAGACCAATCTACTGCTAGTAGAGTAATCATGTCTTTGTACTGTTCAGCTGTCGCTTCACCTTTGATATCGCCGTACTTCAAATAAGTATTCGCTTGCATGCTAATTTCCTTTAGCTAATTAAATAAAATTCACCCTAATGGGTTAGTTTTCAAATGCGTCGATTTTAAAAACGCGCAAATTCTTTATTACAGTCATCAAATTTTAATAAAAGTGATAAACACATAAACAAATAAAATGACAACCATAAACATGGTAAGAGCCACATTATAGATATTTAGATCAATAGAAGAAACACTAATTACAACATTTCAACAGAATAAGTGTCATCTACCATATCAACGCTTATTTTCTGTATATCTTTACGCTGAGATATTGTTTCCAACACCACATTCGAAATTATTGGTAACAATTCATTCTGGATATTATTCTGGATTGCCCGAGCCCCCACATCTGCGTTTTGCGATTGGGCATTTAAATGCTCAACCACGTCCTCTGAAAAACTCAATTCAGCTTGGTAATTACGTGCAAAACGCTGCTCTACTCGACTTAGCTGTAGGCGAACGATTTGGTTGAGGGTGTCGCGATTAAGCGGCACAAAGGGGATCAGGTTTAGGCGGCCAATAAAGGCAGGCTTAAACACGGCGAGCAAATCATCACTTAAGGCTTGCTTTAAACCTTCAATGTCAGGGGCGGTTTCTTCATCCTCAAACAAGGCAGTGGTGGTTTCGGTTCCCACATTTGAAGTCATAATGATGATGGTGTTTTTGAAGTCGATGTCTCGACCTTCGCCATCTTTGATGGTGCCTTTATCAAACACTTGATAAAACACGTCTTGCACGCCTGGATGGGCTTTTTCCATTTCATCAAGTAGTACTACACTGTATGGCTTGCGGCGCACTGCTTCGGTCAGCACTCCACCTTCGCCATAACCTACGTATCCCGGAGGTGAGCCCACTAAAAGAGATACTTTGTGCTCTTCTTTAAACTCCGACATGTTAATAACCGTTAGGTTATCTTCACTGCCATACACTTGTTCGGCTAAGGTAAGCGCCGTTTCGGTTTTACCAGTACCACTTGGGCCGGTAAGTAAAAACACACCATTAGGTTTACGCTCATCACTTAACTGCGCGCGCGCGGTTTGCACTACTTTACTAATCAGCTCTAAGGCGTGATCTTGACCAACAATTCGCTCGCCCATTTTTTGCGGTAGGCTAAGAATGGTTTCCACTTCGTCCGACTGCATGCGCCCTAAAGGAATCCCCGTCCAATCGGCGATAACTTCAGCCACTAATACTTCGTCAACTTCTAGAAAAACCATTGGCTGAGCCACTTCAGCTAAGTTCGCTTTCAGCTCAATCAGTTGCTCACGAGTATCGTCTTCTTGCTGTTCTTCGGTGTTTAAAATGGCATCAGAATGTTGCTTGGCTTGTAGCACCATGCCTTGCTCGTCACGCCAAGTGCTTTCGGCTTGCTCAAAGGCGGTATTAGTGTCCACTAATTCTGCATTTAGCTGGCTTAATAACTCTTGGTGCTCTGAGCCGGTTAGTTGCTCACGTTCAAGCTGCTCAATTTGCGCAGTAAGTTGCTGCTGCTTACGTTGTAAACGCTCTACTTGAGCTGGCGTAGAAGCTTGGCTCATTGCTACACGCGCACAAGCGGTATCTAACAATGCCACAGCTTTATCTGGCAGTTGACGACCATTAATGTAACGGCTTGATAAACGCACCGCGGCTTGTAAGGCTTGGTCGCTAATCGCTACGCGATGGTGTTTTTCCATTACTGGCAATAAACCACGCAACATAACAATTGCTTTGTCTTCGCTAGGCTCTTCTACTTTTACCACTTGGAAACGGCGGGTTAAGGCAGCATCTTTTTCGAAATACTTTTTGTACTCTGCCCATGTAGTCGCAGCAATGGTGCGCAGCTCGCCACGCGCTAACGCCGGCTTAAGAATATTAGCAGCGTCGTTTTGGCCTGCCTGCCCGCCACTACCAATCAATGTGTGGGCTTCATCGATAAACACCACAATTGGAGTAGCAGAACTTTTTACTTCGCTAATCACCGCTTTTAGACGATTTTCGAATTCGCCTTTCATGCCTGCGCCAGCTTGTAGCAGGGCTAAATCAAGCACGTGAATTTTCACATTTTGTAGCGACTCTGGCACGTCATTATCGGCGATACGCTGGGCTAAACCCTCTACAACGGCTGTTTTACCCACACCCGCTTCACCAGTAAGGATCGGGTTGTTTTGGCGACGACGAGTAAGAATATCAATCATCTGACGGATTTCTTCGTCACGGCCTAAAATTGGGTCTAACTTGCCAGAACGTGCTTGCTCGGTTAGGTCGATAGTAAATTGATCAAGGTTTGGCGTTTTGCCAGAACCGCTAGCTTTGTTGGCAGGTGCCGCTTCAGCATTTTGGCTTAACGTTGGCCAAACCTGCGCTAACTGGGCCGGGTCTACACTTTCCAAATGCTTTAGAAAATGCATAGTATTGAAGCTAAGCGTGTCGTCATTCAATAAAGCATGAATGATGTGAATAGGGGCAATGTTGCCGCTGTCATATTCAATGGTGGCCGCCATCCAAGCTGCACTTAACAAGCTAACAATTTGCGGTGACAGGCCCGGAGTTTGCTGATTACCGGTTTTAGCACGCTCCAAATTACGATTTAAATCGCTAGTAAGGCCATCCAAATCTACGCCGAAGTGTTCTGCCACCAGCATTAAATCTTCGGTTTGGCCTTCACACATGGCCAATAACCAATGTTGGATTTCTACACTAAAATGGCTACGGCTATTAGAGAGAGCTGCTGCCGCTTCTAAACTTTGTTTAGCTGCTGGTGATAGCTTCTCTACCATTGATTTTAAAGTCATTGTCGACATCTATACTTCCTATAATCCTTTAAACAAAATCGTTTACGCGATGGGGATTTTGGTTTGTTCGTCCATACGCTTACTATTAATGGTTAGCGCGCTACCTTGGCCTAAGCCCAAGCCGCTTTTACCTAAACGCGAACTAGGCATATCGCGATAACGAGCCATTAAGCTCCAACGCGGTCGCACATGTGCAGGTAGGTATTCGGCTACTGTTTTTTGTAATAGTGTTAATGTTTTACTGCCCGGCAATAATTGCTGAGCCCGCAACTGGTTGGCGGCATGAATTTCAATCTCAAGGGCAGAACCTACATCCCATACCTTGCTACCCAAGGTGGCGCTGCGTCCAAGCTGAGCATGTTGCCCTTCAGGGTTTACGCGGCTAGCTAAGCTGCTTTGTTCTTCTTCGGTAAGCGCCAACCACTGGCCTAAACGCTCATTTATCACTACCTTGCAGCCAGACAGCGCTTCTACAATTTGTTTTAAACCTTGAGCACTACGAATTGACTGCGCAAACAAACCACCCAAAAACTGTTGGGTGTGATCAGAGGTGCCAGCCAAAGAATGCAAGGCCATAGAAATTGGGTCTTTCTTATCGGTTTGTAGCTGACGCTGGTACTGCAGTGGAAATTGGTACTTTTCCCAAGCGCGGTGATACAGCGAAATCAATCGATGATGAAAAATGTCTAAGAAATCACGCATTGATTCATCTTTTTGCTTACAGCGATCCATCACCCATTCGCTGTAATGCCTTGGCATTACGCCACTTGGCCCAGTTAAACCAAAGAAATTAACGTATACCTCGTAAGGCTGCTCAGCCGTATGAGGAACATCTACGCGCTCTAAAGCTTTACCAGGAAAACCTAAGTTTTGCGGCACCTTAAAGCGCAACGCTTCATGCTTTGGCAAGGTGTCTGAGCCAACACCACTATGCTGCGCGCCACGACTCGCTTGAATCGCCACTACGCTATGGTGGAAATCTTGCTCGCTACCGCTGTTTAAGGTATCAAATAACTTCATATCAGTGCTTAAGCCGCCTTGTATAAACTGCGTTGAAAGCTAGCACTTTGCTGCTGACTACAGTGCCAAGGAGCCTCATATCAGCTCCTTGTCACCGGCCATTGCTGGCCAGCGGTGCAATACATTGCTATCACCTAGCAATTTAATCGACAGACGAGTAAAGCTATTAATCGTGGTGTACTGCGCAAAGAAGTGCGCCAATACATTGCCAAAGAAAAACAGGTTAATACCAGAGAGATCTTGATTAACAAATTCCAGAATAATGTCTGAACCATGGCAAAAACCTACTCGACCATTTTGCACAACCCGTGCAGTGGCGCGTTCAATATTCACTTTCGCAATGGCTTCAATCAGCACTTTGGTTTGTGGTGATTGTTTAAAATCATAGAGTTGCAGTAACTCTTGCAACAGTTTTACCGCATTAGGTTGGCTAAAGTGATTCAGCGTTAAATGGCTAGCCAATTGCCAACGAGATGCATCAAACATCGCAGGGCGGATAGGTTCACTAAACGGCAGTAAACAACGTACATTTTTTAGTGAGTCAGCTCTGCTCGGAACCAAAATTGAAGGTTGACCGCCACCAAACGGTAAACGCGCCGGTAAATTACGGTTGCTGCATAAGGCTTTGGCCGATACTAGCCATTGGTCGTGCTCATCTATATCCAGCGGCTTAGCGTTACCATCAACCACTGCTAAATAACTTTCTACGCCTGGCTCATCATGTCCACCCGCCCATTTGTTGAGCTCTCGGCGTAAGGTCCAGAATAGGTTTCCAGCTTGCGGGTAGTGCGGTAGTTGGCTGCCATAAAACGGCGTAACATCCACACTATTGTCGTGTTGGTCAAAGGCTTCAACCTCCGTCACTCTCACGACTTCAGAGATATCAGCATCACGATAACGCGGCACCAAACGGTGCTCAAAACGTGCAGGGTCTAAACGTAAGGGCTCTAACTCGTCTTCAAACAAGTTAATCACTGGCACACAGCCCAGCATAATGTTGTCGGCGGTTAATTGTTTAGCCAGAATGTCTGAGTCAGAATCCAGATAGATGTATAAGTCCACTTCATGTTGTTCACCAAACCAACTTGGGTCTAGATCTTGTAGCTCAAAGAACATGAATTTTTCTGGGCAGAGAAAGTGCTCAACCAGCAAGCGATAACCATTAAAAGTACGCTGGTCATAGGGCACTACTTTTTCATCGTCGCCAAAACCTACCGCACTAATATGCCGTGCTTGTAGATATTGAGTGGCAGTTAAACTGCCCGGCGCCGCAAACGCCATTCCAACACTGGATTGAAATATCAGTTGGTATAGCTGATAACTTAATTGCGACTGACCATGAATATAAAAACGTAATTTATCGACACCTAAGTCACTAAACGCGACGTCATCAAATTCACAACTCAAACGCAGCTTTATTACCGCAGAGGCGTTCTTTTGAAAGTTAGGTCGCGGGGCTTTAAACGGCGCCCCTTCAAATTTGGCTTGAGTCACTTCAACTGGCCACATTTGAGTGTCGTAACAGGTATTAAAACGGCAATTTTTGTATCCAGGAACCTGGGTTTCTAATTCAGTACCTTTAGGGATCATCAAGCTATAGTCGGTGACGTTTTGCGTACTCATTTTAATCACTGACATCGACGGAATAGGCGCGTGATAATCAGGGTAAAGCTGACCTAGCAAGGCTTCGGTTAACTCAGGAAAACTATCGTCTAACTTCTGCCTAACTTGAGCGGTGAGCAGCGAGACACCTTCTAACAAACGAGAGACATGTGGATCTTCTACATTTTCTTCGCTCATGCGTAAGCGCCCAGCCACTTTTGGGTAACGCTCGGCAAACTCTGCTCCCATATGGCGCAGATACGCTAGCTCTCGATTGTAGTACTTTAATAACTCGTCGCTCATGCTCTACTCAACTATCTTGATGCCAAGACTTAGGGGCTCTACTTCTGAATCAAAGGTCATTTCTTCAGGCTCGGGATCGGCATGGCATAAGGCATGGATCCGTAATCGCATTACCCTGTCTAAGGGTTGCTCTTCACTCACTGTGGTCACCGACAAATCGATAAAACGAGGCTCAAATTTACGAATGGTTTGCTCAACAATTTGGCACAACTTGTCGCGACCATCTTGGCTACTTAACGGCATTGATGAAAAATCTGGTAAGCCATAGCTAAACAAAGAAAGATCCAACTCGCCGTACCATTCGGGCCAGGTATGCCAATGCAATTTGGCGTTCAACAAGGCTTCCAAATCTCGACGGATACTGCGTCGATATGCCTGACGACCATAATTGGAATACACGTTGGTTGAGTTAATATCCTCATCCAAGGTATTGCTCAATCGATCAAGCAATGAGAGTTGTAAGGCCGGTTGAACTGCGCTCATTATTCGGCGGTCTCAACTTGTTTGGTTTCAGTAAATGATTCCAGCTGCGATAAAGTTAGTGCGCCATCATTAACCAGCCATAGCTTTTGGCCACGGCCTTGGTAAAACTCACTATCTAGCAATGGCTGCCAATCGGTCTCACGGCCTAGTTTCTCAGCATCAGTTTCGCTGGCTAGGTAGGTCATTGGGATAAATACTTCGCCGGTTGGGCCGTCTTTAATGTCGATTTCTGCACGACGCCAAATGTGCTCAAACAAGTTATTGGCAGGCAATAGTTTTAACCACGTCACTTCAGAGAACGGCACCAAGTAATACAAACCATTAGAACCAAAGGCTTCCAGGTAACCCGCTAAGCTGTCATCTATATCGCGCAACTCGTCGCAGCTTTTTTCATTGATATCTAGCGGCGCGTTCTCGCGCAGGGCTTCCAATTGCTGAGCTGTTCTTTCAAGCTCTGGTTTATCTTGATTCAACAAGGCTAAACGCAGCTCTACCAAAGGAGTAAGGCTTTGTTTTGCACCACTGGTTAAGGTGGCGGTATCGCCGCCATTGGCAAAATCTACTCGAGATTGTGCAGCGTGCACGATTTGACGCATATTAAGCGCGCCTGGTACACATTCTGGGTGCTGCTTTACCAGCAAATCTAACTGCTGATCTGCTCTCTCTAGCTGACCGTCAATACATAACAACTCAATAAAGCTGCTGCGCGCTTCTAAATCTTTAGGTTTAACCTTTAAATGCGCGATGGTAGCGGCAATCGCTTCGCTTAATTGTCCTACTTGAATCAACTGCTTAATTTGTTGTTGCATCTGTTTATCCTGCTTGTTTATAGCTTGGAGATAACTCGGTTATCAGGCGAATACTTGAGATCATTTGGTCTAGCTGAAAGTGCGGACGTAAATGAATAATCGAGTAGTAATGGCCCGGCTTGCCGGATTGTTCCTTCACTTGAATATTGGCTTCGTTTAAGGGGTAGCGCGCTCTAATTTCATCAGAGGCTTCATCGGATGCGGTGGTGTAACTGCGCAACCAAGATTGTAAGTCGCGTTCTATCGAATCGGCATTTTCAAAAGAGCCCACCCGATCACGCCCCATCACTTTTAAATAATGAGCAAAGCGTGAAACACACATAACGTACTGCAGCATTGACGATAAACGCGCATTTACCGTCACCGACAAGCTGTCGTAATGTTTCGGTAAATTTACTGAAGCATTGCTATACAACACCAAATGTTCGGTATGCGGCACGGTAGAAACAGGAATAAAACCACTGTCAGATAACTGTTTTTCTAAACGGTCGCCGACTTGTAAATTTACTGAGGGTTTGGCTGAGCGAATATGCCGAGACAACTTAAAACGCGAGCTAGGCAAATCAAACAGCAAACCATGTTTGTATTGGCCTGGTTGTAAGCCACGTATTTGGCTAAACCAACCGGATTCTTTAAACGCGCGCAATGCGACAGTGGCAACGCCATAGGCTGCATTGCCCCACAAGTAATCGCCTTCGGCATCGTTTACTTGCTCTACAAACATGAAGCCTTCTTGGCGGCGACCATCTTGCTGATAAGGTTCGCGCATTAAAATATTGGGTGCGGTAATACCCAAAAAGCGTGAGTCTTCTTGGCTGCGTAATTTACGCCAGTTAAGGTATTCGGCTTGAGAAAACTGCGCACTGATATCGCTGACCGACGCCAACTCGCTAAAGAAATCCACCCCAAACATTGAGGGTGCAGCCCCCGTGACAAAAGGTGCAAAAGCTGCCGCAGCGGCATGACTAATTGCGCGGAGCGCTTCAATGTCATTGGTGGGCATACCCGGCTTGGCTTTATGGCTGATGGCGTAATCGCCCACGATCATGCCGAAAGGCTCTCCCCCCGGCATATTGAATTCATTGGTATAGATAAGTTTGAACAGTTCACTTTGGTCAAACTCAATCGCGCGAGATACGTCTCTACAGAGCTCACGCCAGTTAATGCTGATCAGCTTAACCTTAGTCACTAAGCTATGATCTTGAGTGCCCGCATTGTCGGTGAGGTACTTAACCCCGCGCCAACTTGCTTCTAATTGCTGAAAGCGATCATGATGAATAATTGCATTAACTTGGTCGTTTAAACGTTCATCAATATCGCGAATGGCGCGCAGCAATATCGGCCTTAAGGTTTCAGCTGTCCAAGCGGTGTTGTATTGCTGATTATCACGTTCTAACCATATGCGTAGCGCTAAGTAGGCGTCTTCTGCCGCTAGAAACTTATCTACCACTTGGCTCTGGGCACACCAATCCACATCAACATGTTGAGTATCAGTCTCAACTTGATGCAGGCTTTGGCTGTCCACAAAACTCAGTGGTGGTAAAGTTTGAGTCATCGTCATAAGAAATTAGCGGGCCTTGCGACCCGCCATCTATTTAGCCACCAATTTCTGGAATTTTTGCAACTAAGCGCAATGAAGTAGTTAGCTCTTCCATTTGTAACCATGGGCGTAACCACGCAACCGCGTTGTACGAACCAGGTGCACCAGGAATTTCTTTCACTTGCACTTTTGCATCAGCCAGTGGGTACTTAGCACGAATCTCTTGGCCACCACCCTCAGAAGCATTAACAAAGGTTAATATCCAACGGTTTAACCAAGTCTCTACGTCTTCAGCTTCCATAAAGCTACCAATCTTGTCGCGCGCCATTACTTTTAGGTAATGAGCAAAACGAGAAGTGGCCATCATGTAAGGTAGGCGAGACGAGATGGCTGCGTTAGCCGTTGCATCTGGGTTGTCATACTTCTTAGGTTTCTGACAAGTTTGCGAACCAAAGAACACTGCGTAGTCAGTATTTTTGTAGTGACAAAGCGGCAAGAAGCCTAGTTTGCTTAGTTCAGCTTCGCGACGATCGGTAATACCAATTTCGGTAGGACACTTAAGATCTGGGTCACCATCATCAGACACAAACAAGTGCGATGGTAAGTTTTCAACTTTACCGCCACCTTCTGCCCCACGAATTGCCGTACAGAAACCGTATTTAGCAAAGGCTTCTGTCATACGTACACCTAGTACGTAAGAAGCATTCATCCAACAGTATTCGTCATGCTCAGTGGTTTTAGACATGCCAGTTTTAGGATCAACTTGGAATTCTTCGTAGTTGAACTCTTCAATTGGCGTGGTTGATTCACCATAAGGTAAACGCGCCAATACACGAGGCATTGCTAAGGTAACAAAACGTGAATCTTCACTTTCACGGAACGAACGCCATTTAGTGTACTCAAGAGATTCAAACACTTTCTCTAAATCACGCGGCTTGGTTAGCTCTGTCCAGTTATCAAAACCAAACAATGCAGGTGAAGACGCAGATAAGAACGGTGCAAAACCAGCAGCAGCTACATTAGACATTAAGCTTAGTGACTCAATATCTTCAGGGTGATTAGTAAATTCGTAATCACCTACCAATGCGCCATAAGGTTCGCCACCTGGCGTACCAAATTCAGACTCATAAACCTTTTTAAAGATTTGGCTCTGGTCAAACTCAACCGCTTTACTTAAGTCTTTGTGCAATTCTTTCTTGCTCATGCTTAGTACGCGAATTTTAAGCGTTTGGCTGGTTTCTGAATTCATGACCAAGTAGTTAAGCCCACGCCAAGAACCTTCCAATTTTTGGAAACTTTCATGGTGCATAACTTCAGCTAGCTGTGTAGAAATCAGTTCATCGATACCGGCAATAGCTTCTCTAAAAGTCACCGTAAGGTTTTTATTCCAGCTTACAGTTCCTTTAAGTGCTTCATCGGCTAGCGTGCGGATCAGCTCTGCTGAACGCGAGCTATCCGTTTGCTTAGTTGCGCCGATAGCTTGCTCCAAGATTGAACCTTGGGCTTCCTCAACACTTGGGTCTAGGGCAGTTTGGCTTTCTACGCTCATTCTGCACCCTCCGCACTAGGCTCTTTATCTAACTCGCCTTTTAGCTTCTGCAGAGAATCAGTATTGTTTAATACTTCTTCCAAGATGTTTTCTAGGTCTTCCGAGCGGTCAACCTTAGTCATCAAGTCGCGTAATTTATTACGGGTATCCATTAACTTACGTAATGGTTCAACTTGGTTTACTACCGCAGCTGGGTCGAAATCTTTCATCGAGCTAAATTCAAGCGACACTGACATTTGTGAGTCATCATCGGCTAGCTTGTTATCAACACGAAACTCAAGCTTTGGATTCATGCGCTTAAGCACATCATCAAAGTTGTCACGGTCGATTTGAATAAAACGACGGTCTTTTAACGGTTTTAGTGCAGCGGTGTTATCGCCTGCAAAATCACCCATTACGCCTACTACAAAAGGCAATTCCTTTTTAACTGCAGCACCTTCAGTTTCTACATCATAAGTGATGTGAACTCTCGGTTTGCGTACCCGAGACAACTTGCCGTGGATACTGTCCATATCAATCTCCTTGTTATTGATTAACACGTAGAGCGCGAAGCACCACGTTAGTCCTGTGATTCCGATGAAATACCAGTTAATCGGAAGTAACCCGTACGAGCATCGTTGTCGGAAATCAACTCTTGCAATAGATCTGGCAAGTTCATTCCACTCCAACGCACCACCTGTTCAATGGCATAAGCCATTGGCGAGTGAGGCTCGGTTTCTTTAAAAAATTCGGCAATTTTGCCTAGTTGCTGAATCGCATCTGCACGATTCCTTAATTGATTACTTGGCCCGGCAACCGCTTCCGCGTCGCTTGGCTGTTCATCAGATTCTTCTAATATTTCTTCTATGGATGCCTGTGCTTCTACAGCCGACAATTTGTCTGCAGCTAAATAACGCACGGCTTCTATACAATCGGTTAAACGCTTTACAATATGTGAGCTAGGTTGGGGTTCGCCAACGGCTTCATCCATAGCGGCTGATAACTTTTTGTAAGCTTCGCTGGCCAGTTCAATGTCTTGCAGCAATTCAACAAAAAACGCACCCGAAGTGGCTTTTACCGTATTGGTAATATCTTCTAAGCGCACCGCACCGGAGTTATGACGTTGAGTTCGCTTCTTCTCTTCTAAGCGCTCCACTTCACTGGCTTGCTCAAATTCCCATAATGAATAGGGCTGTACGTCAATTAAATCGGTCAGCGGCACACAGGCGATAGGCATTAATAAAGTGCCTTCGCCATCGTAGCCATTTAGCCCCACAAGTGGAGCCACTCGGGTCACAACACCGTCTTCATCGGGGCTTGGATATAAATTGTCCCAGTGGTTTTCAATCAATGTTCGAGCTATATCAAAGCCTTGGCGTAGGCCTTTAAAACCTTTACGGCGCACTAAACCTTCAATAAGCCAAGCCGCCAGCTCTAGATCTTTGCAGTTTTCTACTAATACCTCAGGAACTTGATTAACGATTGGATCCCATTCGTTAGCAAAGCTCAGTAGCGGTTCGTTATCCACCAATGCATTACGCTCGGCAGCACGGGCAGTGTTGCGCACATCTTTAAGCGTGAAATAAGTAGACATAGGCGAAGCATCTAAACGCGGATCTTCGCCACAAGGTTGTTCATCTGAAAGCGGCTGAGCCAGTTGTTCAAAATCGATATCGGTCAATTCTAGAAACATGCTGTTAAGTCCTTACCGCTGCGCGACGATTAAAAAATACCGGCACAGTGTCGTCACAGTGTTCGTCTTCGGTATCTGCGTCACTTTGGCTTACTTTTACCAATACACAGGTAACGTTATCACTAGCGCCTTTCACTAACGCTGAATGCATCAGCGCTAAACCAATATCAGAGACACTTTTTGCCTGCATGCACATTGCTAAATCGCTATCGTTCAGCTCTTTAGTCAGTCCGTCGGAACACAACAAAAATTGGTCACCCGGTAGCAACTGCCCAGAGTTTTGGTCAACGGTCAGTTCATCACTCACACCAATGGCGCGGGTAATCACGTTAGACAACGGGTGGTCTTCCGCTTCTGATTCGGCAATTAAGCCTTGCTCTACCATGTCCATTACTTGGCTATGGTCCCGGGTTTTACGCTGTAGATGGTTGTGACGCATGAGGTAAATACGACTATCGCCCACCCATAAGCAGTGATAAAAACCATCGCGTACATGCAGTAATACGGCAGTGCTACCAGCGGTTTTGCCGTCTAAGTTTTGCTGCGAATAATTTATAATTTGTTGGTTGGCTTGTAGAAATGCTTTGCGTAAGCAGTCAATACTTAAGCTCGCCGCAGGGGTTTGCTCTACGCACTGCTTCACCGCATCAATCACCATTTGGCTGGCTACATCACCTGCCGCATGACCGCCCATACCGTCGGCGACGACCCAAACACCTTCTTCTCGCATGTCTAGCACAGCGTCTTCGTTGTAAGGTCTTACCTTGCCCGGATGGGTTTGGGCAAAACTCACAAAAAAGCCATCCATCAAGCTTGAACTAGCTACCATCCCCATTGCTCCCATTGGCCATCTAACATGGCTGAAAATTGACTGACAAGAGGTAAGCTTTCGGTCACCAAACTACATTCTGGAACAAACTCTGAACCGGCAGTCCACCATATGCAGTAACGATCTAAGCGCTTGCGTAATTGCTGATGTAATAGGTGCTCGGGGTTAATAAACTGCTCGCTCTCCAACACTAACTGCTGGCTTTGCTTGGCATGATTAACTAAACGATTAGCGGGTTTGATAGCATCTAACCAATCTACGTCTGCCACGCTTTCTGCCCAGCGAACTACGTCAGTATCATCATCTAATAGCTTCAGTACTTTTTGTTCACTTAGTTCACTCCACTCACGTTGCTGCCAAGCGTTCACTGGCGGCTGGCTTATAGGTTTAGCCATGGTGAAGTAAAAATGCCGGCCCACTTGATCTACGCTTGGCATCAGCGTGCCAGCCATGGCCGACTCGCCACATACGCCTGGCGATAGAGCAAAATGCCAAATCGGGCTGGTGAGGTAACGGTCTAACCATTGTTCACCTAACTGCTCTCGGCTGACTGCAATAACAGCTTGTAGCCACTCGCTCCAGCCAGCGACAAAATCGCTAGGTAAATGACTCTGAATAAAGTCCCCGCGAGCCGGGACCTTACCAAAGTAACCAAATCCGTTTATAGCGTTACTGGGCATGAGAACCTCGCTAAATCTCTAGACCAGAATGGGTGCATCGCAGTAGTTGGAATCAACTCTAATTGCACTTTATTACCTTTAAATTCAATGTCTAAAACGTTGTCTTTACGGCTTTCTGGACGCTGCATAGCTAAACCATCTAGCATTCTGAACAAGCCCCAATGACCTGGGTAAGTTTCAGAAATAGAGTGGCCAGATTTAGGTGGTACAAAGGCTAAGCGGGTACTACGGCTTGAGTCAGTTGGCCAAATAAAGTGCGAGGTTCGCTGCGGGCCATGGCGATACACCAACTCTTGCTCGCCTAACTCAACCCGGAAGTTATTAATGTGGCCATCTAAATAAAGTGGCTTCAAGCCAAACTCAACCCTTGGTGTTTGCGAGCCAGGCTCAAAAAACACGTCGCGAATACGGCGGGCTTGTTGGAATACTTTTAGTGACGCAGGGTCTATGCCTACCGAACGCTCCAGTTTCCAATTACGCTTACTGGTATCAACCGATGATTTTAAGTAGCGCTCAAAGAAGGTATCCATGGTGCCGCCGTAACCAAAGAAGCGACCAAAGTCTTTTAGACGAACCTCTTCACCCGCTTTACTATTAAATGGGTATTTGCCACGAATCGCTGCCCGGTATTCTTTGTAAACACTGTCTTTCCAAATTGCGTTTACATGCACTTGCGCACCGCGTTTAGCCAATGATGAAGTTTGGCTAGATAGCTCACCCATCATATTCGAGAACGGCGCGGGTAAGTCTTTACGAGAACGACGCAGCGCACTAGTCACCGCTGATTGACTGTTGTCATCCATTAAGCTGGTATAAGCGCGTTTGTTATTTGATTCTGACAGTACTTCTAAGTAATCACGTAGCTGCAGCATTGAAACGTGCATGCCTTCTAGGTCAGCTTCATTAATGCTTAACAAGTCTTCAAATTCGGCTTCTACTTCAGAGCCAGGCAACGAAATTTTGGCCTTAGACATATCGTTAGGTAAGAAACGATTTAAACGTGCCTTTTGGCTCTTTAAGGCTACATCTGTAACGTTTCCAGCCACTTCACCAGCCATTTTTGCGTTATCGCTCACTGCGATATCGGTTAAGCGAAGCTCTTTTTGCACCGCCATAATGAAGCTTTGTAAGGGACGCTCTGAACCAGTTAAGTTTTTAGCCAGTTCTGCGCCTTCTTTAGCCGACGAGTATGGGCGCAACTGAACGTCATCTAGCAATTGCTCCCAAACATAAACATAATCTCGGAAGTAGCGTTCACTCACCGCTTTAACGACTTCATCACGAGTCGCTTCATCAATTGACAAGCTGTCACCGTATACCCAACTGTCTTCCATTAGGCGTTTAACGATGCGGTTGTTTTCAATGCGGAATAAGCCGTGGAAGCCACTGTAGGTGTATAAGCCAGGGATACCTTCATGCAGGGGCTCGCCACTGTTACGAATAAAAACTTGGCGACCTTGGCGGCCAAATACGTCACTCAATCTAAAATCGGCTACGTGGCTAGACAAAAACTCAATGCGTAATCGTTGATAAGCCCGCTCGGCCAAAGGCATACGCGTTAATACACTACGCGCTTGGGCAATTGCGTTTTGATTTACCGGAATAATGTTCACGCCATCAGCAAACAAGTTGCGGGTATGAGCCATTAAATCTTGGCGAAGCCCAGTGTTAATTTCACCAGGCAAGTGACGCTCGTAGTAGATTTCAAACCAGCTATAGATTTGCTCAATTTCACGATGTTCGGCATCGTAAATCATCAAATAAGTTTTAAGCGATTCGTATAAATACTCGAGGTATTCTTCATTTTCGGCCAACTCGGTGGTTAAGGCATCGGTTAAGTAAGAAGCAAAGAAACCTTGCAAGGCACGTTGATAAGCCATTTGCGCAGGCTGACCAATTTTTTCACCTTGGTATAAACCCATGCGGTGAACGTCTTGATCAATCAGTTTTTCACTAAAACCTGCCGGTAAATCGCGTAAAGCATTAAGAGCTTGTACCAAGGTAATCACGTCGGTATCAGTACTTAGGCCGGGTTTTACAATGTCTTTATATTGGCTAACAGCCGTTTCACTGTGATCAACTAATTGTTTGTTCCAGCTATAACTGTTGTACCAAAGCACGCTACAAGTCAGCAGGGTAAAAGCACAACCTCCCGCCACAATGCGACGGGTCCACATTGAATGTTTCTGGTGATGGCGATTAACCGAACCAACAAACTTCTCGGGGAAAATTACGTCTTCAAGCAGGCGTTTAATAAAGTAACCTTTGGTCTCACCGCCTTGTTGCTTCAGAGGCACTTGGCCTAAGCCCAAACCGTTAGACGTTTCAGCCATCACTCGGTCAATCGGCTTACCTTCTTGAGTCGCACTGGCAATGTATAAACCACGCAGCATTGGCGCTTCTTCAAAGGCATTGGGTGAGAAAATCTCTTTTAAGAAATCATCGATGCTTGATTGCAATAAATGCATTTGCTTAGGAAATTCGTACATCAAGGTACGTTTATCAATGTCGCGCTCTTGCTGCAGCCGAACATTTAAGCGAGTTTGAATACGCTTAAGTAAACCGTGGAACTCACGGTTGAACAAACCAACTACACCGGTATCTTGGTTTTCAGCAATAAGTGGGAACGTAATACCCCAAATTTGCTCTCGCTCATTGGCGTTTAAGTCTGCAAAAAACTCGCTAAAACCAGCAATTAAGTCAGCCTTAGTTAGTACCACGTAAACCGGGAACTGCATGCCTAACTGATTTTTAAGCTCTTGAATACGCTGTTTAATAGCGCGCGCATGCAAGTTACGCTCGGTGCGAGTTTGTTGTAACAGGCTCGCCAAACTCACCGTAACAATGGCACCGTTAATCGGCCGCTTAGTACGATATTTTTTCAATAGCCCTAAAAAGCCCAACCAAGCACGGGAGTCTTTAGCACTGTTACTGTCTTGCGTGGTGTAGCGCCCGGCGGTATCAATCAATACTGCTTTATTGGTGAACCACCAATCACAATGGCGAGTACCACCTACCCCAGCTAAAGGATCGTCACCTAGCTTGTCTTTAAGCGGAAACTCTAAGCCTGAATTTTGTAGCGCGGTGGTTTTACCGGTACCAGGAGGGCCAATCATGATGTACCAAGGCAATTGATAAACGCCTTGGCCTTTGGCTAAACTCGAATTTTTTAATACATCTAAAGCCGTTACCACTCGCTCACGCAAAGTTTCTACTTCACGGCGGCTTTCTTCATCGTCACCATGCTCATCTTCACCATCCAGTAAAGACTGAACCGCTTGTTGGTTTTGCTTAGTGCTTTGTATGTGCTGCCAAAACTGATAAATAATACAGATTAAGGCCAAGGTAATGATAGTGAACCAACGCGCAGCCGCACTACCTAAAGGCTCTGAACCAGCAATCGCGATTAACGGGCCACCAAACCAGATGAGAAAGGCTACGGCAAGAAACCCTAGTAAGGTAATTGCCCATTTAGACTTCAACATTTGAATTAAGCGTTGAAAAAACAAACTGTTAAACATTTTTCAATCCTTTAGCCTTGCTTAGTAAAGCAAATCAATCTCTACACGACGGTTCAAAGCACGTTCCGACTCAGTGTTATTGCTAGCACGTGGATCAGAATCTCCTCGGCCTTCTGGCCATAACCTGCCTTGTAACAAGGTACCTATCGACATGGTGTTGGCGACTGAAGTCGCGCGCGCCAATGACAAGTGCCAGTTAGAGGGATAGCGGCTAGTAAAAATAGGTTGGTTGTCGGTGTGGCCGGTTATAAGTACTCGCCCGGTCGTGGACTCTAAGGCTCGAGACAGCTTTTGCAGTACTGGCACAATTGACGATTTAACTTCGGCGCTGCCTGCACTAAATAACTCGCTAGAATTAATAGTGATTCGAACACGATCACTCAATGGAGCAATTTCGAGTAATTGGCGATCGACCTCTGTTTGCAGGCGTTGCTGCAGCATAAGAATTTGTTGATCGTCTACCGCAACGGTTGTTGTTGACGTGCTTTCCCAGCGAGCTAAGGTATTAATTTGGTTAAACACCTGATTTGAATAGCTATTAATGAAATAGCTGCAGCTCATATAAATCGATAACAACACCACACCAAAAATTGCCGCTATCACCCACAGTGGTAAACCACCGTTGGCTTCATTACCAATACTCACACTCGCTTGGCTTTGTGGAGACAAATCAATATCGGCTTCGCCATGGATAGACTGCAAACGGTCAAATGCTTGCTGGCGGTACTCTTCTAGCTTCTCTTGGCCGCGTTCTTCTAAACGCATTTTACCAACAAAACCTAGCGACAAACTGAGATACTGCAGCTCTAACAATTGGGTTTTAGCGTGCGGAGAAATCAGGTTTTCATCTAACAAGGTGAAGAAATGCTCGCCACCTGAGGTTTGCGAATGAAACGTAGATAATAAGCTGTCACTCGCCCATACAGATTGGCCACCCCAATTGGTATTGAGTACGGTTTCATCAATGAAACAGCACACACAATAACGGGCTGCATCGATAATCTCGGGGCTTATTTGTTGATGCCTAAGGTTAGCTTCGTAATCACGAATCTTGTCGATACACACTTGGCGTAATGACGCGATATCGCCATGTTTAGAAGTACAGCGAATCTGGCCTACCATTGACAATAGCGCGCTGGCCTCGTCAATCAGAGGGTTATCACCAAACTTTGGTAGTTGTACACCACGCTCTTTGTTTTTAGAGGGGGTGATAACCACGGTACACTCTGCTTCAGCAGCATTTGCGGCAATTTTACCAAGGTCGCTCACTGGCTTATTACCACCGCGGCTTCCTGGTCGAGGCTTCATCACTGTAGCTTCAGACATCTATATTCATCCTTGGAACGTTGATTACTGGCTAATCGCCCAAATTTGCATTTCAAGCTCGGGGTAGTTCCCCGAAAGGTGGATGGCGACACCACCACTGGCGCTAAGGCGCGACCAGTAATCGTTGCTTTTATCCAATTTGAAATAGTGAAAACCAGCGTGGTATGGGATTTGGCGTGGCGCTACGGGCAAACCAATCGCAGAAATGCCCGGGAGCTGGTTATTAACCAAGTCTCGAATGTGCTCAACAGGGCCAATTTTTACCTGTGATGGGAAGCGTTTACGCAACTCGTCTGGGCTAATGTTGGCGTTAACCGCAAGTACAAACTCTGCACGCTCTAGCAAGCCTTTATCTTGTACCTGCGCAATACGGATCCCGTAGTTGGTTTCATCTAAGGCTATTTGTACCGCTGTTTGTTCTAGTACCATGCTCATGAATTGGTTCAATACCACCATCACGTCACCGAATACGCGGGTTAACTCATCATGTTGGTAACCAGGTAATTGCGGGGCACGCTTTTCTTTACTAGAGAACGTCGCCAACTCACCAGCAAGACCTGCTAGCTCTTGATATAAGCGCTCCGGATGCAAACCGTTGGTCGCCAATATATGTGCAAGCACCGCGTCGTAACGGTTGAGCAATTGCAGCATTAAAAAATCTGCGATGGAACTGGCACTGCCTTGGCCAGCGCCAATACGAGCAGCCAAGGCTTCGGCGCGTTGGCGCAACATACCGTGAACTTCTGTTAACTGTTGTTTTAGTACCGGATTAGCCTGAGCGTTTAATGACGCGGGAATAAACTTTTCGTCTAGGCTAGCTTGACCTTCTTCCGACACTTCGATGATTTTGGCTATCGCTAAGGTGTCGTAACCCGATAAGTTGTCACTTTCCAGCTTCAGTTCAAAACCCGCTTGGGCTAATTGCAATACTTCAACTGCGTCATTGCCAATGTTGGTATCAACCACCTCGTGATCAACAAAGCGATAGCGAGTAACACTGCGACCTTGGGCTGATACATTCAAACCGTTCGACTTTTCGGTAGGTAGAGCAATAAACACCAATTGGTCTCTAACGCTGCTATCTAAAGAAAGAGGCTCTGGAATAGGGTCTCGAGTAGGGCTAATAATTGCCGCGCCGTCTTGTAAACAAGCCTTAAGAGTAGATAAACCAAACTTGCCATTACTTAATAGAGCACGGTCAAAATTGAGTTCGCTCACACCCCAGTAATAACTCGATTGCTGTAATAGATTTTGCTGCAACTGAAAATTCAAACTGCGTTCTTGCTGCTGAAAGTGTTGCGGACGCAAAAACATCCCCTCGCTCCAGGCGACACGACAAAAGTCACTCATGTTTTAATCCCGTGATACTGCTTTATGGATTGCCAACAAATACGGCGAGTTCACCCACATGAACATCGAAGGTTTTGTAGTTGGTAGGGTCAATAGTTACTACTTCACGCCAGCTGGCGGTGTCGATATCTCGATAAGCAACTAATACACCGGCATAACGAACGCCCGGAGACAACGACAATTTATATTCAAACTGGCTACCTGGTTCAAATTCGAACTCGGTGCGATTGATTAGATCAGGACCAAGCACTTGCGATGCATCGTCGTACAAAGCAAAGAAATCTTGGCTATCGAATAAGGTGCGAGACGATAATTCAAAGACTTTCACTACGACCGGTGAAGCACGCCCAGTAATGTCTGGATTAACCCCTTCGTCGACATGAAACTGTAGTTTTGAATATGGTTCTACTACGTAATTGGCTACGGTACAGCCAAACATTGAAACACTTAGTAATACACTAAGTACTAACTTCCCTATGTTGCTCATCGTTATCCCTTTTGCTCTATGCTTTTTAAGCTTGATTCATAAGCCTTGGCAAAGTCTTCCATGTAGAAAGCGTTGCTGTTTCGGCTAAACTCATTTTCCAAATCACTGTAAATTGAACAGTAACGGTTCCAACTCTTATGCTTTTCAATTGCCGAATACACCTTGGCAATTCCTTTAGCGTGTTGATCTTTGGATTCTATCGATTTAGGGTCGAGCAGTTGCATCACTCCAGCAACCGCACCTTCAATCCCCGATAACAGGGCGTATTCATGGCGCTCTAAATCGATAAACGCTTCTTTAACCGCTCGCTCTGGAGGCAGAAAACCAGCAGTTTTGCGTTGTAATAAGTTATGAATGGCATCTTCGGCATTAGTAGAAAACTTAAGCGGGTTGTTTTCATTCCTTCTGAAAGTCGTTTGATTGATTCGACTGTTTTCTTTAAAGGCAGCACGGTTATGCAGGGTATTCATGATGCCATCCAAAGAGTCGCGAGTAATCACGCCTAGTTGGTGCCACCAGCGTACCGGATTATCTTGAGAAACAAGCTCAGCAGATATTCCCATGCCTTCTAAAAAAGCAGTGAGATGGGCGTGTTCATCAGCAACTGTTGCCGTTGGTTTAGCCTGATTTTGCTGAGTTGGCGCACTAACTGCTGGCGCCACGTGATTTGAATGCTGAGCAGTATTTTGCGAGGTTGCGAAGGTAAGCCCTTCATCAACTCGAGGGGCAACTGGCTCTTGAGCAACAGGAACATGAGGTACTGCTGGGGACGGTGCAGGAGCACTCACTACCGCTGCTGTAGGCGCTGGTTGTTCTGCAGGCTGACTGTTTTGGGGCGCCGGTTGAGACACCGTAGCAGGACTAGAGAATAGGGCATTCCAATCTTCTGGAATGCTAGATTGCTCGTCATCGGTTAAGGTTTTTGGCAGTGCAAACGCATCATCTAGATTGGCATTTAACCTAGAATCTAAGCTGGTTGCCGCAACTGCTACCGGCTCTGGTTCAGCCAATACACCAAAGTCTTCTGCCACCGGTTGAACGGGTGCAGAGCTAACCGTTGCGGGAGCCGCAACACTAGCAGGCTGGGCCTGCGCGGAGATAGCCACTTCAATCTCGTAGTCACCAATAGCTAACACATCGCCATCGTTTAACTGATAAGGCGTATCTTTAGCTAATGGCTCAACCGAGCGGTTTACAAATACGCCATTGGTAGACGTATCGTAAAGCCAAAACTGACCATTATTCGATTCAATTCTAGCATGACGACTTGAGATAACACGCTCGGGGTCTAGCAGACACCATGAGCATTGGCTAGCTCGGCCAATAGTAATTACAGACTCCCCTGAATCAGTAGAAAGAAATTTCTTTTCTTCCACGCCAGAGGTAAACCTGTGATAACTCATCACAGACAAACACAAATTCATTTTCTTCCCGTCCCTTAGAAGTACTTTTTTACCTCAGGCTGAACCCATCACCCTAAAGATACTAATGATTTATATATCACCAGAAAAAGAAGCGGTATTATTACACTTAATAAATAAACCAATCAATATCAAAATAAATAATTTTAATAATAAAATTATTTTTCCCTACCTTTGATTTCTGACAATATTATTGTTAGCATCCGAACCTTTGTTTTACTGGGCTAAAAGCTAAAAACCATGTAAAGCAATGACTAAAAAACAATCAAAAAAGTAAAGCGAACGGATTTCACAATAAATTTCTTATGTTTCTTAAAAATACTTTTAATTTTCTTCTATTAAAGAGACTTTAATTCGAGAAAATCAAAGACTAGAAAAACCGAAAATAGTATTCTTACTATTAATATATTTGTCACACATTAATGATAAAATGTGTTTTAGCCTGATAGGGTAGTTTCCATGGATGACGTTAATAAAGACCAAACCGCCACACCGAAAAAAAAGGCTGAACAAGCAGCTAATTCTTCAGGTTCAAATGACAAAACCGTAGTAAGTAATACAGAAACGGTAACCCCGAAAAAAAGCAAAGCGCACACTCCTAACGATCAAATGCTCAATCGCGTCATCAAAAAGCGCTATCAAATTGAAGGTTTGGTTGGCCACGGTGGAATGTGCGATGTGTATCGCGCCAAAGACTTATTGCTAGAAGCCGCTGGTGATAGTCAACCTTATGTGGCGATTAAGCTGTTACAAAAAGAATTTCACGATCAGCCAGATGCTGCACGTATTTTGATTCGAGAAGCTCGGAAAACGCAGCGTTTAAGCCATCCTAATATTATTCGCGTGTACGACTTTGGCGTAGACCAAGAAGACTACTACTTGGTGATGGAGTGGTTAGATGGGCAAACCTTAGATGAAGTGATAAAGAGTCATCGACCAAATGGTTTGTCTTATAAAAGCAGCTTGGCTCTACTTCAGCAGCTGACTTCTGCACTGAGTTATGCCCACGAAAATGGCGTAGTACACGCCGACTTAAAACCAGGTAACATCATGCTATCGCGCGACGGCACCATCAAGATCTTTGATTTTGGTGTATCACGCGCACTTAACTTAAATGCCGATCAGTATGCTGCAGACAAGCCTGAAGAAACATCACCAGTGAGTGGCTTTACACCGACTTATGCTTCACCAGAGTTGCTGGATGGCGCTGCGCCGAGTATCGCCGACGATGTATTTGCCTTTAGCTGTATCGCTTACGAGTTGCTATCTAGCAAGCACCCATTTAATCGCAAAACAGCAAACCAGGCAGCAAAAGAAAAGATTATTCCAGCTAAACCTAAACATGCTCCTTTAATTCGTTGGGCTAGTTTGAAAAAAGGCTTAAATTTCGAGTTAAATCAACGCACAACAGATCTTTCTAAGTTGGAAAAAGGCCTAACCAATAGTTACTTTAAGCCTACTTTTGCAGTTGCCTGCAGCATAGCGTTAATTGGCTCTGCAGCTTATGGCTACCAACAAACTGAGCTGCAATTTAGCCAAAGCCAACAAGCCCTAGAAACCTTGCAACGAGTAGAGCTAGCTAACCAAGAATTGGTGGCCTTAACACCTCAGCAATTTTTGCCTATTCTCAGCACGATTCCTGCAAAGCAACATGTGCCTAAACAAGCAATGCTTCGTGATAAGCAACGTTTAGTGATTGATTATTATGAGAAACAAATCGACGATTTGTTAAATAATCGAGACAGTGCTTACCCCGATTACTACGCTATTCAGTCTTTACTTCAAGAAGTAAATCGAATTTATCCTGATTCCTATAGCTTGGCTTTAATCGCTGAAGACGTAAACCAAGGCTGGATGGGAACTGTTGAAGCACTAAGCCAACGTTTAGACACTAACCTAGAACAAGGTAGATACCAGCATAGCGAAGATGGCGACGATATTTACCTTATCTATCAAGATTTGTTGCAAGTAAGAACTGACTATCAGTTTGCGCCCAATGAAAAGTCAGAAAAAATGTTCACTCAGCTTTTCGACAAAGCCGCAGATGACTTAGATGTAGTTGCTCTTGCCGACATGATCTCTGCGGGTGAGACCTTTTTTGCTAATAGCGAACAACAGCAAGCGCGCATTGCTCGTGCAGCAGAGTTGAAGTCATCAATTAGTGCCATGGCAGAGTACAAGCAAGCTATAGCCAATGAACAAGAGGCTGATTTTCCTTATCAAGCCGCTGAAGTGTTTTACCAAAATCACTTCGCACAAATGCAAGAACGCATAGATGGTTTAACCCGTGTGAAAACGCTAGATAAAATGGCGCGCGAAGTAGATGTGATGGCCAAAGAGTTGCCTAACGACTTCTCACACCTAGTCGAAACACGCCAATCCATGGCTAACAAGTACCTACGTTTTTCAGATTACTTATTGAAGAAACGCCGTACTAAAGAAGCCAGTGCCGTAATGAAAAAAGCGCAAGACTTAATGACCAAAGTACAAGATGCTCGCGTTGCCGATAACGCTTAAACGGCTTCACCCGCGCTTATAGTTACCCTTAAGTAATGACAGTTTAGAGTGATTCAAAGCAGGTAGGCCGAGTCATCGGTCTACCTGCTTTAGCTAAAAGCTCATTGGCTACGCTCTGCAGGTATATTCGGTGCTCAAGCGTCTAAAACTCAATAGACTGATAATGTTATTCCTCCACTGCTTAGCCATTCTTAAAGCACTGCGCCTGTAATCCTGTTTACTCGAAAGCCAGCCTCGTTATTGCCAATAAGCCTTAAGTAAAATGGCTAAACCAACACTCGCCAAGCGCTAAACCTCTGCCACCAAAAAATGCCGTCAATCCAGGCTGTTAAAACAATCTACAAAAACGCGAGTAGGTTCACAGCAAACCTGCCTTAAATTATATAATAATACAAATATAATGGGATTTATCGACGACTCAAAAGGATTACCTATGCGCTTACAAAAAACAATCGCTCTTGGTGCTGGCATTCTGGGCACTTGTATTGCCCTATCCGCTCACGCTTATGTTCAAGATCCGCAGCTCACCAACTACCGCGCCGACAAAGGTAAAAGTGCAGTATGGCTAAGCCACGAAGATTCAAGTAATGGTTTAGGCGATGTGGGCAGCTCAAAAGATAGCGCTTTTGAAGGAGAAGGCTCATCTCGTTTTCGCTTTAAGCGCGATGTCAGTAACCATAATTTTTCAGCTATGCCTGGTTTAAGTCAGCTGGTACGTGATTTACCAGCTAATACAGACATGGTGTTCTCTCTATTCTATTGCGATAAAAAAGGTAATAGCTCACCAACACAATTATATTTTGGTGTTCGAGAAGTTGGCGATGCATCACTCACCGGCAATATGCTAGCCGAAACTCGCGCGCACGTGCGAGATCTAGCCAACGCACCACAAGGAGAGAACAAGAAGTGTTTCCGCCAAGTCAGTATCGACTTCAATACTGGCGATAATAACCAAGTGGAAATATTTAGCCTTTTAGAAGTAGACACCAGCACGACACCCAGCTTAGATAAAGAGCTGGAGGTACGCGTAGATGCCTTTTCTATCAGCAGAAAATAGCAACACACTACGCCATTAATCACTCACGGCTAGCGCAAAGCTAGCCGCGTTTTAATTCCATAAAGTCCTACTCACGACTCTGCAATAAGCATCTATGTAGCAGTATTCTTAGCAATGACAGCGAGTTTTAAACGGAATACAGCCTTGCTTATCCATGATGAGTATTTTGCCCCTGCTTAAATGCCAATGACAAATTTGTCTTCAAAAACACCCTAAGAAAAGTGGTAATTACTGCTATATGAGCAGTATTTATATTGCTTAATGTTTAAGCTAGCCCCCGTTTTTACTTATAAACATAAGCTAGAGCGGGGCTTTTCATAACCAGCATGTAATAATGTTTAATACATCAAATAGCCGCCAGTCATTTCATAGCCACCAGCTTAGAGAGCGCCTAGTGAAAAAAATAGCCGTATTCGCCGATGTTCAAAACATCTATTACACCTGCCGCGAGGCCTACGCTAAACAGTTTAACTACCGCAAACTTTGGCAGCAGTTAAAAGAGCAAGGCGAGATTGTTGCAGCTTATGCTTACGCGATTGATCGCGGTGATAACCAGCAGCTAAAATTTCAAGACGCACTTAAACACATTGGTTTCAAAGTAAAACTTAAGCCCTTTATTCAACGCAGCGATGGCTCAGCCAAGGGCGACTGGGATGTTGGCATTACCATCGACGTATTAGAAGCGGCACGTAACGTAGACATGGTAGTCTTGCTCTCTGGTGATGGTGACTTTGCCATTTTGCTAGATAAAATCACTCAAGAGTATTCGGTTGAAGCCTTGGTCTATGGCGTACCTAGCCTTACCGCCAATGCCTTAGTTAACTCGGCTAGTGAGTTTCAAGCCATCGAGCAGCCTTTATTACAATAAACTGCCCACATTAGCACCCAGCAAAACGCCGCCTAGTTTTGCTGTTCGGCCCTTCTAAAACACCTTAAGTGACATATATTTTTACAAGACAAGCTCAGTAAAGTGAAAAACTTGCTATTTTTTACACAATTGTGCCGTGTTTTCAGCTATCATCGCGCCCCCGAAAGCAATTGCTGCTGCGGTTATACCTTTATTTTTCCCTCGAAGAGGACGCCATTGTGAGCCAAACTGATTTTTCTACTCTTGCCCTACACCCTGATTTATTAGCAAATCTGGAAACTCTGGGTTATAGCTCCATGACGCCAATTCAAGCGCAAAGTCTGCCAGAGATTCTGGCAGGTAAAGATGTTATCGCTCAAGGCAAAACGGGTTCAGGTAAAACCGCCGCTTTTGGGTTAGGTTTGCTTAATGCCTTGGAAGTTAAACGCTTTCGCATTCAAACCTTAGTATTGTGCCCAACCCGTGAATTAGCCGACCAAGTGGCTAAAGAGATCCGTAAGCTGGCACGTAGCATTCATAACATTAAGGTGCTAACCCTATGTGGAGGCATGCCTTTTGGCCCGCAAATTGGGTCGCTAGAACATGGAGCTCACATTGTTGTTGGCACACCGGGGCGCGTAGAAGAGCACTTAAACAAAGGCACGCTGAAGTTAGATAACATTAAGAATCTGATTCTTGATGAAGCAGATCGCATGTTGGAAATGGGCTTTCAATCGGCCATTGATGCCATTATTGAGTTAGCACCGAGTGATCGCCAAACCTTGCTATTTAGCGCAACTTTCCCTGCTCAAATTGAGAGTATTTCTCAGCACATAATGCGCGAACCAGTACGTATAGAAGTGGCTAGCACTCACGATGACTCGTCTATTTCTCAGCACTTTTATAAGGTAGATGACAACGAGCAACGTATGTTAGCGCTACGCTTGCTGTTATTACAGCATCGTCCTAAATCTAGCGTGGTATTTTGCAATACCAAACGCGAAGCACAAGAAGTTGCCGATGAATTACGCCTACTCGGCTTTAGCGCTGTTGCCTTACATGGTGATTTAGAACAGCGTGATCGCGACCAAACCTTAGTGCAGTTTGCCAATAACAGTGCCGCCATTTTGGTGGCAACCGATGTCGCAGCTCGAGGCTTAGATATTGACTCGCTTGATGCCGTGATTAACTACCACATTGCGCGCGATGTAGAAGTGCATGTGCACCGCATTGGTCGTACCGGGCGTGCTGGCAGCAAAGGCTTGGCTTTTTCATTCTTTAGCGATAAAGAGCATTACAAAGTCGCCTTACTGGAAGACTACTTAAGCCGCCCCATTGAAGACGAAGAACTTCCAGACATGTCTTTACTAAACAAAAAACCAGCGGGCGCGTTAATGGCTACCCTACAAATTGACGGCGGCAAGAAACAAAAAGTAAGAGCCGGCGATATTCTGGGTGCGTTAACGGGCGAAAATGGTATTAGCGGCGCACAAGTTGGCAAAATTAACCTGTTTGATAACCGCGCTTATGTAGCAGTGGAACGCGAAGTACTTAAGCAAGCACGTAAGAAGCTAGAGCACGGAAAAATGAAAGGCCGCTCGTTTAGAGTTAGACACCTAACTTGCTAAGTTAAGCAAACTCACACTCCGCCAGTGATCGCTGGCGGACCTAATAGGTATTGTAATTAAAGACCAAACTGCCACCTTTTAGCACGCTACCGTAATTAAATAGCAAGCCAATGCTCACATTATCTAACCAGCCTTCGCCATATGCACCAGTGCCCATTAACAAATCAAAACCAAATTCATAATAATGCGGTGTTTGAAAAGCCTCGTTAGTATTGCCAGTTAAATCAACCCGTGAAGCCGATAACTGCCCAGCAAAAGAGATATCTAAAGCGCGACCAATAGGGTGAGCGTAATACAGGGTATTACGCCACGAAGTAGCAGCAATTTGCACTTGATGCGAAGCGACATCGGAGCCAAAGCTTTCTCCGCGTAGGTATTCAAAACGGGAACGATATTTTAACTTATGGTTAGTCCAACGTCGCTGGTACTGCAACGCAATACTCGGGTGTAACATCCATGCATTCAAAGAAAAGTTGGTCAGCACTCCGTCAAATACAGGCTGAAAAATCTGACTTATCGAGTTGTTGTAGGTGTAACTCTGATTCAAACGACGCAAACTTCCACCTAGTTCCGCACTTAAGCGCCAATTAGACCAAGGGTCTAGATGCAAGCCACCACCAAGATAAGCAGAATAAACCTGAAGTTTTTCGTGGTCTCGGGTAGAGTCGATTTCTTCAAACAGCGCCACATCATGAAAGCGCTGGGTATAACCCAACCGGCCTGTGGTGTAGGTTTCCCAACCAGAACCATGCCAAGGCAAACTTAGCGTTAGCGGTAATGTGATGGTTTTCAACTCATTTTTTAAACGATTAGCATCGTCTCCACCGAGATTGTCATCGTCAATGGGAATAAAACCTGAGGGGTCAAAATTAACAAAACCAATAGTTACCGTTTCGCGATCATGAATAATGGCATCTGCGGCAAAGGTACCCGACAAATTGCGCTCTAGTATGGGTAAGATTTCATTCTCTAAATGCCCTTTTACCAACGCAGCTTGAGCCATAAACGGTAAGCAAAAGCCAATCAAGATAAACGGGCTACATCGCTTAGCTAACACTTTTTTCATCCTTGAAATAGTGATTCCCTCTTCGGTGAATAGTTAGTGTGTTTTATCTAAATGATAGCGCAACGCCATAGCGATACATATCTTGAGCTCGGCAAGAGGCCATGCTTGATCGACGCCTAACAAGATTGCACGCTGCTTCTGATAACAAAACAAGCCTGGAAACAGAGTACCAAAAGAAGCAACTAAATGCGTTTGGCAGTTAACGTATAAACCTATGTAATCGGGGTTTGCTGCTTTCCAATCAATTCGCAAGGTAGAGCCAGATTTGCTTTGCTCGGTAAGATAAGCCAGCTCGCCCCATTTGCTGGTTTCGGTCAACTCGCCTACCCCTTCTGTGTGTTTAGCAACTTGAAGGATTGCTTGGCGCAAAACCATTAGTTGGCGTTGCACCGTTACCGGGTAGTCGGCGATGATTAACTTAAGCTCTGGTGCAAGCTCACTTCGCATCACCAGTTCTCCGCCTCTTTTAGAGTATGTTTGAACAATGGCCAAGCCATTAAATGATGTTGATAGCGCCCTGCAGCATCGTCTAACTCAATCCCATAGTTGAACAGCCGTACCGCCATCACTGCATAAAAAGCATCTACTACGCTGGCTTGGCCAAAGGCAAAGCAGCCGTCAAAGGATTGCCAAATAGTAGATAAACGCTGTAGCTCGATTTGCAAGTCAGCGTTGATAGATGGCCGATCCACTTGCTTAAACTGAAAGGGTAACTGAGTGCGAATGTTGATAAAACCAGAATGTAACTCGGCTAGATAGCTACGAGCTAGGGCGCGTTTGCTTTTATCAACCGGAAGTACAGTTCCCGGAGAAAGCTCATTAGCATATTCACTAATAGCCAAAGAATCATGGAGCAATAAATCGCCATGCTGAAGGACTGGAACTAAGCCAGTTGGCGATAAAGTAGATAGCGTTTGCCTATAACCCTTTTCACCTAAAGGCACTGTAGTTAACTCAAGTTCTAATTCAGCTAACTGCATAGATAAGTAGGCGCGGATCGACCAGGTAGAATCTCGCCCTACCACCAGTTTAAGTGTGTTGCTCATTCTGTGAATCCTTCTTTGTTACTTTCTCCATACTTGCTCTGCTGTATATTGTAAGTAGTATGCCACCAAGTACCAGACTGGCTGACACCACAAAGCTCAAACCTAAGCCTTCACTCGCAAATAGCCAACCACCCAGTGCCGCAATAATCGGCACTAACAGCTGCAAAACTGCTGCTTGGCTTGCCGATAGGCCGGCAAGTGCCACATACCATATCCAGTAACCTAAACCCGATGCCAATGCACCAGATACCACTGCCAACGCTACACCTTCAGCACTCAAGTTTGAATCCATCAACAGCCAAGGTAACAACAACACCAAAAACGGTAAGCTACGCCAAAAGTTATAACAGGTATCACGGCTTGCACTGTTTGAGCCTCGACCGTTGAGGGTGTATACCCCCCAAGCGCAGCCCGCGACTAACATTAACCCAAACCCTAACCAAGAGATTGAGGTTTGCTCATTAGGCGCTAATAACCACACTAAACCACTAAAGGCTAAAGCAATACCAAAGCCCTCACCCACAGATAATCGAGCACCTTTTACCATAGAAATACCCACCATGCTTAGCTGCACCGCCGCAAATAAGATTAATGCACCAATGCCAGTATCTAGATATAAATAGGCAAAAGAAAAGCACGCGGCATAAGCAAATAGCATAAAACCAGACCACCAACGGCCTTTGGCGGAATTCGCTGAATTTTGTCGAGCCATACCAATAAGTATCGCCAAAGTCACTGCGCCGGCAAGTAAACGTATGGCGGTAAAACTGGCAGCATCTATTTGTTGCTCGCCTAACGCTAAGCGACATAATACCGAGTTACCGGCAAAGGCAATTAACGCAACAAGAGTGGTTAAGTAGGTGCGCATAGGCTGGGAGTTACTCAAGTTCAGACCACACTGCAAATTCGTTACCGCTAGGTTCGCAAAAATGAAAACGTCGCCCACCGGGGAAACTGAAAATAGCTTTAACTATCTTCCCGCCAGCCCGCTCCACTTTAGAAAGAGTCTGTTCTAGGTCTTGGCTATAAAACACCAATAAAGCAGCACCGTTTTCGGTTGACGACTTTAACGGCGCTTGAAAAAAGCCACCATCTAAGCCCTGTCCAGAAAACGCGGTGTATTGCTCACCAAAATCTTCAAACTGCCAAGCAAAAACGGTGCTGAAAAACTGCTTAGTGGCAACGAGATCACTGCTGGGGAATTCTACGTAGTTCAGCTTTTCGTGCTGATTCATTAATTCACTCCTTGAAAGTTAATTGAGTTAGCACTTACATAAACACAGTGCCCTGCATATAGGTTGTAGCATGCCCAGCAACGGTGACACTTTGCGCATTTAACGCGCAATGCAACACTCCACCGCGATTCGAAGCTTGGTAAGCCACCATTTTCTTCTTATCTAAACGCGCCGCCCAAAATGGTGTGAGTCCAGCATAAATAGACCCAGTAACTGGATCTTCATATCCGCCATTGGCAGGCCAAAAGTAACGCGACACAAAATCGTAATCACGACCTTTAGCGGTAACAACCACATCATAAGGGCCAAGAGTTTTAATTAACGCTTCATCAATAACTATCGATTCAACCTGCGCTTGCTGATCATAGACCAAGAAATAAGCCTGTTGATTTCGCAAAATCTCACTCGGTTGTATCGATACGCCTTTTAATAGAGCATCTGGAATCTCTTGTATTGACTGAGGCGGGTGAATGGGGAAATCCATAGCAATTAAATGGTCTTCCGCTCGGCGTGCGCTTAGCTCTCCTACTTTAGAAGTCGAAAATCTTAATTCTAAGGCCTCAGCATTGTCTTCAAAGAGAACGTGTGCAGCTGCCAGCGTGGCATGCCCACAAAAATCAATTTCGCAAATAGGCGAGAACCAGCGGATAAAATAATAGTTGGTCGCGAGAGGTACTAAGAACGCGGTTTCAGACAAGTTGTTTTCTATGGCGATTGCCTGCATTAATGCGTCGTCCAGCCAGCGTTCAAGAATGATCACCGCTGCCGGATTACCTTTAAATAAGTCTTGGCTAAAGCTATCCACTTGATGAATCTTCAGGTTCATTGTGTTCCTTATCATTAGACTAATTGCCTATTGTCAACGGGGGGAGATATATGGGCTCGTCAACTTTACAAGACGCACTCCTCTGAACAGTGAGCGAAAGATCACACATACACCTTTACATTAATCCAATATACGTTACACTTCGCTCGCTGGTAAAGGTTACAGCGGATATTTATGCCCCATACAAATGCGTTGATTTCTTAGATTTCATACCTGTTTGTTCGTAAGTAATTTCTGCATCTTTCGGCACCCTTTAACTTACCCGTTTTTGGTGTAAGTTTTATTTATTATATTTTGGAGATTACTCATGGCTACAGGTCGCGTAAAATGGTTTGACGAGCAAAAAGGTTTTGGTTTCATCGAGCGTCCAGATGGTAAAGATGTATTCGTACATTTCCGCGCTATCAAAAGCGACGGTTACAAAACTTTAGCTGAAGGCCAAGAAGTACAGTTTGAAGTAGAAGAAGGTCCTAAGGGTCCTCAAGCTGCTAACGTAACTGTTGCTTAAGCTGCTCTTTAAGGCATAGTATCCAATTAGTCTTTGATTAATTAGACACTAGCTTTAAGCTAAAAAACGGCCTGCTTGGCCGTTTTTTATTGCCTGTAGAAAAGTAAGCATAGCGATTAATCCGCTAAGGCGAACTGCGCAGCCGCAGCAACATGAATAGCGGTAGTATCGTAAAGCCTAATGGTGGTATCTGATTGCTGCACCAACAAACCAATTTCGGTACAGCCTAAAATAATAGCCTCCGCCCCTGCAGCTCTAAGCTTTTCCATTTCCTGTAAATAAACATCTCTAGAGCTGTCTAACACTTTCCCCTGACACAGCTCTTGATAAATAATGGTATGCACTAACGCCATACCAGCATCGTCGGGCACCAACACATCTAAACCACGCTGCTGCAAGCGCCCTTTGTAAAAATTCTGTTGCATAGTGAACTGAGTACCTAATAAACCCACTCGCTTAACACCATTTTTAAGCAACTCACTCGCAGTAGCATCCGCTATGTGCAGCAGGGGAATACTTAAAGCTTGCTCTACATGCTCCGCTACTTTGTGCATTGTATTAGTAGCAATTAGCAGAAAATCTGCGCCTGAGGCTTGAACCGACAAACCAGCAGCCAGCATTTGTTCAGCTAAAGCCTGCCAATCCCCCTGGTGTTGTAAGCGTTCTATTTCAGCAAAATCGACACTGACTAGATTTATTTTGGCTGAATGCAAGCCACCTTTTGCATGCTTAACGGCAAGATTCAGTTGCTGGTAATACATCAGGCTCGATTCCCAACTCATGCCGCCTATAATGCCAATTGTTTTCATCGCAACCTCAATACTCGCCCAGCTAACACTTGGTAGGCTTTTCTATTTCATACAAATCGTCAGCAATATTATCGATACGCTTTTGCATTACCACTTGCGCATCTTGCAAACCTTGGTTGTAATAAAATGCGCCAATTTCTTCAGAGAAAAAATCCAATAGAAACTCGGCATCGAACTGACCAATTTCAACATCTAACTGTTGCTCACAATAACTTTGGACTTTACTCACTAATGCGCGTTTTTGTTCAACTGAAAACTCAATAGCAGACATGGTTAATATTCCTCTAGAACCTCTTGTTCCAACTCATCTATTTGTTGCTCGGTTTTAATTTGCTGCTGCCAATAACCTACATTGACCCATTGGCCAAATTTTCGCCCTACCTTTTCAAATTCAGCCACCTTATGAAAGCCCAAGCGCTCGTGAATGGCCACACTAGCCGGGTTAGGCAAAGCAATACCCGCGATAACAGTGGCAATAGGATAATCCTGAAGGCGGTTTAACAAAGCTTGGTACAGCTGAGTACCAACTCCTTGGCCAGCGGCGCTATGCGCGACATAAATGGAGCTTTCAACGGAAAAGCGATAGGCACTACGTCCTTTCCACGGGCTCACATAGGCATAACCCAATATCTCACCTTGCTGCTCGTACACTAACCACAGCAGCTCTTTTTGCAGAGTTGCGACCCGCGAAGCGATATCACTAGGCTCCACCTGTCGCTCTTCAAAGGTGGCACGACTGTTTTCAATAAAATAATTGTAAATACTGCAAATTTGCGGGCAATCACTTAACTGTGCATCTCTGATCATGGTTATCCTTTTCCTATCGAATACCGCTCTGTATTCACCAAACAAGTCGCTTGACTGTCAGCGACTTAAAAACAAAGCCAACTTGATACAAGACAAAAGTAAAATATTTGATGACGTTCCTTCAACAAGATTATGCTTCAATGTTGAAACTAAATTGAGCTATAAGCACCCTAATACAGAGTTAAACTCCCCCACAATAAAACATTTTTACAAAATTAGAAGGGCAATTTTTATACCGCTTGACCTGCTAGATGCATAAGATTTTGTATAACCTGTCATAGCCGTAAACTCCATCCAACGCCAAATGATAAAGAAGTAGCAATGCCCAACTTAGTTGCTTTAACCCTTAGTTCTCATAACGAGAGTGCACAGTCAGCATCGAAAGTGGGGGGAAAAGTCAGCAAACAATCGGCTTGAGCATCGGTTTGGCAGCCCAAAACCTTAAACGAATACTGTATTTGAGCTCCACACATCTAACTAGGGCAAATATCTTCAAGCTGTATTACTCAAATTTGTAAACAAAAATTGCCTTTAAAGCGTTAGCGATAACACAAATATGCTAGTTTTTTGACCTTAAATATTGTAGGACAAATTAGACCAAAGTATAGTGCAAAAAAAACGGACAGATAGGTTAATAAGTAAACTAACTATAGAGATATTTATCAAGGAACTTCCGTGAGAACATTAGCGATAATACTAGGGACACTTAGCACTCTGTCCTTCTCCTGTTGGGGCTTTAATAGCCACATAGTAGAGTCCACGCCATCTGAATTCATTAATTCAAACGCGCAAATTAACTACCACTATTACAACACCAGCCTAGGTGATCGCCCGGCGCGTATAAAAGGTCTGGTGGGGATTATTGATGGTTACGCAATTTTAAAGCTTAGCTGCGCGAATAATGGCGCGGTATCGGTGAAACACAATGTGATTAAAGCGCCTGAACAGCATGTATCCATTGACCACAAACAACTGAAAACTACGCTTAGCCAATTCAACTATAGCCTTAGCTCTCAAGAACAAATTACCCAGCTAAAACAAGGTAGATACTTACAGTTTTCTCAGCAACCGACGCTAACAGCAAATTTGAAGTTAAAGACCACATCTGTATCTTTACAAGGCTTTACTGCTACTTACGACCGGATGAAGCAACTTTGCGCACAAAGCGCTGGTCTAGCAATGCGTTAAGTCAAATAGCAATAACGCTCGACCTTATTGTTATTGAAAGGTACTGCTTTGCTTAGTTGCTTAGTTGCTTAGTAAAATGATGGCTTTTAATATCAAAGCCATGACGTAGATAAAACCGGTGAGCAGCAAAGCGTTGTACTCCAGATCCCAAATGAAACTGCTCACACTGTTGTTGCTTGGCATAGTCTTCTAGCCAATGCAGCAACTGCTTTCCAACACCTTTCGAGCGGCAACTCGGCAGTGTTACTAAGTCATCCAAATAAAGATGTTTGCCCCAAGATAGCTTCCAAGCAATCACAAAACCGGCAACTGCAACAATTTGCTGCTGGTCACTTAAGTAACTCAACTGATAACCCTGCAGCTGCTGCAACTTAATTTGTTCAATCAATGTAGCTTTGGTGAAGCTTGGGCGAAGCGCCAGCATAACATCTGCCACTTGCCCTAATTCAGTATCAGATTGCAGTAAGCTCACTTGCATTCTATAGGCTCTCTAAAGGATTAACCATGCTACCTATAGCAGCACAACGTTGAGTATGAATGCTTGAATTTAAGACTAAGGTATTTAGCTAAGCCCTATAAAAACGGCTTACAAGGAAGGAATAAACTCAAGTCTTGCTAAGCGATATTAGCAAGACTTGTTGACATATTTATTTCGAAACAAGCGCTTCTTTATTAGAGTCAGCGTCTACTTCCAACTCTTCAGGCTCGGCAAATACTTCGGCCACCGACTTGCGAGTTAACTCACCTTTGAGGTTGCCGTCATCATCTACTACAGGCAATGAGAAATCACTTTCTAAGCTGTCAGTTATAACACTCTCAATGGCCGCGTCTGGTGAAATAGTCGGCACGTCTTGATACTCACACGTTTCGAATTGCTCATCAGCATTTGCTTTCGATGCTTGCTCAAGCGAATCTTGCGTCACAATGCCTTGATAGCCATCTTCGGTAACATGATAAGCGTAGTCGCCTTTGATTTTTTTCATTTGCTGCAAGGCTTCGCCAATAGTATCAGCCGTGATTCGCCGCGCAGGAGGCCGCATTACCGTCTCTACAGTAAGGGCACGAGCTCGGTTTACATCTTTTACAAAAGCTTCAACGTAATCGGTAGCGGGGTTTAATAGAATATCGTCTGGCGTGCCCTGCTGTACCACCTCACCGTCTTTCAAAATAGCAATTTTGTCGCCAATGCGCAGCGCTTCATCTAAATCGTGAGTAATAAAGATAATAGTTTTGTGCAGGGTTTCTTGGAGTTCAATCAGCTGATCTTGCATTTCACTTCGAATCAGCGGGTCAAGGGCTGAGAAGGCTTCATCCATCAGCAAAATTTCTGCATCGGTGCTTAAGGCACGAGCTAAACCTACACGCTGCTGCTGACCACCTGAAAGTTGCGAAGGATATTGCTGCTCATAACCGTTTAAGCCCACGGTATCTAACCACTCTTGGGCTTTTGCTAAACGCTGCTCTTTAGGCACGCCCTGCACGGTTAAACCATAAGCGACATTTTCAATCACACTACGATGTGGCATCAAACCAAAACGTTGGAATACCATCGACATTTTATGACGACGGAAATCTTGCAGCTCTTTGCTGCTCAGCTTCATTACGTCAGTGCCCTCAATGCTAATCACCCCTTCGGTAGGGTCAATCAGACGGTTGAAGTGACGAATCAAGGTCGATTTACCAGAACCAGACAAACCCATTATTACGTAGATTTCGCCTTGCTGTATCTCTAAGTTAATGTCTTTAAGACCCAAAGTGTGGCCAGTTTCTGCCAGAATTTTATCTTTAGATTCTCCGGCCTTTACTCGCGGCATCACCTGCTTCGGATTTTCACCAAACAGCTTGTATAAGCCCTGAATTTTAATTAGCGGCTCAGTCATGCTTAAATCCTTGAAGATGTGCTTGGGTGCGCTTAGCGTAAGCTTGTGAGACACGATCAAATATAATCGCCAGCGCTACAATCGCTAAACCGTTGAGTAAACCCAAGGTAAAGTACTGATTGGTAATTGATTTTAATACTGGCTGGCCTAAACCCTTCACCCCAATCATTGAGGCAATCACCACCATCGATAAGGCCATCATAATGGTTTGGTTTATTCCCGCCATAATGGTGGGCATCGCCAAGGGGATCTGCACCCCAAACAAACGTTGTGTGGTACTCGCGCCATAGGCTGTAGCGGCTTCTAACACTTCTTTATCCACCAAGCGAATACCTAAATTAGTTAAACGAATTACCGGAGGAATACCGTAAATAACCACCGCGATCACGCCAGGAATTTTACCAATGCCCAGCAGCATCACTACTGGAATCAGGTATACAAAAGCTGGCAGCGTCTGCATAACATCTAGCATAGGGGTAATAATCGCTTGGGTTCGATTAGAACGGGCCATCACAATACCAATAGGAATACCTAAGGCAATGGCCAGCATAGTACACACGGTAATGATGCTCATGGTTCGCATCATGTCTTCCCACATGCCGAAGTAACCCACCAGTAGCAGTGATACTACGGAACCAATAACCAGCTTCCAAGAACGACTCGCGGCGTAAACCAAACCTGCACACACAATCAATACTAACCACCACGGAGTGGTAATAAGCAATTTTTCAAACCAAACTAGAAACTGTAAAAGGGGCTCAAAAAATGATTCGATGGCTTCGCCATACTCTCGGGAAAAATTTCGATATGCACCATCTAAAGACTTACGAATAACGGTGAGATCGGCTCGACTCATTTGTGGAAAACGTTCCAACCATGACGAATCCGCCATAAATAACTACCTCTATTAAAAACGCGAAAGGCCAACCCGAGGTTGGCCTTTTTTTTACTTAAACTACATACTGGCTAAAGCTTTACTGACCTTGGCGGCAACGTCATCTGATACCCAAGCTTTCCAGCTTTCTGGGTTTTCAGTTAAGTAGTGATACATTGCTGCATCGCCATCCGCTTGGCTTTCTTCCATCCACGCTAATAAACTATTCATTTCAGCATTAGTGAATGAACGCTTAGTAATGTATTCATAAGCAGCCGGTGCCTTAGTGGCAAACTCTTCAGTCGTTACTGAGTGAACTGGCGAAGGTGGGTACATGGTTACTTTAGGATTTTCACAATCTTCTTGAGTGGTACAGTTCAAGAATTCTTGCTCGTCAATACCGTTTCCAGTATCCACTTTAACCATTTCGTATTTACCTAGCACAGCAGTAGGTGCCCAGTAATAACCAAACCAGCCTTGTTCACGAGTGTAGGCTTTAGCAATAGAACCTGAAAGGCCCGCACTCGAACCTGGATCAATCAGTTCAAAACCTGATTTCTCTAGTTCTAAAGCATCAAATAAATTACTTGCAGAAATTTGACAGTTCCAACCCGCTGGGCAGCCGTAAAAGCCAGATAGCTCTTTGCTTTCAGGGTGAACAAATAATTTAGCGTGTTTTTTAACGCCTTCGATAGTGGCAATTTCAGGGTACTTTTCTACTAAGTACTTCGGTACCCAAAAGCCTTCTTCACCGCCGTCAGACAATGACTTACCCGCAAAGCGAATACGCTTTTCTGCTACGCCGCGATCTAGTACTTCTTTAGCAGAGTTACTCCATAACTCAGGAGCAATATCAGGTTCGCCTTTTTCCATCATAGAAACGGTGGTTGGCATGGTGTCGCCTGGTACAAGTTCGGCATCACAACCGTAACCATGCTCCAGAATAAATTTATCTACGTTGGCAATAACGGTTGCAGAACTCCAGTTCATGTCTGCAATGGTAACACTGCCACAGCTGTCTTCAGCTTGAGCAAATCCGCTCACTAAAAGCAGTGCTGCATATCTTAACTTCATATCCCTATCCTTCCCTGTGTGCTTTCTTAGCGTTAAGAATCATACACTTCAAATAATTAGAGTTCAAACTAACTACTGTGTATACCCTCTGGTTTGAGTATGGGATATACTCCGAAAAACCCCAAAAAAGCATTTAAATAGTTATGCAAAAATCTGCTTACTGGCAAGACGTGTTGATTTCCTTACGGAAAATTATCCGCGCTACCGACCTACAATCCAAACGCATTGTAAAAGCCTGTGGCTTAACCATTCCGCAAGTGATGGTATTACGGGCGATTGAAGAAATGGGCACCGTTAATGTTAAACGTCTCTCCGACCAAGTCTCATTGAGTCAAGCCACAGTAACCACTATTCTTAATCGATTGGAGGAGCGGCAGCTGATCGAGCGAGTACGCTGTGCCACCGACCGACGCATTGTAAACCCACGGCTTACCAGCCGCGGCCACGATATTCTTACTACTGTGCCGCCCTTACTGCACGAAGAATTTATTCAGCGCTTTGAGAGCCTAGAAGATTGGGAGAAGACCCAAATACTCTCATCTATGCAACATATTGCTTCAATGATGGATGCAGAAGCGATTGATGCAGCCCCATTATTAGACATTGAAGCGCCGGTAAAAGATCTACAACGCTAAAAAAATTACTTTCAACTCAAACTAATTCAGGATTTAGTCAGTTATTTTTGATAAGGCTAGGATATGGGTATCAACCCCATCTAAGCTTTGCTGGTTTTTCTTCGCCCAATATTGCTCAATACCTTTCTCACCTTGCTTATCTGCCCACTGACTTAGCTCTTCTCGTGGTGCCACATAATCATAAAATGGCACCGACATTCCGCACGAACTCTGCACCATATCAATATCTAATAAATAGAGTTGCCGTGCGCCATTTAGGTTAGAGAATAATTGACTATAGCTTTGCCACAATTCATCTCTGCGATGAATCGCTGTCGCTTGTCCGTATAAACGCAAGATAACGGGTTTGCCTTCAAAGGCACAAAACATAATCGTCATGCGTGGATCTTGGCTCACGTGAGCGGCCGTTTCATTGCCACTGCCGGTATAGTTTAGCCACACCACTTGGTGTTTATTCAGCACTCGAAACGAGTCCATACCTTTTGGCGACAGGTTCACTTTTCCGCTTGGCGCAGCTGTTGCCACAAAAAACATCTGTTGTTGTTCGATGAATTCGACGTGAGGGGGGATCATCGCACTAAACTGTTTACCCATTAGTTGTCATCCTAGAAAGCCTAAACGCAAGTGCTTTAGTTTATCAACAAGTGATGACAGTTCAGTGATCTATCAGCGCTTTAACCCACTAAGCACCTTGATAAACAAGCTAAAACGACGGGATAACGTCCAGCGCTTATAGCCTTATTTATGTTTGGCGAGAATAGAATCTAAATGGCTAGCAAAGGCTTTTCGGTCGGCTTGGCTAAGCGCAGCTGGCCCGCCAGTATGCACGCCGCTGGAGCGCATGGTGTCCATAAAATCACGCATGTTAAGTCGCGATTTAATATTACTTTTCGTATAAAGCTCACCACGGGGGCTAAGTGCTTGGCCTTGTTTAGTAATCACCTCATCGGCCAATGGAATGTCTGAAGTAATCACTAAATCACCTTCGCTCACTCGTGCCACAATTTCGTTATCGGCTACATCAAAACCAGCACTCACCTGTAAGCTAGAAATAACTTTTGAAGGCGGCGTCTTCATGTATTGATTCGCCACCAAGATAAGCGGAATTTGGGTGCGCTCGGCAGCACGAAATAGTATCTCTTTAATCACCACCGGACAGGCGTCGGCATCTACCCAAATCTTCATTTATAATTACTCTTCAACAATCGTGCGGCTACTATGCCAAATTAATGATTGATTACAAGATCGCTCGCATGTCGATATTATAAATCTCGGTATGAAAGCCACCGTATTCTTCAAAACCACAAGCCTTATAAAAATGCCGCGCGCGATGGTTGCTTTCTTGAGTCCCGCCCATTAACACTAAGCTTCGCGCACCTTGCTGCTTAACATGTTGCATCAAAGGTTTAATGGCTGCAGAAGCTAAACCTGCATTTTGATATGCATCGGCTATACACGGCGCAAAAATTACGTCTAATTCAGCCTGTAAGCTTACGCCTTGGCGACTGTAACGCTCAGCTTCCTCTGACGATATGTGACGCTCAACAATAAAGTAACCCGCAACCAGGTCTTTATCCATAATCACCCAGCGTTCTGCGCTATCAGTGCTAATGGCTTCACATAAGTGTTTAGCTTGCTGCTGAGTTAATGGATGCGGCCCAAAGCGGCAAGTGGTTGCGGGGCTTAAACCTTGGAAAAAAGCACCTAAAGCTTCAGCGTCACCCCGCTCTATTAAACGCAAAATAAAAGTACGATCGTGCTTAGCTTCAATCGATATCACTGCCATTTTCCTTCTATTTGGGCGCGAGGCTATGCACAAAATTAAGGCAGTAATCTAACCACTTTTCGCGCTGCTCTGCAGTGAGTAAACCTTCAGCAGACACATAAATCATGCCCTTCATCGGTTTACCGGTAAAAGTCATCTCTGAGGCATGTTCAAGCTTTAAGCAGCTAAGATATTGGTTCGGCCCAACTCGTGCCATCAACCTATCGCCGTTAATACCACAGGCCATGTGCCCTGCTACCATAAAACACAAACCGCCAAACATCTTTCGTTCGCTAATCTCCACCTTGTCATTTAGCTGCAGTCGAATCTTGTGGGCTAAGTCTGTGTCAAAAGCCATTACTCTGCCACCTCAAATATCGAATCAATCACCAGCGGTAAGTTCGCTCTAAGTGATACCGCAGCAAATACCGAGCGCGCATGCAGACCTCGCTCACCAAATACTTCTACCATTAACGCTGAACAACCATCGAGCACTTCGGGGTGTTGCTCAAATTGCTCAGTAGCATTTAGAAAACCCTGTAGCTTCACCACTCTACTCACCTTGTCTAAGGAACCTAGGTGCTGCTGTACTGCGGCCAAAATGTCTAAACCCGCTACACGAGCAAAATCAGCCCCTTGCTGACAGGTAAATTCGCGGCCTAGCTTTCCTTTTGGAATGTTTGCTAATCCAGCAACCGGCCCCTTGCCCGATACATAAAGCAAGTTACCGGTTTGCACGCAATTACTGTAGCTTGCTGCAGGGCCTGTAGGTGTGGGCAAAGTAATTCCTAGCTCAACCAATCGCTCGGCTATACTCATATTGGTTCCTTATATGCTGGTACAAGAGCAAGTAATAGTGTCTTTCAGACTAGCATGATTACCGTTTATTCGACGTAATCTAGGCCACTGGCATTAATTAACTAAAAAAACTCGCGAATTAAATGCCAAGATTAAGCCAGAAGCCTAGCCCAAGCATGGTACTCACTAGCAACTTACTGTAAGCTGCACGCCCGCCACAAGTGCGGCCATGCATACCTAATTACCACAAGAGAATATTCTATGAGCTTTGACTCCCTGGGTTTATCTAAACCCCTTTTAGAAGCGGTAGCCGCTCAAGGTTACGACACACCTTCGCCAATTCAAGCCAAAGCTATTCCTGTGATTCTTGAAGGTAAAGACATTATGGCTGCCGCACAAACTGGCACCGGTAAAACAGCGGGCTTTACCCTGCCCCTGCTTGAACTGCTGAGCAAAGGCCCTAAAGTACGTAACAACCAAGTTCGCGCCTTGGTATTAACCCCAACCCGCGAGCTAGCAGCACAAGTGGGCGAAAGTGTTAGCACTTACGGTAAAAACCTGCCATTAAGTTCAACCGTAGTATTTGGCGGGGTAAAAATTAATCCGCAAATGCAAAAGCTGCGTCGCGGTGCCGATGTATTGGTAGCAACACCCGGTCGTTTATTAGATTTGTACAATCAAAACGCGTTTCGTTTTCAGCAACTTGAAGTGATTGTTTTTGATGAAGCAGACCGCATGTTAGACATGGGTTTTATTCACGACATTAAAAAGATTTTGGCTCTATTACCTAAAAAACGCCAAACCTTAATGTTCTCAGCCACCTTCTCTAACGAAATTCGCACCCTAGCCAAGAGCCTTGTGAGTAATCCTGTAGAGGTATCAGTTACGCCGCCTAACGCTGCAGCACCAACTGTAGAGCAGTGGATTGTACCGGTAGACAAATCGAAGAAATCGGCCTTGCTAACTCGCTTGATTCACGACAATAAATGGCAACAAGTACTGGTATTTAGCCGCACCAAACATGGTGCTAATCGCTTGGCTAAGCATTTAGACCATAGCCAAATTACCGCGGCGGCCATTCATGGAAATAAAAGCCAAGGCGCACGAACTCGCGCATTGGCAGACTTTAAAAGTGGTGACGTAAGAGTATTAGTAGCTACCGACATTGCCGCTCGCGGTTTAGATATTGATCAACTGCCACAAGTTGTGAACTTTGACCTGCCCAACGTAGCCGAAGATTACGTACACCGTATTGGGCGTACTGGTCGCGCTGGCTCAACAGGCCAAGCGATATCTTTAGTGTGTGCCGATGAAATTGCTGATTTGAGTGGCGTAGAGCATTTAACGGGTAAACTGTTAGAGCGCAAAGTAATGGAAGGGTTTGAGCCATCAACCGCCTTACCACCTACCACCTTAAGCGGTAAGCCCATTAAACCTAAAAAGCCGAAGAAGCCAAAGCAACACCGCAATGACCATCGCGACGGTCAGCGTTCGAGTGAGAACTCTCGAGGCAATAAGCCGGTTGGCAAAAATCGCCGCCACGCTGGCGGCGGTACGGCAAAAACCAGTTCTAGGTTTGCTAAGCCTAAACCGGCTAATTCTGGTAACAGATAAATAAAAAGCCCGACGACATGTCGGGCTTTTTTTTGAAATTCTGACCAGTAATACTAAGGCACTTGACGGCTATCAGGCTCTACAGCTCAGTGAGCCAGCCTTTTACATCTCGTTCACTTGTCGTATTTTTATCGATGCTTAACCTAAAAATTCTCTACGAACCGATTTACTCGTCTTAAACAACCCACCGTAAGCCGACGTTTGGGTGCTTGAACTGGCATCCATTACCCCGCGCGCTTTTACACAAAAGTGGGTCGCATCCATAGTGATGGCCACATCATCGGTGCCTAGCAGGCTTTGCAAAGCAACCAGTACTTGCTGAGTTAGCCGCTCTTGCACCTGAGGCCGCTGGGCAAAAAAGCGCACAATGCGGTTAATTTTAGATAACCCGATTATGTTGTCTTTAGGGATATAAGCCACTTTGGCTAAACCATCAATGGTGACAAAATGGTGTTCACAAGTACTGGTGAAAGCAATATCCGAGATCTTCACCATCTCTTCTACCGCCATTTTATTTTCAATGATGCTGATTTTTGGAAAACGCGAATAATCCAAACCAGAGAACACTTCATCAACAAACATCTTGGCAATACGATGCGGAGTTTCAGCTAGGCTATCATCTTTTAAATCCAAGCCTAAGGTTGCCACTACGTCAGTCAAAGAGGCCTTAATTTTTAAGTACTTTTGCTCGTTGGTTAATTGATTTTCCAGCAAAGGGGTTTCAATACCTTTATCAATTAATGCTTGGCGTACTTGAATTGCCTCTGGTGACAAGCAAGCGTCTTTTCTAAATTGTTTTTCAGCTAACGCTACTTTCATAATCACTTCCTTTAGATTGTCTTTCTTTTCTCACCCACTGCGGTTTACGTAACAACACTACTAACCCTAGACCAGATGGCGCCCGCCGTCTAAGCCGATAGTGCGTCCAGTGAGGTATTGGCTGCCCATTATATAGTTAACCGCTTGTACCGCTTCAACCGCACCTGGCTCAACAGCCATTAGCGATTTAGCGAGCGCTTTAGTTTTGTATTCCGGCTTGTCGCCTTGGTTAAACATCAACAGCGAAGGCGCAATACTATTCACTTTTACCCTTGGTGCAAGCCGTGCCGCAAAAGAATGCGTTAAACTAGCCAAGCCAGCTTTACTGGCCGCGTAAGCAATGTGTTTACTACTGCCTTTTTCTGCAACGTAATCAGTCATATGAATGATATCGGCCAGCTGATTAGGGGTTTGGTTTTTCAGTAACTCTTCAAAAGCCAAATTAAGTTGATAAGGGGCGCTAACATGCACGCTCCACATTATTCGCATCAGCTCATGCTCATTATCCAAAGCGCCATTTTTAAGCCACTGTGAGGCATTGTGAATCACTGCACGTAATGCTTGGTAATGCTGCAGTACGTAGGCAATAAACGCGCTAATTCCAGCGTCATCAGCAAAATCAGCCTGAATACAATCGGCCCCTTTATCTCGTAGGGCCTGCACTGCCGGCTTGTCGCGACGATAGGTGACTATCACCGAGTAACCCTGCTCCAACAGATTTTCAGCAATGGCCAAGCCTAAACGCTGAGTGCCACCGGTAATAAGCACCGGGGCCGATGAACCAGTTTTCGCATTCAATGGCTTATTCACTATCACGCGAGCCTGATAAGGTTACCGATACTGAATCGGCAAACCGCAAGGCGTGAGGTTTGTCTACGGTAATGCTGGCGCTAATCACTCGTGGTTCTTCCATAGCTAGCGAGAGTAAGTCGGCGCAGAGTTTCTCTAACAAGCGAAAATGACCTTGTTCTACATGGGCAATCATCGCTTTGGTAATCACTTTATAATTAAGCGCCAAATCTTCGCTGTCGGCTTCACACGCTTTGGTGGCTTGGTAGCGAATCTCGGCATTAATCACTACATCTTGCTGCTTACTTAACTCTTCTTGGTTAAAACCTATGTAGGTGCGTAAACGTAAATTAGTAATAGTAATTAACGCTGGGCCTAAACTAAAACTGCTGGTCAGTGGTGCAAGATTAGATACCTTACTCATTTAACTCTCTCTTTAATTCATGTTGCTTACTACATACCTAGCGCATTTAAGTAGGCATTAACAAGTTAGTTGCTCTTTTAAGTTAGCTTTTGTGCACTCGGCAGTTTTAGCCAAGCACCTGCTTTTGAATCACCAAACTAACGGAGCCTACTTTAAAACCAAATTTTTTCATTACCGATTGGTTAACAATAGTGGCCGGGTTTACTAGATACATTTTGTCTTCTACCACCACGTCCATCGGGTTTCCCTTGTAATCTAGCGTGAGTACGTAATCCATAAACAAGGCATTACCGGCCAAACGCATGGTTGCCGCTTGGCTTACATCATTTGCACTGGCTAAAAAGCTACCATCAGTTTGGCGAACTAAGGTCCAAATACGCTGTTGCTTTTCACCGTCGTCAAAAACAAAATGCTCGTCTAGGGTGCCTACGCCTTGTTCGTCCCAACTGGCATCAATCTCCACGTTAAAGTAACGAATCAATTCCCCTGAGCGGTTTTTCACAATGCCGTGAGCAGTAAGCTTTCCGCTAAAGAAGTCTTCGATGACTAGTTTTGGTTGATTGGCCGCATAACTTGCAACATCAGCGCTGGAGCAGCCTGCCAGCCCAGCTAGCAATCCAAGTAACAAGAGATAGCGTTGATAAACGCTAGATGCAATTTGCATAGGGTTTTCGCCAAACAGGAACAATACAAATAAAACGAGGGGAGTAGGGAAAAAGATCTATCAACTTGAAATAATTGTTAGTTCCAGTCGCGAGGAGCCAGTTCTGTGCACTTAACGCAGATAAGCGTTTGGCCAATCATTGATGAGCGGCCTTTATAGTCCATTACCCATGGGCGGTTTTGCCAAGGCGGTTGATGCCGTACATGCTGATAATGCCCACAAGCAAGTCGAGCCACCCAATGCCGCTCATCGTCTAGTTCAAAACCTACGATCACTTGCTTCATCACTGTCCTTAGCGGCTAAACATGTCACGTAATACCATGTGAGTGCGCACCATTACCATTTTCTCCATTTGTTCTAATTGCAAACGGATTTCTTCAAGCCGCGCCATGCTTGCCACTTCAATATACAGCAGCATGTCTACGTCTCCTGAAATAGCTTGGCAGCGTTTTACTTCGGGAATACCGCGCATAATCTCGGCATAAGCTTCACAATTATGTTCTTTATATCGTAGCTCTAAATGCGCAGCGATAGGCGCGGCTTGCTGGGCATGACCTAAACGGGCGTGGTAGCCGCTTATTACACCTTGCTTCTCTAGATTGCTTATTCGCTCTGCGGTGGCCGAGCGAGACAGATTGACCTCTCTGGCAATTTGACTCACCGGTGTTCGTGCATTGTCGACCAACATAGCGACAATTTTTTGATCAAACTTATCCAAGCATTACTTCCCTATATCTACCCATTTTGGCTTAACCAGACATGTTGGCTGGTGTGGCTAATATGGCTCGGGCGTGAACCAAGCAAGCTCTTGATGCAACTCGGTAACGCTGCCTACCACAATTAGCGATGGACTGATGGCTTGCTCGGCCAGTATCGCTAGCTCTGCCAATTTGCCGGTAAGCACCCGTTGTTGTGGGGTTGCGCCGCGCTCGATAATGGCGCAAGGAGTGGCGTCGTCTAAACCATTGCTCACCAAATTGGCTTGAATTTGCGGGCACTGTTTCAAGCCCATGTAAAACACCAAGGTGTGGTTTGAATGGGCCAACGACGGCCAATCAATATCTTCACCATGTTGTTTTAAATGACCGGTAATAAATTGCACACTCTGCGCATGGTCGCGATGGGTTAGCGGAATGCCAGCATACGCCGTACACCCTACCGCAGCAGTAATGCCAGGCACCACTTCAAAAGGCAGATTTTCTGCAGCTAACGATTGTAACTCTTCACCACCACGGCCAAAAATAAACGGGTCTCCGCCTTTTAGGCGCACCACATGTTTACCTAGCTTGGCTTGGTCTACCAGTATTTGATTGATATCGGGTTGCGGTACAAAATGGTGGTCAAGCTGCTTACCTACGTACACCATCTCAGCCGTTGGCGAAGCTAAATCGAGGATCTCTTGCGATACCAAGCGGTCATACACAATCACGTCTGCGGTGCGGATCCGCTTAACCGCTTTTACCGTTAATAAGTCTGGATCACCCGGACCAGCTCCCACCAATGAAACAAAACCCAAGTCGCCATTTGGGGCTGAGGGAGATAAAGACATTTGCTGCATCCTTTTAAAATCTATTACTAACAGTTTAGCGGGCTAACGCCGATGGCGTAGAGTACCAGCTCTGTGGCTTGCTGCCTATATTAGCCTTGGCCTTGGTGTGGGTAAGCTAATATTCTTTAGAAACAAAAAAGCCCCTAAGCACAAAGGCTAGGGGCTTCTATCTTTTCAGCAAAATGCGCTGCTTAGTGATTAAGCGGCATTGCGTTGTGGCAAGGTTTTACCATGAGTCACATAAATGCTCATACCTGTTACCAATAAACCGCCCACAATGTTACCTAAAATAACCGGGATAAGGTTCCAGCCTAACCAGTCAGCAATAGTAAATTCGGCGCCTAACATCATGCCTAATGGAAATAAGTACATGTTTACGACGGCGTGTTCAAATACCAAACCGAAGAAGATGAAGATGGGGAACCACATGGCCAATACTTTGCCACCAACGGTTTTAGAAGTCATGGCACCAACCACGCCTAAACACACCATCCAGTTACACAAAATGCCTTTAACAAATACGGTAATCCAGCCGTTTAAGCCGTGCTCAGCAAAACCTAAAGTACGCGCGGTAGAAGCTTTGATAAACGCTTGGCCTACAGCACCCGGTTCAACACTAAAGTTCATGGTAAAGGTTAAGGCTACCAAAAACGCCACTGCCACAGAACCAATTAAGTTACCTAAGCCTACTAAGCCCCAGTTACGTAATACACCCGCTTTAGTAACACCAGGACGTTTTTCTAACAACGGCAATGGTGCAAGTGCAAATACACCGGTCATTAAATCAAAACCCATCAGGTTTAAAATACAAAAACCCACTGGGAATACCAATGCACCCACTAGCGGAATACCAGTTTGCACGGCTGCGGTAATCGCTACTGCTACCGCAATCGCTAAAATAGCACCAGCCATAATGCCGCGAACAATGGTATCGCGGGTCGACATAAACACTTTGCTTTCACCGGCATCGATCATGGTTTGAACGAATTCAGCGGGTTTTACGTAAGACATATTAGTCCTTAATGTTAAAGTTAAATCGAAATTCTTTAGGCGCTTACGGCTACCTTGCCGGCGCTAACTTTTACTGGATAGCTAGCAACAGATACTGTTGGGTTTTCTAGGCATTCACCGCTGGTTAAATTGAAGCGTTGTTTTTTAAGTGGGCTAGCAACCCAAAGTTGACCTTGATGCTCAACAATCAATCCGCGTGATAACACGTTAGATTGAGCAAAAGGGTCCATGTTATTAATCGCAAATACTTGCTCGTCATCACGTGGGCGGAACAAAGCTACTTGAGCCCCGTTCACTAATGCGCAAATACCGGTGCCTGGGGTGATGTCGTTTAATTTACAAACTGTTTCAAAGCTCATGATTATGCCTCCAACTCAACGTGTAGAATGTCGCCTTTAGCGCCGGGATTTTTTTCTGAGAACGTCGCAGGGCGATGCTGTTCACGCTCGTCCACAAACACCACGTTGTTGTCACGTTGGTCACTGTTAATAAAGTGAGCAAAGCGTTTTAGCTGTACCTCGTCGTTAATGGTATCGGTCCATTCACAACTAAAGTTTTCAATTAACTTCGTCACGTCGGCTTCGAGCTGTTGGTTAATACCCAATTTGTCGTTAACGATCACTTCACGCAGGTAATCTACGCCGCCTTCTAGGTTTTCTAACCACACTGAAGTACGTTGTAGTTTGTCGGCAGTACGGATGTAAAACATCATGAAACGGTCGACATATTTAAGTAGCGTGGCTTGATCTAGATCGGCCGCTAATAAGTCGCCGTGGCGAGGTTTCATGCCACCATTACCGCCTACATACATGTTCCAACCCGCGTCGGTAGCAATAATGCCTAAGTCTTTACCTTGTGCTTCGGCGCACTCACGGGTACAGCCCGATACACCAAACTTCATTTTGTGTGGGGTACGAATGCCTTTGTAGCGATTTTCTAACATGACACCTAGGCCAACACTATCTTGCACACCAAAGCGACACCAGGTGCTACCCACACAGGTTTTAGCCATGCGCAGCGCTTTGCCGTAGGCTTGGCCGGTTTCGTAACCTGCTTCGATTAGCTTGCGCCAAATAGTAGGAAGGTCGTCTTTTTGCGCGCCAAATAAACCAATACGCTGCGCGCCAGTAACCTTGGTGTAAAGCTTGTATTCTTCGGCCACTTCGGCCAATACGCCAAGGGCTTTCGGCGTTACTTCGCCGCCCGGCATGCGCGGAATCACCGAGTAAGTGCCGTCTTTTTGCATGTTGCCAAGGAAGTTGTCGTTGGTGTCTTGCAAGCTCACCAATTGCGGTGCTAATACATGATCGCCCCAGCAAGAAGCCATAATTGAGCCAACTGCAGGCTTACATACTTCACAACCATAACCTTTGCCGTGCTTAGTGAGCACTTGGTCGAAGCTTTTCAGGCCTTCGATGCGAATCAGGTGGAACAACTCTTGGCGTGAGTATTCGAAGTGCTCACATAAGTGGTTGTTTACTTCTACGCCCGCTTTAGCCAGCTCTGCATTAAGCACTTGGCCAATCAGTGGCAAACAACCGCCACAACCAGTACCTGCATTGGTAGAGGCTTTAATTTCGGCCATAGTGGTTTGACCGTCAGCCACTGCTGCAGCGATCTTACCCTTAGTAACATCAAAACAAGAGCAAATCACCGCTGAGTCAGGCAAAGAGTCTGCGCCCATTGCCGGCTTTTCGCCTCCAGCATGAGCAGGTAAAATAAGCGTGTCTGGGTGCTCAGGTAAATCAATGTCGTTAAGCTTAAGCTGCAACAAGTTACCGTAGTCAGCGGTATCCCCCACCAATACGGCACCCAATAATTTTTTACCGTCTTCAGATACGATTAAGCGTTTGTATACGCCCTCTTCATCGTTTTGGTACACAAAGCTCTTACAATTTGGTGTGCGGCCGTTGGCATCGCCAATGCTGCCTACCTTTACACCGAGTAACTTAAGCTTGGCACTCATGTCGGCGCCTTCAAAGGCGTTGTCGTTGCCCAATAAATGTTCAACGGCCACTTGCGCCATTTTGTAACCAGGTGCGACTAAGCCAAAGAAGCTCTCATTCCAAGACGCACATTCGCCAATCGCGTAAATGTGTTCGTCTGACGTTAAACACTGGTCATTAATTGCAATACCGCCACGAGGCGCAATGCTTAATTCAGATTGGCGCGCCAACTTATCTTGTGGGCGAATACCGGTAGAAAATACAATGAAATCCACTTCTAATTTGCTGTCATCGGCAAACTGCATGGTGTTGCGAGCTTGCTCGCCTTGCGCTTGGATTTCTAAGGTGTTTTTGCTGGTATGCACTTGCACACCCATGCGCTCAATTTTGTTGCGCAGCAATAAACCGCCTTGCTGGTCTAATTGCTCGGCCATCAGCACTGGAGCAAATTCAATCACGTGGGTTTCTACACCTAGTGCTTTAAGTGCACCCGCAGCTTCTAGCCCTAATAAACCGCCGCCGACTACTGCGCCGCTTTTGCTCTTTTTAGCGCTAGCTTCAATGGCTTTTAAATCTTCAATGGTGCGGTAAACAAAACAGTCTTTATTTTCGCTGCCCTTAATAGGCGGTACCCAAGGGTAAGAGCCCGTCGCCATTACTAGCTTGTCGTAGTTAATTTCACGGCCAGTGCTTGAATAAACCACTTTTTGCTCACGGTTAATGTTGATAGCGCGCTCGCCTAACAACACCTCAATACCGTGTTTCTCGTAAAAGCCATGCTTCACTAAAGATAATTCTTCAGCGGTGTGATGAGAAAAGTATGAAGACAAATGAACGCGGTCGTAAGCTACTCGCGGCTCTTCACAGAAAACGGTTACGTCTAATTGGCTCAGATCAGCTTTATCAACCAAATCTTCCAAATAACGGTGACCCACCATGCCATTGCCAATTACAACTAGCTTCAACTTGCTCATAGAATTCCTAGGGACAAAATAAGATTAATGCGCGGATAATAGGATGTAACAAAAATAAAAGAATGATGTAGATCAATAACAACTTTAAACTACCCTAAAGAGGTATATTGGTCATTTATACTGCAAATTCTGAAATATTCTTACACTTGAGTAATAAAAACACACTAAAAAACACGTATTTCGCCTAACGTGATTTTGTAAACAGATGAAATTATTTTTCACATACCTACTCAAAATAGGTAGTTGGTGTGAATATTGAGCACTGAGTTTACACACTCAACTACAGTTAAATCAGGTGGGCGTTAACAAACAGAGTAGGTAATGATAAATAAGTTAAGTAAATGTTATCGCAGAAAATTTAGACTACTTGCAGGTATTGCTTGGCTAGTTTCTCACTCGGTCATTGCCGTAGAAAATATCAATTTGACCAGTGGCGAGTGGCCTCCTTATTTATCAGCTAAATTAAGCAAAGGAGGTATTGCTGCGCAAATTGTCAGCGAGGTTTTTGCCCTTAATAACATCAATACTTACTATGGCTATTATCCTTGGAAGCGCTCTTATGAGTACGCTCGCCGCGGATTTGGTGCCGCGAATGCTAAATGGCACGGCAGCCTTGCATGGGTCAAAACCCCGCAACGCGAGCAACACTTTTGGTTTAGCGATCCCATTGTTAGTGACAAAGAGGTTTTATTCTTCTTAAAATCTAGGCCGATTCACTGGCAAAAAATAGAAGATTTAAAAGGAGTCACTATTGGTGGAACCATGTTTTCTGTCTATCCCTCGCTTGAGAAAGCCGCCAAAAACCAGCTTATAGTGTTAGAAAAAGTAGGCGATTATCAGCGTCTATTCGAACGACTGCTACACAAACGGATAGATGCGGTTGCTCTCACCAAACATGTCGCGCTGCATTATATCAACTATCAGCTCAGTAACAGCGATGCTCAGCAAATTAGCTATTCAGAAACCTTGCTCGAACAACGTAAGTTTCGTTTGATGTTATCTAAGCAATATCCAGACAATCAACGATATCTGAAACAGTTTAATCAAGGATTACGAACGCTAAAATCTAGTGGGAGATATTCCGAATTAGTCGACCAATTTACCCCGCGTTTATTGTCACCGTTAAATTAACGGCAATAGGCGACTAATTCACGTGAATTTCCGCTAAGTTCACAGCTTTCAAGGAAACCATTTAGGACTATGATTGAGTTTTCCACCCTCTAGCAGTTGTTACCTATGAGTCGTTTACATCAACAATTAGGCATTAGCCAAGGCGTTGCCTTGCTTGCCACTTCTCTTCTCGGCACGGGCATATTTGTGGTACCCGCCATTGCCGCCAGCATTGCTGAGCGCAGTTCACTATTAGCCTGGGCCATTCTCATCGCTTTGGTACTGCCTATCGCCTTTACCTTTGCCGCCTTAGGCAAGCGCTATCCACACGCGGGTGGTGCCGCTCACTTTGTGGGAAAAGCCTTGGGGCCGCGCGCCGAAAAACTCACTGCCTTTTTGTTTCTGTCGGTACTGCCAGTAGGTTTACCGGCCGCGCTAGTGATGGCCACGGGGTTTTGGCAGGCGGTATTCGAACTAAGCCCAATCATGTCTCTGGGTATTCAACTCTTTACCTTGCTATGTATGCTATTGCTGGGTTTAGGCGGCGCTAAACTGTCGGGCAATGTGCAAGCCATTATCGCATTGGCCATTGTTACGTTGGTGGCGGCATTATGGTGGCAAGCCGATATAGTGAGCAGCGACTATCAATTGCCCAGTGACCTAGGCAGCCCCAATATTGTGCCTGCGCTGGCGGTGATGTTTTGGTGTTTTGTTGGCATTGAAGCTTTCGCTCATATGGGGGAAGAATTTCGCCGCCCTGAGCGTGACTTCCCCATCGCTTTATTGCTTGGCGTGTTTGTAGCAGGCGCTGTGTATTGGGCAGCCTCGGTAGTGGTTCTAAAGTTTGGTGCTTACGGAACTCAGCATGCTAATACTCAATCACTGCCGCATGTAGTCGCTTTGCTGTTTGGCCCTCATGCAAAGTGGCTAGCCGCCATAGTTGGCTACTTAGCCTGCTTTGCTAGCATGAACATTTATATTCAAGGTTTTGCACGGCTGCTTTGGAGCATGGCTGACGAAGGTCACTTACCCAAGCAACTGGCACATTTATCGACAAACAAAGTCCCCACCCGTGCACTAATTACTATTGTTAGCGCCTGTGTTATTAGCTGCGTTGTAGCGTGGTTATTTAAACTGCCGTTAGATGAGTTGATTCGCTACGCCAATGGCAATTTCATTGTGGTATACCTATTAAGCATGATCGCTGGTGCTGTATTGCTTAAGGGCGTATTCAGAATACTGGCTATCACTGGCGCCGCCTTATGCTGTTTGCTGCTGCTTGCGTTGGGCCAACAAAGTATCTACGTATTGCTGCTATCAATAATATTTTTGTTAATTCAGCCTTTGTTTATGCAAATAAAGAAACAATGGAAAGTGTCTAAGCTACCCGAGGGTTGATAGCTTTAGGCGCCGTTGCTTCATAAGCAATCACTATCCAAAATGTATCGAGCACCACTTTGTCGTGGTGCTTTTTAAACTTTAAGCTTCACTTGCAGCCTTTTCGCTATTGCCGTAGGCTAAAAGTTCATCACTTAGGAAATGACATGACCCAAGTTTTCATCACCGCCAAGTTCAGCAGTTTGCTCGCATTAAATGTGAACACTACTGCGGTTAAATTGTGGCTGCTGCTTACTACAAGCAGTGGTGAAGATTAGTTATACATTTTCACTGGCTGCGAAGCGCAGCCAGCCCCTTTGCCCTTCGTAGCCTACTTTTTTACCCATAATAAGGCTCGTAAGGACATGAATAATCACAAACCGATATACCGTCAAATCGCCAGTCGCTTTTCTGCCAACACTATTGGCCTAGTACTCGCGCTGGTTGCTACTGCGCTGTTCTCCCTCAAAGCGATTTGGATCAAGCTTGCCTATCAACACGATATCGATCCCGTGAGCTTAATGACTTTGCGTATGGCGTTTAGCTTACCCATTTACTTGGCGCTAGCAGGTTTTTGGTGGAAACAGGGGCGCTTTACCAATAAACCGATTGCCGGTTTTACCCTAAGAGCATCTATAGTAGGTATTGCGGGTTATTACCTTGCCAGCTTTTTGGATTTAAGCGGTTTGCAGTACATATCAGCCCCTTTGGAACGGGTGGTATTGTACGCTTATCCTAGCTTCACTATTTTGGTGGCTTGGTTGGTCTATCGGCAAAAACCACAAGCTATATTTGTTATCGCACTACCGCTAAGCTGGGTGGGTGTGGCATTAATGATGTGGCATGAAGCAAGCGCAACTCAGTTAAGCAACAACGTGGCTCTAGGCACTAGTTTAGTGGTGGCGAGTGCGTTTAGCTTTGCCGTATATCTGGTATTTAGTAAAGCCATTGTCAGTAAAATAGGCAGCCAAGCATTTACGTGTATTGCAATGATAGCGGCAAGTTTGGCAATTTTTGTCCATTATTTCCTGCAAAGTAGCAGTGTTTCCCTAAGTGCTTATCCATCTCAAGTATATTGGTACGCACTAAATATGGCGATATTCTCTACGGTAATACCGTCCTTTTTATTTAGCGAGGCAATTCACCGTATTGGCGCGCAGCGTACCTCTATTTCCGGCAGCGCTGGGCCGGTATTTACGCTACTCATGGCAGTGTGGATTTTAGACGAGCAGGTAAACATCTTTCAGCTAATAGGTATTGCCCTAGTGGTGGCTGCGGTAGCCTTGCTCAATAGAAAATAACCGCTAACAGCGCGGTAGCTTGCTAGGTCGATGTTCAGCCAGTTACACTAGGCTAAACATCGACTTTTAATGACTCATGAACACGCTTAAATATCTCGGCGGCTACCCCGACACGCTACATTCGCAAATACAAAACTTGATTGAGCAGCAAAAACTGGGCGACTTTTTGTTAGCCAAATACCCCACCATCCACAACATTCATAACGACCAGGCGCTAAGGGAATATGCCACTGAACTAAAAAACCGCTATATGCGAAAATCAGCCCCATTAAGCAAAGTTATTTACGACAAGAAAATTCATGTCGTGAAACACGCCTTGGGTTTACATAGTTATGTTTCACGTGTTCAAGGCAACAAACTAAAAAGTAAAAATGAGATCCGAGTTAGCAGCCTGTTTCAAAAGGTGCCAGAACCGTTTTTGAAGATGATTGTGGTACATGAGTTGGCGCATCTAAAAGAAAAAGAGCATGACAAAGCGTTTTACCAACTCTGTCAGCATATGCTGCCTGATTATCATCAATTAGAATTTGATACGCGGGTGTATTTAACCCAGTTAGAATTGGTTGGGCCAATTTACTAACCCAACCAGATCGCCAATTAGGCGAATACGCCATTACCCTTGGGGTTTGCGCCGTAGTTATTGTCGTCGTGGCTATCTGAGGCCAAGAACACAATCAACACAATAAGGCCGATAATCGGTATAAAAGCAATTAGCTGCCACCAATCACTACGCCCCGTGTCATGTAAACGTCTTGCGGCAATGCTGATGCAAGGAATCAACATTCCTAGTGAAAAGATAAGTGACAATAACTGCATGCCAATAGCAGCATCAATAACACTTAAGATGATGCTAATTACCATGTAAATCATGGCTAAACATCCAATATTCTTTTCTGCGAGCTCGCCCTGAAAATTCGGCATATTTCTCAACGCGCTAATAAAGTATTCCATCATAATCCTTTTCAATGAGTCAGATAAATTCAAACTGGTATGACTAACACCAGCTAAAAAACACGCTAACCCATTGTTAAAAAAAACTATGATGCAAATCAGTGATCAATTAATAAAGGCAGAGGTAAGTAGCAGCGAAAGCAATCAGGCCACCTAGTACCTATTTGATAGCGGCAAATTCAATGCTTATGGCATCATCTCTTTATACATTTATAACGGCTATAAATGATTGAATATATTCGCTTAGCCGAAATAAATAACAGGCCTAATCACTACGTTTTACATTAATTTGGTGAACGCTTCCCTAGTTAGTTATGGCAGGCACCTAGCGATGCCGAAAAACTCGATGCTATCGTCAATATTTCAATTACTTAAGCCAACATTTATGAGTTACTCGTGGTTTTAAGTTACCTGCTATGCTTTAACAGAAAATGCTTAGCTAAATAACTTGAATCGCAACAGCGAACCCAATAGAGTAATTACTCTATATTGTTAAGGATGATACTTAGTGATTACTCGATTTAAGAGCCCTAAACTCTTTTCGGTAGGTTTAGTCGGATTATTCTGTGCGCTAGTGAACAGTACTTGTTTCGCAATGAGCTTTGAACAAGCATGGCTAGAAGTGCTAGAGAAAAACGAAAGCCTCGCCGCGAATAAAGCCAGCGTGGCTCGTTCCGAGGCAATGCGTGATGCCGCCAAAGATTTGTATTTTCCCAAGGTGGACTTAACCGGTAACTATACCCGTTTAGAAAAACCGGTCTCTCTTGATCTAAAAGACTTAGAACCACTCGCGTCTTTAGATTTAAGCGGGCTTGACCCAGCATTAGGGCAAATTCTAGCGCCTTTATTAAACTTACCCACGGTAACCAACTTCACTGAACAAGATATAACTACTAGCTCTATTCGCGCCATTTGGCCTTTATATACTGGTGGTCGCCGTGGCGCCGCTATTGATATTGCTCGCGAGCAGAATATTGAAGCAGGCAAAGTGCTGGCCATGCAACAACAAGCTAAGTTTGAAGACTTAGCCAAAGTGTACTTTGGTGTAGTGTTGGCCGCCCAAGTAGCAGAAACCTACAAAGATGTTGAAGACGGCTTAAAGAAGCACCAGCGAAACGCATTAAAACTAGAGCAGCAAGGGCAAATTGCTTATGTGGAGCGGCTGCAAGCCGACGCTTCATTTGATAAAGCGAAAGTCGATACCAAAAAAGCGCTACGCAACTACGAAATAGCCCAACTGGCCTTAAATGAGTTAGTGCATAGCCAACATGCAGTGCAACCCAGCACAAGCTTATTCACCGAAGAGCAGATCCCCGAACTAGAAAGCTTTATGAGTCATACGCTGAATAGTTATCCTGGTTTGGCCATTCTCGACAGTAAATCAGAACAAGCCAAGAAAATGGTCACCATTGCCAAAGGCAGTTATATGCCAGAGGTTTATATGTTTGGTAACTACGATATTTATAAAGGTGATAGCCTAGCCGCTAAATACGCGCCCGATTGGATGGTGGGTGTTGGTGTATCGGTACCGATTATTGATAACTCTGGACGCTCGGGCAAAGTGCTCGCAGCCAACAGTACCTTAGTGCAAATTGGCTATATTCGGGCTCAAGCCGAACGTGATTTAGGCTTGTTAGTGGAAAAAACCTACCGCGAAGCGGAGCAAGCTTTAGAGGAATATCAAGGCTTGGAATCTACTTTGGCACTGTCGAAAGAAAACTTACGGATCCGCTTAAAAGCCTTTAGCCAAGGTTTGGCTACTTCGCTAGATGTAGTCGACGCCGAGATGTACCAAGCCAGCGTAAAAACGCAGCGCCAGTCGGCTGCTTATCACCATGTTATCGCCTTAGCAAAGCTCACTGCACTCAGTGGTGAAATGGCGCAGTTTTCACAATATTACCGATTTAACTAGGGTTTACTTATTATGCGCAAGCTTTCAGCTGTTTTACCCATTGTTCCGCTTTTGGCCATTATTGCTTGGGTGGCGTACTCATTTTGGCAAGCCTACCAACCTAAGCCGCAAATTTTACAGGGCCAAATCGAGGCGCAGCAATACAACATATCCTCTAAAGTGGCCGGCCGTATTGATCAAGTATTGGTAAGGAAAGGCGACCAAGTTGAACCGGGTCAGCTGATATTTTCTATTACTAGTCCAGAATTAGACGCCAAATTGGAACAAGCAAAAGCCGGACAAGAAGCCGCGTCAGCCATCGCAGAGCAAGCTGAAAACGGCGCACGCAGCCAAGAAATATCAGCTGCTAAAGATCAATGGCAAAAGGCACTAGCAGCCTCTAAATTGGCAGAAAAAACCTACCAGCGAGTAGATAACCTATTTGAAGACGGCGTAGTGTCTGAGCAAAAGCGTGATGAAGCCTATACCCAATGGCAAGCCTCTCGTTATACCGAGAACGCCGCCTCACAAATGTACCAATTGGCGAAAGAAGGCGCCCGTGACGAAACCAAACGCGCAGCGTTAGAGCAAGCCCGCGCAGCCGCCGGAGTGGTTGCCGAGGTAGAAGCCTTTTCTAGCGATACCTTGGTAAAAAGCTGGCATTCCGGCGAAGTGAGCCAGTTGCTATTGCAGACCGGTGAGCTGGCTCCTACCGGGTTCCCAGTGGTATCGATTATAGATATGCAAGACGCTTGGTTAGTACTGCATGTGCGAGAAGACCAACTCAGCCAGTTTCAAACTGGCGAGCAATTTGTAGCGAAGTTACCCGCGTTAGACAATCAAGAATTTAAATTTGAAGTGTCTCACGTAGCGGTAATGGGAGACTTTGCCACGTGGCGAGCCACCGACAGCCGTACTGGTTTTGATTTGCGTACCTTTGAGATTGAAGCAAGACCGTTACAGCAAATTGAGCAGTTGCGGGTAGGCATGAGTGCCATTGTGGCGCTTGAGCAATAAGCCATGCCACATACCGATGATTCAAGCCTTAGCCTAAGGCAGTTAGTTGCCCAGCAATGGGCATTGCTGCGCGATAACCGTTGGTTAATGGCCATGCTAACTTGGCTGCCTTTGCTGGCTTTTGTTGGTGTGTGGTGGGTATTTTCCTCAGGGTTAACCCGCGATTTAGATATTGCAGTGGTGGATCACGACCACAGCCAGCTATCGCGTAGCTTAATTCGTCATTACGATGCTAGCCCCACCTTAAAAGTCGTCAGTGTAAGCGGCGAACCAGAAGCGCGTTCATTGCTACGAACTGGCGAAGTATCTGCTTTAGTCATTATTCCCAGAGATTTAGAGAAACATACCAAGCTTGCCCATGCCCCAACAGTAGCGGCGTATTACAACAGCCAATTTATGGTACTGGGTAAACAAATTAACTCTGCGTTGCGCCAAAGCCACGGTACGTTTAGTGCCAAAGTTGAAGTGGCGCGGGCACTCAGCCACGGCAATACTCAAATACTACAAGCGCTAGGCTCAGCCTTACCCATACGTAACCAAATTAGTGCTTTGTATAATGGTAATAGCAATTATGCCCAGTTTATTGTGTCGGCTGCACTGCCTGCCTTTTGGCAAATTTTGATCATGGCAGTAATGATTTTAGTCTTAGGGGCGGAACTGCGTGACCATAGCTACAAAGCCTGGTTAGCCAAACAAGCTTGGCAAAAAATCACCGTAAAGTTACTGTTTTTTGGCAGCCTACTGTGGTTGCAAGGGGTCTTGTTATGCACCTTAATGTTCCACGGTTTTGATTGGCCAATGCGCGGTTCATGGAGTGTATTATTGCTCGCGCTACTGCTATGTGTGATCGCTTCTCAAGCAATAGCGTTAATCTTTATGCTGTTGTTTCAAGATGTTGCCCGAGCATTGAGTTTTGCTGGCGCGCTTACGGCACCAAGCTTCGCGTTTATGGGAGTGACTTTTCCGGTTAGCGACATGCCTTGGTTTGCCCAGTTTTGGCGACAACTTATCCCCATTACCCATTACATTGAAACCCAAGTATCGCAAGCCAACTATGGTGCAAGTGCCCTGCAATCTTTACCTTCTTTACAGGCTTTGTTGCTATTTAGCGTCTTGTTTATTAGTGCCGCTTGGCTGATTCGAATTCGCTTTACGCAACCAGGCGCTCAGGAGCTACGGTCATGAGTTGGTGGGTATTACTGCGTTTAGAACTGCGTCGAATTTTGGCCAATCGAGCCTTGTTGTTAACAGTATTTGGAGGCTTGCTGCTCTATGCGTTTTTGTATCCGCAGCCCTATATAAAACAAACTTCCCTGCAGCAACCGATCACCGTTATTAATGCCGATGGTAGCCAATTAAGCCGCCAGCTCATCCGTATGGTAAACGCCAGCCCTCTGCTAGAAGTCACCAGCCAAGTCGCCAGTATTGAGCAGGCTCAACAGCTATTGGTTGAACGCAAAGTAGGAGGCTTGCTAGTGATCCCAGAGAACTTCTATCGCGATGTTCTAATGGGTCGCTCACCCACTCTCTCTTATGCCGGTGATGCCTCTTACTTCTTAGTGTATGGCACTATTGTGCAAGGCTTGGCGGAAACGTCGGCCACCTTGGCTGCTCAGGTTAAAGTCGCCAAAATGGTGGTCGATGGCGTGCCTATCTCTCTTGCTAGCCAACTGCATTCACCCGTACAGCTCAGCACCAACGCAGCCTTTAATGCTCATCAGGGTTACTTGGATTACGTTATTCCTGCGGTATTTATTGTAATACTGCATCAAACCTTGTTGATCGCCATAGGCTTACACGCCAGCCCGACCAAGCCAGCAATAAAACCCAATTTAGTTCGCTTTTTTCCGGCGTGGAAAATAGTTGTAGTTCGCAGCATATTGTTTGTGGCGATTTACTGGCTAATGAGCAGCTTTTACATTGGTGTAGTATTGGATTATTACGGCGTACATCACTGGGCGAATGTGGCTGATATTTACAAACTATTGCTGCCATTTTTGCTAGCCGCTAGCGGATTAGCCATGTGCATCGCCAGCTTGCTGCCTAAACGAGATTACGCCACTATCGTTGGCTTAATGACTTCGCTTCCCATTGTGTTTGCCTGCGGCTTTATTTGGCCTTTGAGCTCCATTCCCATGCCTATCAATATTATAGCGGATTTAATTCCGGCCAAACCGATGGTATTGGGCATGCTAAAAATGAATCAGATGGGAGCAAGCTTTAGCGAGATTCAACATCACTTCATTCACCTATGGTCATTGGCAGGCTGTTACTTTGCTTTGGCTGTCGCGATGGTTTATTGGCAATCGACGTCAACCCCTAAGGTAGATGCTGCCAAATCAGCATTGCCTTCTTCACTCTCAGAGTGAAAACGGCATGGAATAAGTCGGTATTTGAACTGAGCTGAAAATAAGACAATTCAAGAGCTTATACTTCTAGCGTAAATAGAACCTAGCAATACGCGGGCAGATCACAAAGAACAAACACAAAAGCAACAAATCATCAACGTTCGTCACAGATCCATTTGCTCACTCTGTAAACAATTGTGGCCAAAGTTTATCGTTTACTGGTAGAGCAATTAGCTCGCACCTTGCAGTTTGGCATTTTGCCGGCTGTGCGTGCGATTAGGCTGTCAGCCTAACGCATCAGTGACTAACATTGGATGGTGGGAATACTATGGAACAGTTTTATTTTACTTATTACGTAAACCTTTTTGCTAGAAAAGCGAATAAGCTTAACAAGAGAAAGGTACATTCTTAGATTGCTCTCAGTCTAAAGTAAAAAGCCAGTCTCTTTAGAGTACTGGCTTTTTTTAGGCCTTTAATTTTAATTACTCACCAAAATTCACCAGCACAGTTAAACCTGGCTGATTACTTTGCAGCTTCACCTCTCCGTCGTGTAAACGAATAATCGCCCGCACTAAGGGTAAACCTAAGCCATAACCGGGGCTGTTTCTGCTGCTTTCTAAACGGTATAAACGCTGAAATACTTTATCGGTTTCAGACTCAGGAATGCCGGGGCCATTGTCGCTAAGCGAAAAACCCATAGCGTTAACTGTTAGTGTAATTTGGCTTTGCTCTCCAGCATATTTACTGGCATTTTCTAGCAAGTTGTAAATAGCACGAAATAGCAAGGTCGCATCACCTTGCAACTTACACGCTTGCTTAATCTCTACATTAAGCACTTGATTGCGCTGTTGAGCTAGTGGTTGAATCAGCTCAATGGCGTCTTCTGCAATATTGGCTAAGTCTAACGGCTTAAAATTAGCTTTTTGCTGCTGTTGTTCCAAGCGAGTGAGCTCTAACATGGCAGTAAAAGTAGCTAATATACCGTCTAATTCGGCTAACATGCTGCTAAGTTGCTCGCTAGTGACACGCTGCTTTTCAGCATCTAATAGCGCTTGTTCCAAACGTAATCTTAACCGCCCTAAAGGAGTACGTAGATCGTGAGCAATGGCATCAGTAACTCCCGTAATGGCATCAAAGGAGTGTTCGACTTGCAGCAACATTTTGTTGATATGAGTTGCCATGTGATCAAACTCGTCATTGCGTTTGCTTAATGGCACTCGCGCACTCAATTCGCCCGCTTCAACCTTAAGCGCAATCTCGTTAATGCTATTCACTCGGCGCAATACTTGAGCAGAAAAGAACCAACCGGTAATCAGCCCCAAAGCTAGGGCAAGTGCCAAGGCCGCAATGCTGGCTTGAATAAATTGCTCACGTAAATCAAACAGGGCTTCGTCATCGGTAGCCACCAGCAAGCGGCCATTGTCGAGGCTTTGTACACAACCAGAAAATAGCCGGATTTCATTGTAATTATAAACAGGAAAGCGCGCTATTTGCGGGCAGGCAGTCACTCGTTTAGGAATAGCAGCTAAGCGACCATAGGTGGTGTGGTTATCGTTGTAGACCATAATAAACTGGCGCGATTGTTCGGCTTGTTGCTCAAACTGACGAATAAAATCAGCTTGGCTAAGTTCTTCGGCCAATACTTGTTGCTGTTGTTGCAATTGATTGAGCTGCAGAGTTTGGCTGCGGCCGAGCTGACCAACGCTGAGTTGGTAAAGTACCCACAGCAATATGCCAACCACCAGCATGAGCAGCCCCGTATAGAGCCGAGTTAAGCGCCAAACTGAGCTCGCCTGGTGGTTATTTCGCCACCATCCGGTAACCCACGCCACGTACGGTTTCAAGTAGTGGGTTATGGCCATCAAGTTCTACCTTTTTTCTTAAGCGCGCAACATGCACATCAATAACATTGGTTTGTGGATCAAAATCGTAATCCCATACTGCCTCAAACAATAAGGTGCGGGTAACCACTTGGCCAGCGTGTTCCATTAAATAACGCAACAGCTTAAATTCTTTAGGTTGCAGTACAATCTCTTGCTGGCCACGCCAAACCTGTCTAGCCAATAAATCCATGCTGAGATCGGCCACCTGCAATTTGTTAGATTGCGGCTCTGCTTGGCCACGCTGCCGCTGTAAGAGAATTTCTATTCTTACTAGTAACTCAGCCAAAGCAAAGGGTTTAACTAAGTAGTCGTCTCCACCTTCTCGTAAACCTTTGACCCGTTCATCTACACTGTCTAAAGCACTCAAGATCAGCACTGGCAAGGTTTTGTTAGCATTGCGTAGCGTAGACAACACCGTTAAACCATCAAGCTTAGGTAGCATTCTGTCTAGTACCAGTAGCTGGTAGTTGTGCTCTAAAGCGAGAAACAGCCCATCTTGGCCATCACTCGCCACATCTACCTGATAGCCTTGCTCAGTTAAGGCTCGCTGCAAAAACTGCTGAGTCGTTAAGTCATCTTCTATAACTAATATTCGCACTCGATTTGGCCTATAGCTAGATAAAGATAAGGTTGGCACTTGGCCAACCGTAGCATCAAGAACTTAGTGCTTAAGCACTGGAATGGTCTCGCCAGTAACAACATCTACTATCACGCGTTGTTTACCCTGTTGACCTAATAATTTGAACTTGTAAAAGGTAATGCCTTTTTCGTTTTCTAGTTCAAATTCCAATACTTGTGCTTGGTATTTATCATTTAACATGGCAATGGTTTGCTGCAGTGAAAGTTCTGACTCCGCTACTTGCTCCAAGGCCAAACGCTCATCATCGTCTATTTTACTCACACCTAATATGGTCAGTTTACTGCTTTCATTTTTAAGCATTTCGCCATCACTCAGGCTTAGCTTAAGTTTGTGTTGTTGTTCTTGCGCTAAGTTAATCACGTCCACTTCGTAAACCGCTTGGCCTTTATAGTCGTCCAGCTCAAGCTCGGTGATATGGCCTGGGTAAGTGGTGTTAACCTTTTCAATGGCTTGCTCTAAGCTAAAGCCCGCTTTTTTAAGCGCTAGCGCGGATAAGGCATCATCGTCGGCAATCGCTGCGGTTGAGGTTAACGCTACGGCAGCAGCAACACATAATTTTTTCGAGAATTTAATTGGCAGTTTCATTCGGTAATCCTATTTGCTTAATTGACGCTAAGCAGTTTATAAAACCGCGCCTTACCACAAGGTGGCTGCAACATTACATTTTGTTCATCTTAATTAACACAAGCGAAAAATATTAGAACAATGATGAGTAAGCGCCTAATGCACTTATTCAACCACAAGCTGATGAGAAGATAAATAATCAATGGAAGCAAACACTTGTGCTAGGTTGCCAATTAGTTTTTAACCAACTGTTCGGCTGTTAGCTTACGTAGCACAGCGGCTAAACTATCGGCAATGTCTTGATGTTTATCGTGTAAATAATGATAAACCGGAATAGCATCTAAGCCGGGTGACAGCATTTCTATTTGTTTGTGCCAATATTTTTTTACCACATACTCGCCAATCGATTGCGGCAGAATAACTACGTCAACCCGCCCTCGGCCTAACATGGTGAGAGCCTGATGGGCATCACTAAAGAAGACTGTGCTGGCGTGATTTTCTAGTTTAACTTCTAAAAACAGATGACCACGAACCCCAGCGACCTGATAACCCTGCAAATCTTCCCATTGTGAAATATCTATGTCTTCGCGTTTCACAAACGCCGCAATATTAATGTAAGCCAATGGCACGGGAATCATTAAGTGATGAGGTAAATAACTGGCGACATACTCGGTTCGAGCTAACTCGGCATCAATGCCAAAATTGTTCTTAGCTTGATACAAAGAACGCTTAGCTGGCATAGGAATTATCTCTACCTGATAACCCAGTTCGGCGTAAGCGTTGCTCACTAACTCGCTCACGTTGGGAAGAGCCGCTATGGTTTCTACTGTTGAAATACGAAGGCTTGGCCCCGCATGAAGCTTAACGCTTATTAACATCAGCATTACCAGTACAATCATTTTCATGCTATTTCCTTAGTCCCTAAAGGAGAGCAATAACTGACAATATACTTTTTAGTGTAGTTGATGTTGCGATGTTTCAAACCTTCAAATTAACTCATTTGAAGGTTTGCAGGTCTCACTTAAGCTTCAATATCTACGCTTTAATCATTTAACCTTTCGGTAAGCATTTGAATTAATGGCTGATTCGATTTATCGGCTTGCGGAAGACTGCCAAAGCCAAAATATAAACCAAAAGGATCTTCATGATAGGTATGCAAATTAAAATGGGTTTGATAACTGTCAGCTACGTCTAATACATCACTCACCCACTGTAAGCCGCCCGCTTGGTCTTTAAAACACGCAGCGATACAGCCAAACTCACCTAAATATAAAGGCACTTGTTGATCCATTCCCCATTGCTCGATAGGTCGTATTATTTCGGCTATCAGGGCTTTATCCCAAGGTAAAATAGCGTTAACACCGGTTTGGAAGTCTAAGCGCGCTTGCACATGAGCCGCGCTCCCTGCATTACTGGTTTTGGCCCAGGCGGAGATTTGATAATAATGGCCTAGGGTTGGCACAATAAATTGCTGGGAACTACCGCTGTTAGCATCACCACTGGTATTGCTAATCTGAATGGCATCTTCGCCTTCTAGAATGCGCGACCTCGAAACGCCCTTGTTGTTGGCTGCCCAAAAGTACCAGTTTGAATGTTGGCTTAAATCCACCTCAATGTGCCGCAATATTTGCTCGCCATCAGCGGTGTATTCAGTAATGGTTACCTGCTTAAACCAAGTATCTCCTGCGTTATTAGCAGAGACTAAAGCCGGATACATTAACTCTACTTTGGGGTCTGTAAGGGCAAACTTGTGCCCCTGCAAATACTGCCAATCTGCATTGTGCTCACTCAATCTAGGGTTATTGAAATAGGCGTCGTACCAGTGCGGCGAACCGATAACTTTAACGCGCTCAGGATCGGGATATTGCGCCGGTGCTTGAAATTGGCTCAACCAAGAGGCTTGCTGATGGGTGTAATCAATCGGCTCGTAAAAGTGATACTGATAAACAATATTGGGGTCGTCTAGCTTAAAGAAGTTTTGTTGCTGATCGATCTGCCATTTGCCTTGCACCGCTAATAAGCGTTCTACAAACACAATATGCTCGGGATTTACTTGGCGAATCGCCGCAAGCGCTGTAGTGGCCAAATCCACCCATTGTTGTTTACTGCGGCTAGTAATGGGTTCATTCAGTAAATCGAGACCAGCAATATTAGGATGGCCTCGATAGCGTTTGGCAATGGCCTGCCACAAACTCACCAGCCGTTGTTGGTTTTCAGCTTGCTCCCATAAGGCATCACCGCCACCTAAAGACTGAAAGCCACCCTGCGGTACATGCATATTTAACACTAAATAGATGCCGTGTTTTTCAGCCCACTCTAGGTTTTGATCCAACCAATCCCAACCCGCTTGATGATATTGATAAGGTGCAGAGTCACTTTCAAAGGTTTGGTAGTTTAGGTAAAAGCGAATGCTGTTAAAACCCATCGCCTTAACGCGTTCAAAGTCTTGTTCGTTATGATGTTTGTTAGGAATACGGGTATTTGCCCATACCTCGTTGCCAAAAGCGACGCCCTTTAAACGCACTTTTTCACCTTTACCGTTAACGATAAAGCGTCCCTCAACCTGTAAGCGTAATTGCGAATCGTAGTCGGCCAGTGGGCGGTAAACGCTCACATTTTGCAGCGCTTGTTGTTGAGTAACAGAACTAGAACTACACGCCCAAAGGCTAATCAGTAAGGAGAGAATAAACACTCCGTGAAAACAACGCATTACGAGTCCTTAGTGTGAAAGTTTAAGTCTGTGATCAAATATACCTAGCCCGCTACGATAAAAACCCAAGCCAGTTCACTGAACAAAATCTTGGCGATATTTCGTAATTAAAAACCGTTTTTTTGCAAAGCTGTGAACACAGTAATAACGAGGGAATATATGCAGATTGAGGCTATATCACCATTAAGCCCCAAGCTAAGGGATTGCAAGGCGTTACCCACTGAGTGTTTTCGTTAGCAAATGATAAAACCAGCCGCACAATACATTCTTCAGGTTTAACAATCACTTCCTAAGCCTATATAGAATCACTAACCTCAGTAAGATTTAAAATGGGAAAGCATCTCTATTGTGTGGTGTGATTCAATTTTAATTGTTACATTATCACACTGTTTTATTTTAACATTGCTCATGTTTTGCGCTATTTCCATTCTCTTCAATTAAATAAGCTGCTATTGCTGGCCATGCTCATACTCCCTTTAGGGCTGAGTACCGTGTCGCTTATGCATTCAATGGAAATGGAACATGAGGCTCACGAGCATCATCAATGTGAAATGTATGAAGCAATTAACAATGCCGTGAACGCAGCGGCAACACTGGAATGTCGCTCAGATAAAGCCCATTGTTATCAGACGTTTGAACCACAAGCTATAGCATTCATCTCAAAAGAACTTCCTCGTACTCGGTCACCTCCTAGCGTTGCTTAAGCTTCAAATACAATTTTTTTATCCCATTTTTATAACGCTAATTAACATCGTTAGGACTTGTTATGACCGAATTATCGTACGCTTCTATCAACAAAAAGAAGAAGCTTAAACGTGGCATCTTAGTTGCCACGGTTATCGCAGTGGGTGCAGTTATCGCATTTACCGCTACCCAAAAATCATCAGACCAAATTGTTCCATCTAAAGCCAATACTCTCTCCATCAGTGGACCTTGGGAAATATCCAGCTTAGATCCGTCTAAGCAAGGCTACATTTTGACGCGGATGCAAGTGATTGAAACCTTGCTAAATGTAAATAGCAAAGGGCTTATCACCGCTGGTTTAGCGACCGAATGGCGCAGTAGTGAAGACGGCCTGACATGGCAGTTGAGCCTGCGTAAAGGTGTAACTTTTCATGATGGTCTGCCCATGGATGCTGACTCAGTAGTTCAAAGCCTAGAGTTTGCACAGAGTAAACACGGCACCTTAAATAAGGCCGAAGTGGTAAGTATAAAAGCGCTAAACAGTGAACAAATTAGCATTGAGTTAGCTAAGCCTTATGCTGCGTTTGCTTCACTACTAACCAACTATTCCAATGCAATTTTATCTCCCGCGTCTTACAAACAAGATGGTGCAGTTGAGACACTCTTTGGCTCAGGGCCTTACCAAATGAGTAGCTTTGCACCGCCACATAAGCTAACAGTGAAGAAATTTGACAACTACTGGGGACAAAAACCAAGCATTGAGTTTGCGACCTATTTGACCGGACATAGGGCTGAAAGCCGGATTCTCCAGGCTAAATCAGGTGAGGCAGATATCGTATTCACCCTGGAACCATCAATGCTGGGGCAATTGGATGGCTCAAATGAAGTGCAGCTCTATAGTCACTTAGTGCCGCGTACCATGTTCATTAAATTGAATGCTGCGCATCCATTCTTGGATGACATACAAGTACGTAAAGCCTTAAGTATGGGACTAAACCGCGCAGCCATTGCGACTAACGTGCTTGGGTCTGAAGGCTCGGAAACCTCGCAATTGATGCCCAGTTCAATGTCACAGTGGTTTGTTGAAGATATCGAAAGCAATAGCTATGACTTAAACCAAGCCCGCAACATTTTGGCTGACCTAGGTTGGCAACAGGGTGACTCTGGCATGCTTGAGCGTGATGGCAACCCATTTAAATTAACCATGATTACTTACGCTGATCGCCCCGAGCTAACCACCGTTGCTACCGCAATTCAGGCCCAGTGGGCTAAATTGGGGGTAGAGCTTAAGGTGGATATTACTAACTCAAGTATGATTCCTGCAGGCCATAAAGACGGCTCGTTAGAAATGGCATTAATCGCCCGTAACTTTGGTTTTAATGGTGACCCTCTTCCTATTATGAGTACTGATTTCGCCCATGGTGGCGGTGATTGGGGAACCATGAATTGGAACAATGCGGAGGTGGATAGTGCCATTACAGAATTGGTGAGCTCGCAAGATCCTGAGCGTTCTTTAGAACTCAGCCAACAGGTTGCCGCCACAATTTATAACGAGTATCCGGTATTGCCAATATCCAGTTATAGCCAACACACATCGGTTAATAAGCGCGTTAAAAACTTCCAGTTCGACCCGTTTGAGCGCGATTACTTCATTAACCAGATGGAGATTAAATAATGATATGGGAGCTTCTTCGGAAGCGCCTTTACCAATTAGTGTTGGTGGCGTGGGGAGTAGGCACACTAACCTTTGTGTTAATGCGCAGCCTACCGGGCGATATGGCTTACCGCATTGCGGCAAGCCGCTACGGTCAAGACAATGTCGATTCGGCTGCCGCTGAATTAGTCCGACAAGAACTCAACTTAGACCAAGGATGGCTCTCAAGTTATGTGAATTGGTTGTTAGAGTTATTACAGTTTAACTTGGGGAACTCTCTGGTGAGCGGTTTGCCGGTGAGTGAAACCGTGCTACATCAGCTCGGTCACTCGCTGCTGTTAGCGGGCTTTGGTATTGCATTATCAATTTGTATTGCACTGCCCCTTGGTACTTGGTCAGCCAAAAAGGGAGGGCTGGTAAATTCAATAATGGTGTGGTTTTCCACTTGCACCCGAGCCATGCCTGTTTTTGTTCTTGGCTTAATTTTAATCCTGCTTTTTGCCTTGGAATGGCCACTGTTTCCGGTGGCGGGTTTTGGCACTTGGCAACACTTGGTGCTTCCAGGCATTACCCTTGCCATTAGCTTAGCTGCGGTGTCTAACCGGGTGGTGCATGGCAGTGTTCGAAGAGTATTACGCTCGCCCTTTTACCAGTTCTCTCGGGTTAAAGGTTTAAGTGAGCGACAAACCTTCTTTCGCCACGGCATGCGCAATATGGCGGTGCCCATCGTTGCCTTTATTGGGATTCAACTGGTCAGTGTTATCGAAGGTATTGTGATGATTGAGTCACTGTTCTCTTGGCCTGGTGTAGGACATGGTTTAGCCCATGCAATCTTCGCTCGTGATATTCCAGTTATTCAAGGCTGTGCTTTAACCATGGGGGTTCTGTTTGTGGTGCTGAATGGCATTATCGATCTACTGTGTTATTGGATTGACCCTAGAGGGGAGCAAGAACAATGATTAAGTCATTAAGCTTGAACCAAAAATTAGGGCTAACGCTTTTACTGGGGTTATTTGCTTTTGCTTTGTTGGTGGGTGGCTTCTCGCCCTATACCATCGATGAGCAAAACCTCTCTATTCGCCTTATAACGCCTAACAGCGACCACTGGTTTGGCACAGACCATTTTGGTCGCGACATGATGACAAGGCTAGCCAGCGCCATTGTATTGTCATTTAGTTTAGGAGTGTTCTGCGTACTCACCTCATCGATTCTTGGCGTTACCTTAGGCGTATGCTCCGCATGGGCTGGCGGCCGCGTAGAACAAAGCTTAGATGTACTGGTAAACATACTGTTGGCCTTACCTGGCTTGGTATTGGTGTTATTGCTATCGGCGATTGCTCCAGGGTCATTTGTGGTGCTGTATTTTGCAATTTCGTTGGTACAGTGGGTGGAATATTACCGCGTTACTCGCGCGATTACCCGCACCTTGATGGACAGCCCTGAGCGCCAAGTATCAGTAATGATGGGCTTTGGGAAATGGTATCAATTTAAGCGCCATATATGGCCAGCCATCTCTTCCTCAGTATTCACCATGGCAGCCTTTGGTGGTGCCAATGCCATCTTAATGATGGCTTCGTTAGGCTTTGTTGCTGTAGGTATTCAACCACCATTGGCCGAGTTAGGTTTGATGAGTGTTGAGCTATTCCCATTTTATGTTGAAGCGCCTTGGGTATTAATGCAGCCGCTTATTGTGGTGGCATTGCTAGTACTTGGTTTTCATTTGTTAGCAGGAGCGAGTCGTGAATCTCTTAATTCAACTCACTGATCTATCGATCAATGCAAAAGAGCTTGAGCTCCTTCAGCCGCTTTCACTGAGTCTTTACCAAGATAAATCTTTAACTATTCTTGGCCAAACGGGATCAGGCAAGAGTTTGTTGGCACAGGCGATTATTGGCCTACTCCCCAACGAGTTAAGCCAACAGGGTCAAGTGGAAGTATTTGGTAAATTACACGATCGCGGCTCTTTAGTTAGCTTATGGGGTAAAGAGGTGATTATGTTGCCGCAAGAGCCATGGCGCGCGCTAGACCCTTTAATGCCAGCTTACCAACAAGTGTTAGAGGTCTATGAGTGTTTACATGGTTTAAGTCATGAGCGGGCGTTTAACCAAGCGATGGAAGATTTAGAAAAAGTCGATCTAAAATCCAGTGCTTTAAAAAGACCGGGCCAATTATCTGGAGGCATGGCGCAACGCTTAGCGGTAACAGCCGCAACTGCAGGTGGTGCTAAGCTGATTTTAGCTGATGAGCCAACTAAAGGTTTGGACGTAAGCCGCCGAGATGACATTGTTCAATTGCTGTTGCAAAGTGCTCAAGGTGGCGGCTTGCTCACCATTACTCATGATATTGAGGTGGCAAGGCAAATTGGTGGCGACATCATAGTGATGAAAGAAGGTGTTGTAGTTGAGCAAGGCAGTGCAGAACAAGTGCTGAATCAACCCGAGCATTCTTACACACAATCACTTATCGGTGCCGATCCTCGACATTGGGTTCAACGTACTAAGGGCTTGATAGATAAAAAGCCGGTGCTAAGTGCGACAAGCCTGGCGATTGGTCGAAACGGCCAGGCGCTGTCTGCAGGCATTGACTTTACCATTCACGCTGGCGAAGTAGTAGGCGTTGTAGGCGACAGTGGCAGTGGTAAAAGTACGCTGGGTGACACCCTGTTAAATTTGCTACCACCGATTAGTGGCAAGGTAAGTAAGCAAGTATCAAATACCAAACCCTATCAATGGCTAAAGCTATTTCAAGATCCACCAGCGGCCTTTACTTCAAGCGTAAGCCTTGGCGTATTGTTAGAAGATGTTATTAATTTGCATCAGATTGATAGAGCGCGAATAGCGCCTTTGATGATCAAGCTAAAGTTAGCTCCTGAGTTACTTGCGCGAAGAAGTACCGAAGTCTCTGGAGGTGAATTACAGCGCTTTGCTATATTACGGGCTCTGCTACTCGACCCGATATTTTTGTTTGCCGATGAGCCAACATCACGGCTCGACCCTATCATCGCAAAAGAAGTCACAGACTTGCTGGTAGACCTCGCTAAAGAACAGGGTTGTGCCTTGCTTCTGGTGAGTCATGACCCGCACATGATAGAGAAGCGCTGCGATACGGTGGTGCAATTGAAGTAAACCGCAATAGAAGCCTCTAAGGCGCTTTTTTTTATTGCGAACAATTGGAGGTCAGTACTAAGTATTGACCTCCAATTATGTTTATCTACCCGTTCCTATCCTCATATAAAACCTGCGGCTACAAGGCATTCAGCTCAATTATATACAATGAAATATCAGGAATAATTAGTCAGAAAAACCACTGGAAGAGCTACAAATTAAACTTGCGGAAGAATCATACTAAACCAACGCTTTATTGCGGCAGACCATACAAAAAAGAAATGAATATTGGTTCAAACAAAAACACTACAAACAACTGAATTTACTGATTTTTAAAGTATTTTTTCAATAAGAATAAATATCCTATAAGACAATAAGCAAGCTCAATGGTGAAGCAAAGCTGATTGTGCTTCCGTAGGCATTATTGACGATTCAGACAACAATAAAAAAATTGTTAGTTTGCGTACCTTTAAACTCACATCAAGGATGAAAATGAAATCGTTAATACTTAAAGCGTTAACCCTATGCGTATTTGCTACACCTTTTGTAGAGGCCTCTGAAGCCATACAAGAAGGCGAGATTACTAATATTCATTACCGTAATGAATACCTTAATTTTAAAATTCAGCATAATGATAGTAACGGTAATGTGATCAATAGCTGTGAGACTTGCGGTCCCGATATTTCAGGTCATGCAAACGGTGGCTTCTGCTACATAGATAAAGCAGACCAGAATCTTATCACCCTATTTTTGTCGTCTTACATGAACGACAAACCTGTGTCAGCTAGGGTTGAGTCTTGGTCGAACTGTAAAGTGTACGACTTTAGAATCGATAAATAGTAAAAAACCAAATAACTAAAAAGCCGACTTATTAGTCGGCTTTTTTAATCGAAAGTGTAAATACTAGGCTTTTTCTAAGGCTTGGCTTACATCGTTAATGATATCGCCGATGTTTTCGATACCTACCGAAATGCGCACTAAATCTGAGCTAACACCTGCTTTCGCCAGCTCTTCTTCATTTAGTTGACGGTGAGTCGTTGAAGCTGGGTGGCAAGCTAATGACTTGGCGTCGCCTATGTTCACCAAACGTAAAATCATTTGTAGAGCATCAATAAATCTACCGCCGGCTTCTTTACCGCCTTTAATACCAAAGCTCAAAATGCCAGAGGCTTTACCACCAGCGATTTTTTGGCAAACCTCATTATAAGGGCTAGTAGGCAGAGCAGCGTAGTTTACCCATTCCACTTTTGGATGTTGCTTTAAGTACGCCGCTAAGCTTTCGGCATTTTCACAATGGCGCTCCATGCGTAAACCCAGTGTTTCTAAACCTTGGAGAATTTGAAAAGCATTCATAGGGGAAATAGCCGCTCCCGTATTACGCAGCGGTACCACCCGACAACGCCCAATATATGCGGCAGGGCCAAGCGCTTCGGTGTACACCACTCCATGGTAAGACGGATCTGGCTCATTCAAAATCTTAAAGCGCTCTTTATTGGCAACCCAATCAAACTTACCTGAGTCCACAATAATGCCGCCAATTGAAGTGCCGTGGCCACCAATGTATTTAGTCAGCGAGTGGATAACAATATCGGCACCTAGCTCGATAGGTCGACACAAAAATGGCGTAGCAACAGTGTTGTCTACCATAAGTGGAACGCCATGCTTTTTGGCAATTTCCGCTAGTTTAATCAAGTCGACAACATTACCTGCCGGATTACCGATAGATTCACAGAAAATGGCGCGAGTATTGTCATCAATCGCGGCTTCAAAACCCGCATAATCATCAGCCGACACCATGCGAACATCAATGCCCTGTTTAGGGAAGGTATGAGCAAATAGGTTATAGGTGCCGCCGTACACTTGGCTGGTGCTAACGATATTCGTACCTACTTCACAGATACATTGAATGGCATACGTAATTGCTGCCATGCCAGAGGCCAAGGCTAAGCCGGCAATACCACCTTCCATTGCTGCAACTCTTTGCTCCAGCACATCGGTGGTAGGGTTCATAATTCGCGTATAAATATTGCCAGGTACCTTCAAATCGAAGAGATCTGCGCCGTGCTGAGTATCGTCAAAGGTATAAGACGTGGTTTGGTAAATCGGCACTGCCGCAGCTTTGGTGGTGGCTTCTGATTCATAGCCATGGTGAAGTGCTAAAGACTCTAATTTCATTGCTGTTCTCGCTACTTAAAGGAATAAAACAACCCTGTCTGCCGCCAAACTAAGCCAACGGCAATTCCATTTATTACAGCGAACCGCAATAAACCCGAGGATCACGCTAAAGTGTTGATAAGTATTAGCCTAATTTGCAGCAAATAGAATAGCGAAGCAATCTAGAATGTGAACAATCGCTAAGCTTGGCGTGTAATCACCACTAAACAATGCCCATGTTATGCCAGCGGTAAGTTTTCCACCGCCAGTGATTGATCAGCCCGCGTACCACTTCATCTAAGGCAAAACATGCCCATGCGCCAATAATGCCCAACTGCCAAGATATAGAACACAGGTAAATAATCGGCACAATACCCCAAATAAAAGCAACCCCTACGGTCGCCGCAAAGCGCCCATCGCCGACCGCTTTTAGGCCCATGCCAGCCACAATATTAATCGCTCTAAATGGCTCCATAACAATACAAATAATCAGTAACCATTTGGCATAAAAAGCCACTTGAGGATCATCACTAAAAAGACCAATAAGAGGTTGGTAAAACCAGGCAAATACACACATGTTCACAAAGGCGAATAATATCGCCAAGCTTACACAACGATTGTATGTAGCATCCACTTGTTGCAGTTTTCGTGCGCCCATTTGATGCGCCATCATAATTTGCCCTGCCGCTGCTAACGACCAACTCACTGCCATTGAAATAAACAAAAAGCGCAGCACAAAGGTATAAGACGACACCGCCAATACCCCAAGAGTGGCCAAAATACCTGCGACGACAATTTGCTGCAGAGTATAGTTGGCAGGCTCTGCGGCAGAGGGAATAGAGATTTTCATCAAGGGTTTAAAAACGGCGCGCATTCGCGGAATAATTGCGCGGTTAAATTCAAAGCTCACTTGCGCCTTAACATGCACAATCACCATCACCACTAAGCAGGCAAACAGGTAAGACAACACTGTGCCTAGGGCGATGCCTTTTAAACCCATGGGTTCGATACCAAACCAGCCAAAAAAGAAAGTAGCATTTAGAAAAACATTCACCACGTTCGTCAGTAGTGACGCCAACATATTCCAATTGGTCATGGCTTTTGCGGCCAAAATAGAGCCATAAGCACAGCGCAAACCAAAGAAACCAAAAGTAAACGCCATTATGGCCAAGTAATCTTCAGCATACAGCTGCATTGCCGCAGGGAAGTTCAGCCACACGCCAATATTGTTATAGTTGAGATAGGTAAAAATACTAAAGGCGATACCAGCCAAACCCAGCAACAAAACGTTGGTCATAAATACCGGTATCACTTTGTCGAACTGCTTAGCCCCATAATACTGCGATGCTGCCGCAGTGCCGCCGGTAGAAAGCATCGGCAAAACAAAGAAGCCAATCCATAGATAGGGCATTAGCAAACCAGCAGTCGCGGCGGCGTCTTCCCCTAGTAAACTCAGGAAGTAAATATCAACCATTACCACAAAGCCACTGGTTAACTGCTCAACCAAAATCGGCCACGCCAAATTAAATAATTTGAGTTCTTTTACCGCGCCTTGAGGCATGAGCATTGTCCATGGTTGAGTAAGGCATTAGTGTAACCAGCCTAATCGTTATACCGATTACTTATTTCGAGTTATTACAGACCTTTTATAAAACTTGTTGTCACTCGCAAGCAAAATGGGCGACTAATGACAGTTATTTCATCAACTTGGCAAACAAGCGATCGCAGCCTTGTTTTAATGCCTGCAGTTCTTCTAACGGCATATCGGCTTGGCACAACATGGCTTGAGGAACGCTCTCAGCCTGTTGTTGTAAGCTCACACCTTGCTCACTTAAGCTAATCACTCTTACTCGCTCATCATGTTCACTTCTTGCGCGAATCACCAAACCTTTTGCTTCTAGTCTTTTTAGCAAAGGAGTCAAGGTACCAGAGTCTAAATGCACTTTTTCCCCCAAGCTTTTCACACTGACACTGTCGTGCTCCCACAGCACCATCATCACAATATACTGCAAGTAGGTAAGATCGAGTTTATCTAACAACGGGCGATAGACACGGCCCATGGCATTTGACGCGCTGTATAAAGAAAAACATAGTTGCTTGTCTAAGCTGAGGTTCACCACCTGGTCAGATTGCTCACTTAACTTGATCATGGTAAAACCTTCATAAAATAAATTGTGCACAATATACTTGCATTTCATCTCACCCTCAACTAAAGTTGCAAACAATTAAATTGCGCGCAACTTAAATTGAAGGGACACGATATGACAACCTTATACACTACTTCAGCTACAGCACTAGCCGGTCGTAATGGCCAAGTAAGCACCGACGATAAAAAATTAGACCTAGCACTTAGCTACCCAAAAGAAATGGGCGGCAGCGGCGAAGCCACTAACCCAGAGCAACTATTTGCAGCAGGTTATGCCGCGTGTTTCTCTAATGCTATTTTACACGTCGCCAAAGAAGGTAAAGTGGCGATTAAATCTGCCCCAACCACTGCTACTGTAGGCATTGGCCCAAATGACAATGGCGGTTTTGCACTAACAGTCGCGCTGGCAGTAGAGCTAGAACTAGAGCAAGCATCGGCAGTAGAGTTGGTTAAGGTTGCTCATCAGGTTTGCCCATACTCAAACGCTACTCGCGGTAATATAGACGTACTGCTTAGTGTGAACGGCGAAGCGCTTTAAACTCCCTTGAAATACCAAAAACCAAGCCTAGGCTTGGTTTTTTATTTTGCGTCATCGCTCAGCAGTTCATCGCGCTGACGCTGGTACTCTTCAAAGCTCACATCAGCTTTATCCATACAGCTTAAATAATCTTGATGATTAGTGTGTTTGTCACACTGCTGTCGTTGGTTTCCTTGCATGGCATTATAAGCCTGCTGCTGACTACAGCCGCTCAACGTTACCAGCAAAATACCCATAATAATTTTCATGCTTCCCCCTCGCATCGTTGCCATTAGCATGAACTATTTAAAAACAAGTACGAGGATCTTTCATTATGATAATTGTCAGCACTATCTCGCTAACTTTACAGTAAGTGGGAATGGCTACAGGGATTTTTGCATACTAAAGTTAAGCAAAGTTTGCCCTGCTCGCTGTACCTTGTTGATTTTAATCACGCTAAAGCCTTGTTTAACAAAGAACCCCCTAGCCACTTTAGACGCATCAACAAACAAGTATTCCCTTTGCTGTTGGCGAGCAATCGCTTCAATATACTGAAGCATTTGTAGCGCAATACCCTTAGTTTGGTATTTTGGCGAAACATAGCAGCAATCAATATTGCAGCCCTCTAGCTCAATAAAGCCCACTACAGTTTCAGCTTGCAAGGCCACAAAGCAGCGTTCGGCTTTTAAGCGTTGCTGCCAATATGAGTAATCTACGGGTGTTGCTGCCCATGCTTGTTTTTGTTCGGCGCTATAGTGCTCATCACCAATGGCATGCACCGCTTGAGTAAATACATCGGCGACTTGTTTAGCAAACTTGGTGGAATAAGGCTCGATGGTGATATTCATTTAAACAAAACTCGACACAAACTCACTTATCGTTTGGCGCATTGGCGCGGCCGACGGGGTAAGCAAATATGCTAATGCCGCACAATTAAGCAAAACGGTAGCGTAATACACCCAGCGAAATTGCTGTTTCTGGGTCTTGTGTCGTAAGTACTGCTGAGCCAGCATCGCGCCCGGCCAACCACCGAGTAAGGCAAATACATGTAGCTTGGCTTCTTGCACTCGCCAACGACCCGCTTGAGCAGCGCTTTTATCTAGAGCATACAAAGCAAAACAGACTAAGCTCATCACTAAATAGGCCAACGCAATTGCCAATGGCAAGTTTGCCAACATCACTAAGGCCGTTAGTAAACCAGCAAATACCGCGACTTTTATACTCGCGCCAAGTCCAGCCTTGTTGGTCTTATTAACAAATGCCGGTTTTGCGCCCACCAATTTAAGTTGCTTGGCGCAGGGCCTACCTTGTTTATCGGCTGATAAGCGATAAGTAAACCAATGGCCGATTAAGCGCTCGGGGATAATGCTTCGATCATCAAAACTGCTGGCGTGTACAAACAAGTTTTTCTCAGCGTTTTTATCACTGAGTTTTAAAAAACCAAAACCTTTGGCGTCATTCCATGAGACTAACTTCGCTTTAGTCATTCGCTTGCATCACCCTTTGCTACTAACTCGGCATGTTCTTTTATTTGCTTAGCCATGCTTGGCTTAATCTTAGCCAAGCCTTTAGCGACACCCAGTTGGTTTTCTACACTGTGGTTTTGACTCAGTTTAAATTGGGCTTGCAGCTTATCAATGCTTATTTCAAAGCCGATAATGGCCTTGTTTAGCTGAGCAATAAAGTTATCTGGTGCGTCACTTACTTGCCAAGGCTTAGTTTGATTTTGCTCGTTCTCTAGAGTCAATCGCTGTAGCAAATCCAGCGTCCAAGCGGCATCATTTTTAGCCTCGATAACGCCATTGATATGCACAGCTTGATAATTCCAAGTTGGTACTACCTTTGGGTTAGCCTGCTTAGAGGGATAAAAATTTGGCGATACATAAGCATCTTCACCCTGAAACACCACCAATGCAGATAAGCATGACTGCAAACGCTTAGCTAAGGGATTAGCTCGCGCGATATGACCTTGTAAACACCAGTCATTTTGAGCATTTTTAGCCAGTAGTAAGGGCACATGATCGGCCACTAGGCCGGCATCACTTTGAGTGGTGATAGTGGCAAGTGGATTATAGGTGATCAGCTGAGAAATAGTTGTCCAGTCGTCTTGTTGAAAATGCTTGGGTATATGCACGTGCTATCGCTCCCTGTTAGTTGCTTGAATACTCTCACAATTAGGGAACCTAGCACTAGTGATGATTAACTTATTGTTCAGGCACTTTTTAACCCGTGTTAAGGCGCGTAAAACTCGATGTCTTTATTTAGGCTCATTGCATACCCAGCGCTGGCAATACCTTCTACATCGGTGGCTTTTACTTGCATTTCACCACTTATCCAAATCACTTCCCAAGGTTCAACCATGTCGATTCCAGCAGGATGGCGAACGTGGATGATTTGATTGGGAGGCGGTGGGGGTAAGTGCAAACATGCACCAAAAAATGGTACTAAAAAGAACTCAGTAATTTTGTCACCATCGCTTTCTAATGGCACGACAAAACCAGGCATACGCATATCTTGGCCGTTTAAGGCTTGCACTAAACCGCCAGACTTTATTTGCGGCGCGCGCTCATCAAGCTGTATTTGATGATTAATAGGATTTTGATTTGGCTGATCTCTTTCTAACTCTGGCACTAGCGATAACCAAGGGTTTGGAGTCGCCAATACTAATGGGCTAATTAAGCCAGCAAAAACAAAACATAATATTCGTAACATAGTTCACCTGAAATCCTCTGAACTATGCCAAGGCACAGTTCAGAGGTAATAGCTTATTTACTCAGCGTTTAAGGCGCCACGCATTACGTTGTAAATCGCGGTATTTTCTACAGTGCGACCAACAAAAGCGTGTGAGTTTAAACCCCAAGATGCAATAGGAACGTCTACATTAGTGTGGCTTCCCCACTTCCAACTGACTTCTGGCACTTGGCCAATACCGTTGGTTTTTTCTAATGCTAAGCCACCCGTTTCATGGTCGGCAGTAACAATTACCATTGAGTCACTGCGTAATTCAGCCCAGCTCGCTACTTCTTGTACTGTTTTATCAAAGGCGATGGTCTCGTGAATCACTCTTTCTTCGTCGTTAAGGTGACCAGCAAAGTCGATTTGCGAACCTTCAACCATTAAGACAAAACCGTTCGGATTTTTAGATAAAATTTCAATCGCAATTTGGGTCATTTCATTCAGCTGAGGAATGTCTTGCTCTTCGTAGCTTTTCTGATCGCCAAGCGGTAATACGTAAGGAATTTCATCTTCACCAAAAATGCCGGCAAACAAAATCTCTGCATTCGGATCTGTTGCTGGTAACGCAGCCACCGCAGGAATAAGAGCCGTTTTTGAATCGACGACGGTATAGCCAGCCGCTGTAGCTTCAGCACTAATTACATCAACGCCGTCGACTTGCTTGCTGCCACACAGGGTAACGTTAGGTTGAACATCGCCGTACATACTTTTAGACAAGGTAACAAAGTCATTTCGGTTTGGACCGTGTGAAGCAAAGGCTGCAGGTGTAGCATGCACACAGTGCGACGTAGCAACAATACCTACTGATTTACCCAAACTTTGCGCGTATTCCAAAATGGTTTCTAAATTTGAACCGTCACCTGGACGTGCCTGAGCAATGGTGCCAGAAACTACTTTACGACCCGTAGCCATTGCGGTAGCCGCTGCTGCAGAATCGGTATAGTAATTCATGCCAAGCTCAGCAAGATTCTCGTAGCCTAGGGTATCAGCACTAGCGGTTTTAATATCGCCACGATGCTTGCCCGATTCTAGGAATAAAGCTTCGCCTTGGTAAGCACGCGTAACATCCAGTTGCGGATAGCCCATACCATCACCAATCATCATTACAATGTTATTGGCATTGAATAGTTCGATCACATCAACATCGTGGCTAGCGCTCGCTTCTGAGCTAAGATCTTTGTTAGTAGTAAGCGTTACCGTGTAGCGACCTTCGGTATCAGCAGTCGCCATTTGGCGAACTGAAGCTTGAGCTTGCGTTGTATCATCGCTCAAACTCACACTCATATCGCCTTCTGCATCCCAAGCATAACTCTGGGCAAAAGTACTACCGTCGGAAGTAATGTTAGTGGCAACATTCACGGCAGTAATGGTGTCGTGGCCAATCACAGCCCTTACTTTAGCGATAGACAACGGCACAGCTAACTGCCCATCCCCTAATATAGATAGCGAGAATACGTAGCTGCCGGCCTCAACATGGGCAGACATTTTACCACCAGGGTAAGTGGTTAATGCCGACGCTCCCTCAGTTAAGCTAATAGGCTGATTATCTAAAGAGCCATATACGTTCGGTTTATCCATGCCTTGATGAACATTGAAGCTAACAGTACCAGCCTCAGCAAAAGTCACTTCAGCTTCGTAGTTACCGGCACCTTTATAGGTAAACTCGGCGTTATCTGATGCAGTCCAATCGTTAAATGTGCCCACTATATACATAGCTTCAGACAGTTTATCGGCATCGGTATCGGTAATATTTTCAATCAACAAACTAGGGTTGTTGATCCCTGATGATGAATCTAAGGTAAAGCGATACACTTGGTCTTCATCGCTGGAAACTGTGATATCCATGTTTTGGTTACCAAAGTCGTCATACTTTCGTTGCAGCTCCATCGGAATATCAAACACCACTTCGGCATCAGCGTCTTCACCAATGGCTAAATCACGCTCAGCACTCCAGCTTGGATCAGAGATTTTGAATGAGTACTCGCCGGGCTGCATGCTAAACAAAGCGATGTATTCACCTTCTCCCTGGTAATGCAGTTGTGCTTCTGGGCGCGATGACCAACTGTTCATAGAACCTTTAATGTACAAGCGACAGTCTTTTGCTGCATCTTCTGCTAGCTCTTCATCGGTACACTTAAATGGGCCTAAATCGATGCTGTCTGCGATTGGCGGATCAACATACACATATTCTGTATCACTATTACAACCTACTACAACAGATGTAATAGCGAGACCGGCTACAATTTTTATAACTTTCCCAACTTGCATTTTACTTCCTTAATAAATAATTATTTTATGTTTTATTCTTATTTATATATCTATGAATTTAATTACGATAAAAACATAGCACGGTAAACTACTCGTTTATTATGACTAAAATATTAAAGTGTGAAGCGACACAAGGAGAGACTCGCAGAAAACGAAAAACAATTAAATAGCTAAAAAACAACAACTTAATGTTAAATATTGTAAACAGATAGATCTGTTACATTAGAAATATGCAATTATTCCCAAAGTACATACTCTATATAATTTATTTAAATGGGGAGTTTATTTAGATAATAAATTCATGAAAGCCTTATTCAAAAAGAATGAAAGCGCTTTCAAGTGCTGTATTATATTTAAATAGAGAGGGAGCCTGAGTTTAAATTAAAATAATTATCAAGAAAAAACATAAACACTAAACCAAGAACATCTATAAAAATGATGAACAGTTGGCTTAACGCTTAAAGACTATACTTTAAAATTGGCAATACTAGCTTGAATCAAACCACTTAGCTGACCAACCTTTTCAGCCTGTTGAGCTGTGTGCTCGGTACCTTCTAAACTGCGTTGCGCAGCCGATTCAATATCTTGCATCTCGTTGACGACTGTTTCCGAGGTATTTAACTGTGCATCACAAGCAGCCGTTACATCATCCAACAAGTTAGTAATATCGCTAACTAACTGGTGAGTCGTTGCTACTGATTGCTGCATTTCCGACATCAGTTCAAAACTAGCGCTAGCTTGGCTGCGCCCTTGGCGCATTTGCCCTTCGGTTTTTTCTGCACCTTTGACTAATTCTCCCATCATTTGCTCAATTTGATCGGTAGAACCACGGGTTTGCTTGGCTAAGTTCCTTACTTCATCAGCCACTACCGCAAAGCCGCGACCATGCTCTCCCGCTCGAGCCGATTCAATGGCGGCATTTAACGCCAGCAAATTAGTTTGCTCTGCAATGCCATTAATCACTTCTAAGATCTTACTGGCATCTTTACTATTTTGCGCCAGCTCTCGCATATCTTCAGACGCGCTATCCACCTGCCCCACTAGCTGCTTTATTTCAGAGGTGGCGGATTGAGTCAGCTGATTGCCGTGTTCGGAGGCTTCATCAATAGCAATCGCAGAGGTATCGGCACTGCGTACATGATCAGCCACTTCGCTAAAACCTTGCGATAACTGACCAATATGGTGGCTGACTTCGCCAACCACTTGCTGCTGTTGGCCCATTTGGTCTTTAGATTGCTGAGCCAAATCATTTAGCTGCCCTGCTGCCAAATTAAGCTCCACCACGTTAGTATTAATAGTGGTTACAGTGGTTTGCAGTAATGCAATAAACTGGTTAAAGGCTTCGGCTAGCTGCGCTAACTCATCCTTGCCTTTTACTTTAAGCCGCTGAGTTAAATCACCATCTCCTTGAGCAATGGCTTGCATCGCTTCAACCATGGTCACAATAGGTTGGCGAATCAAACGGGTAATTATCCAGCCCATGAGTAGCGATATCACCACAATAGACAAACCAAAGGCCATATTAGTCCAGGCGGTTTGTTGTAATTGTTGGCTAATGGCTCGGCTAGAATTACTGAGCACTTGCCATTGATGTTGCTGGCTGTCACTCGCCCCCTGCACCACTTGCTCAGCGGCAGGGTTTAATAGGTCTTCCATTAGCAATTGACGCTCTTGCAGCAACTCAAATAACCGAGAGGCCGAGGTAGCCAGCTCGGCAACATCTTTTGCTACCAGCTTAATCCAGGCTTTGTGGTGCTCTCGATTTAGCCCTTTTTGTAAATCTAACAAGGCATTTTCTGCACCAAATAGCTCTAAATAGAATTGGTCTTTACTGCGATCATCTTGGCGGTTTAAATGGCTCATTAATGCAATGGCAGCAGCTTGAATATGATTCGCTAAGTTAACGGTTAACCCCGGTAAACGGCCTGAGTTAAGAGGATCTAAAGTGGCATGAATATCAGCGCTATTGGCCAGCGCATGTGGTACTAACTGGCGTAACACAGCATTTTCAAGACGGCTCACTTCTGCCAATAAAGGAACCAATTCTGCGGCAAAATGTTGGTCTAGCAACTGGGAGTTACTGGTAATCTGTTCGGCATTATCGAAACCAGCAAGGTGAGGGCTCCCTCCTAGTTGCTCCGCCTGTTGCGATAACTGTTGGTAGCGCTGTAATAACTGAGGGTCTTCGCTTTGACTAAAGCGTGATTGCACCACTAAACGCTGTAAAGCATTTACCGACAACTCTCCCGCTAAGCGGGCTCGTGGCTCAACTTTTTGCGAAAATTCGACGGTTTGTTGCTCAACATTTTTTAGCGCTAACATGCTGCTCCACAGCATAATGCCGAGCAACACCACAATACCAACAGGAATCAGGGCGATTTTCTGACTTAGGCTCAATTTGTCCATCATAAGGCTGGCGCTCCTACCATCTGTAACAAACCACTACGCAGTTGCACCAACTGCGCGTATAGCAAATTCGCATTGCTAAGGCCTGCCATTGGCTCTGCAGGGCTGTCTTGTTCAATTTGTAAGATGGTTTTAGCTCGATGTAACTCAGCACGTAAATTAACGGTGCTATCCACCACTTGATAGAGGCTGGATTCCCCGGTAGGTAAACGCCCTGGCTTGCTGGGTTCTATCGCCAGTTGGCGGAATAAACGTTCTAATAAATACAAACACTGAAAAGCCACAATATTAGCGTCTGTTAACTCGCGGTTTTGAAAATTGTCTAGCGATGCAAAGTTCAGTGGTAAGTCTTTTAACTGGCTTATCTGTTGTAGATCGCCCTTAATGATCGCGAGGTTCTTGGCTAACGCGGTGTTCCCTTCTCGATCAACTAAATCAACAAATAAGGCCTCAATAATCACCAATTGTTGGTAAACATCATTCACTGATTTCCCTAAGGGACGTTCTATGTCTACGGGCTTAGTCGCTGCTATTTTAGTCGCCACAGCATCAAGTTGTTGCTCTAACAACTCCAGATAAGGCATAACGCTACGTGGCCGAATGACACGATAAGCCACGTTTTTATTAGCACTAACAGGCACGCCATGCTTGCTTTGCAGCTTGGCAGCAAACTCACTTAACTGCTGGCTCTTAAATACCAAATGGATAGCCAACTTATCGGCAAAAATTTGCGGTTCGGTACTAAGTGCTGGAAGCTTTTGCTGTTCACGAATCGCCACCAGCTGTTGAGTGATGACTTGGGTTTTCTGATAAAGGTGGTTGTTGTTTACAATCGCCGCCACGCTAACAGGGCTAAACACCAGCAAACAGCCAATGGCAAAACCGTATCGTTGAAGAAATAACACTAATCTAATCAAAGTATAATCTCGTCCTTGAGGCGGCTTTTTAAAGCCGTTTTGAAGCCTATTCGGGTTTATTTCCAGACTTATCTTTCAAGCATAGGAACCTTTTAAGCATATAGCCAAGCAAGAACTACACCCAAGGTGTGAACAATAAGACAAAACTCAAGGAAACATCAAAAAAGTGACAAGGGAATTACAGTTGGAATAATTGTTTGGCGTTTTGCTGTACTTGTTGTTGTAGCTCAAACACATCTTGCTGGCGTAAATCGGCTACCCGCTGGTAAATGTGACCTAAATAACAAGGCTCGTTACGGCGGCTTTTAGGTTTGGGTGTAAGATCTCTTGGCAGCAGGTAAGGCGCGTCGGTTTCTAGCAGTAAACGATTATCGGGAATTTCGGTGACGCGTTGCTGTAAGTCTTGGCCGCGGCGCTCGTCGCACACCCAACCGGTGATGCCGATATAAATGTCTAAATCTAAGCAGGCTTTAAGCGCCGCTTGGTCGCTAGTAAAGCAATGCAACACTGCACCAGGCAGCTTATCGCGCCAAGGAGTAAGAATATCGATAAAGCGCTGATGGGCGTCTCGCTCATGCATTACCACCGGCATGTGTAACTCTGCCGCTAAGGCGAGCTGGGCTTCAAATATCGCTTCTTGCTGAGGACGGGGTGAAAAATCACGATTAAAGTCGAGACCACACTCCCCCACAGCCACCACCTGCGATTGCACCAATAAAGGTTTTAACTCAGCCAGCTGTTCTACACTTACCGATTTAGCATCGTGCGGATGCACTCCTGCAGTGGCGTAACACAGATTTGGCCATTGCAGTGCCAACTCACTGACTGCTTGGCTTTCTTGCATGTCGGAAGCAAGCAATAACATACCATTAATGCCCGATTGTTGGGCACGCTCAACCACCTCGGTGCGGTCTTTGTCAAACTGCGAACTGGTAAGATTAAGCGCGATATCAAACATGAGGCTTAGGCTTGCGCTTCTTCGTCATCATTCTTGCGCACATAAAAACGCGCAAAGAATAAACCGACTTCAAATAGCAGCCACATTGGCAAGGCTAATAAGGTTTGAGAAATCACATCTGGCGGGGTTAACAACATACCCACCACAAAGGCCCCTACAATCACATAAGGACGCTTGCTACGCAGCTTTTCAGGAGTAGTCGCACCCGACCAACACAGCAGCATAGTGGCAATGGGGATTTCAAAGGCTAAACCAAAGGCAAAAAACAGCTTCAGTACAAAATCGAGGTAATTAGAAATATCGGTGGCAATGGTTACGCCTTCTGGCGCTACCGCAGTAAAAAATGCAAAAGCCAGTGGGAATACCACAAAGTAGGCGAAAGCCACTCCGGCATAAAACAATAAACCAGAGCCAAATACCAAAGGAATGAGTAACTTACGTTCGTGTTGATATAAACCCGGCGCGATAAAGCCCCAAGCTTGCGCCAATAAATAAGGCATCGCTATAAACGCCGACGCCACTAAAGTGAGCTTGATAGGCGTGAAAAACGGCGCGGCTACGTCGGTAGCAATCATACTGGCGTTATCGGGCAACACCGCTAACAAGGGTTCGGCCACTAACGAATAAATATCGTTAGCAAAATAGACCAGGCCAAGAAATACAATTAAACAGGCCAGTACGCCACGCAGCAAGCGATTGCGTAACTCAACTAAATGCTCAATTAGGGGTTGCGCTGGGGCATCACTCATAGCTTATTTTTTATCTTCTTGGTTGGCTTCAGGTTGTGAATCTGCAGGCATTTCCACCGTGTCGGCTTGATGCTGAGTATTTGCCGGATCAGCCTTTTCAACATCAGGCTTATCAGATGTGGTCTTTTGATATGGGCGAGTGACAGACTCGGCGCGTGCCTTTAAGGTTTCAAAAGACTCACTCAAATCACCATTCAGTGACTCTAAGCCTTGTTGCTCGGCCTTTTTCAAGTTTTGATGCAACTCATCCAGCTCAAGCTCCTGCTTTAGCTCGGTAGTCACAGACGATACCGACTGCTTCACTTTATTAACCACTGCCAATACACTGCGAATAGCACCCGGTAAACGCTCTGGGCCAAGAATAACCAAGCCCATAATCGAGATTAAAATTAACTCCCAAAAGCCAATATCAAACATGCTTAACCTTGCTGCTGGTCTTTGCTTTTAGTGGTTTCTTCAGTTTGCTCTTTGTTTTGAGCGAGCTGTTCTGGCGTAGATTTATCTGCAGACTTGGCATCATCGTCGTTCATGGCATTTTTAAAACCTTTCACCGCTGAACCTAAATCGCCACCCATGTTACGTAGTTTTTTGGTGCCAAATAACAACACCACAATGACCGCTACGATCAACAGTTGCCAAATACTAATTCCACCCATCTGTTTTTCCTTTTACATTCTTGTTTGGCCACAATGGCCATAGTTCTATTTTAGTTGTCGCCAGCTAATTAACCCAGTTAAACCACTACATACCGCTAAGGCTGCAGCAACCATGGGTAGGCTTGAGTAAATGACCGCTGCCGAAATTAAGCTAGAAGCGGACACCAAAGCCAAAATTAAGCTACGCTGACGTTGCTTTTGTTGCTGCAAATACTGTGCAGTAAACTGTTGAAACTTAAGCTGCTGTTGCTTGGCCAATTGCAGGTTATCATAAACCAACTCTGGCAAATGCGGCAGCGTTTCTAACCAATAGGGTGCCTTTTCCTTAAACGCAGTAAACACTGCTTCTGGCCCCACTTGTTTGCGCATCCAGCGCTCTAAAAATGGTTTCGCTGTGGCCCACAAATCTAACTCTGGGTATAGCTGTCGTCCTAAACCTTCTATATACAGCAAGGTTTTTTGTAACAATACTAATTGCGGCTGCACTTCCATGTTAAAACGTCGCGCAGTGTTAAACAGGTTTAACAATACATGACCAAAAGATATTTCTGATAAAGGCTTAGCAAATATTGGCTCGCACACCGTGCGAATCGCTGCTTCAAACTCTTCTACCTTGGTATCTGAAGGCACCCAACCGCTATCTACATGCAGTTGCGCCACTTTGTGGTAGTCACGATTAAAAAAGGCCAAAAAGTTTTCCGCTAAATAGCGTTGGTCTTCTTTGTTTAGCGTTCCTACAATGCCGCAATCAATACCTATGTATTGCGGATCTTCTGGGTGCTCACGCGAGACAAAAATATTACCCGGGTGCATATCTGCATGAAAGAAACTGTCGCGAAATACCTGAGTAAAAAACACTTCTACGCCACGCTCTGCCAACAATTTCATGTTGGTATTTTGCGCTTCTAACTCGTCGATATTGGCCACTGGAATACCGTAAATACGCTCCATAACCAACAAGGTTTTACGACAATGCTCACTATACACTTCAGGAACATACAGCTCTTTTGCTTCAGTAAAGTTACGGCGCAGTTGAATTGCATTCGATGCTTCGCGAGCGAGGTCTAATTCATCAACAATAGTTTTGCGATATTCTTCAACCACTTCTTTAGGACGCAAACGGCGACCGTCAGCGAAAAACAGCGCAAAAAACCCAGCTACGCGCTGCATTAGCGCGATATCAGACAAAATAGTGCGCTCAATGCCAGGGCGAATAACTTTAAGCACCACCTCTTGGCCATTTTCTTTTAAGCGAGCGGTATGCACCTGGGCGATAGACGCAGACGCCAAGGGCTGCATATCAAAATCATCAAACAGGTTTTCAATAGGCTGTTCTAAGGCCAACTCAATTTGTTGTTTCGCTAGTTCACCAGAAAACGGCGACACTTGGTCTTGCAGTAACGCGAGTTCGTCGGCAATGTCTGGCGGTAACAAATCACGGCGGGTAGACATCATTTGGCCAAATTTAATAAATACCGGCCCGAGTTCTTCCATCGCCATTCGAATACGCGCACCAGGTGCGCTATTTTTATGCTGATTGCGCCACCAAAATACTAGGCTGCGTAAAAAACGTAGCGGCCACGGCCAAAAACGTTTGGGTAATAACTGGTCGATACCATACCGACATAAAGTACGATTGATTTGCCTAAAACGAGCGAACTCTTTGGGGGTCATTCACTCAATTCCTGTATTCTCACGGCCAAACTGTCTAGGTCTTTGGCAAGTGTCTGTACTTGCTGCTGCCACGTTTGGTATTCCAATTGCCCCACTAGCAACTTCCACTCTTCGCTAGCCAATTCGGTAAATTTTTCAGGAGTTTTGTTAAATAAACTTTTTAAAGCTTCGGCGACCATACGGCCTTTAGAGACTATTTGGTAAGCCGCAACATCACCCACTCGTTGGGATAACTTTTCTTCAAAATCTGGGTCTAGCTGCAAGAACAAATCGGCAAACTGCTGAGCAAGTTTAATATCGCCCTCTAGCTGCAACTTGTCTTGCTTAATTAAACTAGGAATTTTATCCGCCTGTTTAAGCTCAGCTAAGGTGAACAAAGACAAATTCAAACTGCAATCTGCTTGGCCTTCAAACTGATTCAGCACATCTAACTGTTGCTCGCTAATCACAAAGTAAAAACACGGCAGAGGTTGGATTTTAATAGCTAACACTTTACCAGCCAGTTGGCTGCGGCGAGCTTGGCTGGTGTCATCTAGGGCTAATACTTGATTACTCAGCGCTTCTACACCAGCGGAGATTAATGAGGAAAAGGGCATAGCGGCCTCTTAAAACTTGTAACCGCGATGCAGAGCGACCACACCACCAGTTAGATTGTAGTACTCAACGCCTTCAAAATCGGCTTGTTGCATCATGCCTTTTAAAGTTTCTTGGTCTGGGTGCATACGAATAGATTCAGCCAAATATTGATAGCTTTCAGCATCGTTGGCGATCAGTTGGCCCATTTTAGGCAATAGGTGAAATGAGTATGCATCGTACACTTTGCTTACCGCTTCAATTTCCGGCTTAGAAAACTCTAAAACCAACAAACGACCACCCGGCTTAAGCACGCGATACATAGAACGCAAAGCCGCATCTTTATCGGTTACATTGCGTAAGCCAAAACTAATAGTTATCACATCGAAGGTATTGTCTGGAAAGGGCAGCGCTTCCGCATTGGCTTGAACATAACGCACATTGCCTACAATGCCTTTATCACGCAGTTTGCTGCGACCCATTTTAAGCATTGAGTCGTTAATGTCGGCCAGTACCACTTCACCAGTATTTCCCACAATACGAGAAAACTTAGCGGTTAAATCACCGGTACCGCCAGCTAAATCTAGCACCTTTTGGCCAGGGCGAACGCCACTACAATCAATGGTGAATCGTTTCCACAAGCGATGAACCCCACCCGACATAAGATCGTTCATTACGTCATATTTAGCCGCTACCGAATGAAAAACATCGGCCACTAAGCCAACCTTTTCCTCGCGGTTTACTGTTTTATAACCAAAGTGGGTAGTGTCTTGCTCAACGCTCATATTTGTTTCCTACTAATGCGGTCTGCGGCTAGTGTACTGTAGCTGAGCTCATGCTCCAACTCTTGCGCTACATCCACTCAACATTTTTACGGAAAGCGCGAAGCCTGCAAAAAATCAATGCTAGTTTGAACAAGCTAACCGAGCACTTTTAGCTTCATTACAACACAGGTGTTTTATGTATAAACATCGCCGTCAAATTCAACAAAAAAGCGCCCCGTAGGGCGCTTGGTTCACGTTTTGATTTTCACCGTTTGCTGTCGAATACGCCATGCTTTATCGCTGCTCTGACGTTTAACATTCTTACTGGTGCCTTCTGGCTCAACTTTCTGCAATTTAACTCTAAATCGACCATCCGGATCAGCCCCAATATCTTTGGCAATGTGAGCACTAATACCCTCTACTCGCCAGCTTTGTTGGCGCTGCTGCTTAAGCCATTGCTGGGTTTCAAGATGCTGTTGATAGCGCAGCAATAATTCTACGGTAAAAGTTAATAAGCGAATTTTAAGTGACATCATGTCTCGTTCTCCTTGATAGAGAGCGAAGTGATGCAGTATAGAAAGAATGGTCTAGCTATTTCCTTACTGCGACACTTCGCAGCTCGGATAAAATTGAATGGGTCTCAATCTTAGTTTGCTGCTGGCCCTTTGGTTCGGCTGCCATGTTTATTATTTCGCATGGCAAACGAGGCTGCGGGCACAAGTCGGGTTAAACGGTATGCTGAACATAAACAATGTTTCATGGTTCCCTCGACTTAAGCAGTAATTGATTGAATACGTAACATAACGTGAGCCTGCTCAAATAACAAGCAAGCAAGGTAACTAAATTGAAGCTTTTTTGTAAGCCTTGGTAACCCTAGTGTATTAGCACTAAATATCTGATTATTTTAGGCAAATATACTAATGACTTATTCACTTCAAACGCTTACACACTAGTATTTGCAGTTAGCCTCAATTACGCGTTTAATAAACGACAGTTTAGGCAATACACACTAAGTGAACCTGACACCCCGTTTCAATGAGTAGATCTGAGGTTTGAATGCATCCAGCCAGCCATGGTTATTATGAATTACACTTTCACCAAGATTTCCTGTTGGCTCAGCTTTACGATAGTTGGAACGTCACCACCACCAATGAATATCGCAAAGATATAAAACACACGGTGGGTCAGCTTGAACAACAGCCTTGGGCGGCCATTTTTGATATCCGCGATTGGCAGTTTCTCACCCCAGAAAGTATCCCTGTGATGCAAAAGCAAATTGGTTGGTGTTTACAAAACCAGTTGTGCCACTGTATTTACTTAGCTCCAGATTCTGGAATTTTGGAGTATTTAAAACAGCAAGCTCATGCTCAAGTAACTGAACACAATTGCAAATTTGTTCAAGTGGCCACGGTAGAAGAATGCCTAACAACCTTAGAAAACTGGCAGGTGAACGTACCCAAGCCAATCTCTGCACTATTACAACAAACCTGAATCATCCCCAGCTATAACTACATTGTCGACAATAACTAAAACCACTCATTCATTGTCGACAAAACCCCTTATTTAAATACGAATTCCGCTACTTAAACTAAAGTATAAGCACATATTGTCGACAATTATTTGATCGACCCGCAACAATCGATCTACACTGTGCAACATTCAAACAACCTGAATGTAACCTTGATATGTCACAACGTAGTCCCGCTAAATTGCTCAGCGAAAATCAAAACCTGTTATCACAGAACCTCAGTGATACCTTAATTGAAGCCATAGTGAGCGGCCAAATTGCTCAGGGGGAAAAGATCTCCGAGCCAGAGTTAGCACGTAATTACGGTGTGAGTCGCGGCCCTCTTCGTGAAGCAATACTTAAACTGCAAGGCATGGGCTTAGTTGAAAGAGTGCCTCACGTTGGCGCTCGCGTAGTTCAGCTTAACCAACAACAACTGTTAGACATTTACTCAGTGCGTGAAGCCTTAGAGGGCATGGCTTGTCGCTTAGCCGCCGAGCAATTGTCGACAATTCAGCTTGATGAATTAAAAAAGCTACTAGAACACCACCAAAGCTACCTGCAACAACACCAAGGCAAAGCCTACTTTGAACAGCAAGGTGACTTCGATTTTCACTACCTCATTATTAAGGGCAGCGCTAACCAACGCCTAGTGAACCTGCTGTGTGACGAGCTTTACCACTTGTTGCGCATGTATCGCTACCAAGCCGCTAAACAAGTTTCTCGCCCAGAGCGAGCCTTAAAAGAACATTGGGCCATTTGGCAGGCACTGGCTGATCGCGATGGCGAACTGGCCGAAATGTTAATGCGTCGCCATATAGCGCGCGCCCGCAAAGCCATAGAACAACAACACCAAACTAATCTGACCGACCAAAGCTTAGAAGCTCAAGCTTCAGCAACTCACATTCTAGGAGTGAACGAATGAACAGCTCAAAACTCTCACCAGGAGCACGTTTTCGCCAAGCGGTAGCCGAACAGAACCCGCTACAGATAGTAGGCACTATTAATCCCTACTGCGCCATGATGGCCCAACGCGAAGGCCACCAAGCTATTTACCTTTCTGGCGGAGGCATCGCCAATGCGTCTTATGGTTTGCCTGACTTGGGCATCACCACCATGAACGATGTACTAGAAGATGTTCGCCGGATTACTGCAGCTTGCGACTTACCTTTATTGGTAGATATAGATGTGGGTTTTGGTGGCGCATTTAACATTGCCCGCACCGTAAAAGAAATGATCCGCTCCGATGCCGCCGCCGTGCATATGGAAGACCAAGTGGCACAAAAACGTTGTGGTCACCGCCCCAACAAAGCCATTGTCTCTAGCCAAGAAATGGTAGACCGCATTAAAGCCGCTGTTGATGCTCGGGTAGATCCAGATTTTGTCGTTATGGCTCGCACCGATGCCCTGCAAATAGAAGGGATGGGCGGCGCTATCGAGCGCGCTTGCCAATATGTTGAAGCCGGCGCCGACATGATTTTCCCTGAAGCCATGCTCACGCTTGAGCAATACCAACAATTCGCCGACGCGGTAAAAGTGCCAATTTTGGCCAACATTACTGAGTTTGGCCAAACCCCATTGTTTAGCGGCGAAGAGCTAGCGGGCGTTGGTGTAGACATGGTGCTGTATCCGCTATCAGCCTTTCGCGCCATGAATCAAGCCGCTGTAAATGTTTATCGCAGCTTACGCAGTAACGGCCACCAGCGAGATGTGGTAGATAGCATGCAAACTCGCGCCGAGCTCTACGACTACTTGGGCTACCACGACTACGAACAAAAACTCGACCAGCTGTTTAAACAAGATTAATCAAAATACTACGTGAACGGACTTAGCCAGCCAAACAAAGATTTAGCCGCTAAGCCCACCATTTAACAAGCCAAACAATGCGGCACAGCAGATGCCACGCTTGTTAACACCAAGGAATGAAGGAGAACATCATGGTACAGAAAGCTTTAGGAGGCGCAGGCTTACGAGGCCAAAGCGCAGGCGAAACCAAATTATGCACTGTAGGCCAAAGTGGCTCAGGCCTTACCTACTGCGGCTACGATATTAGCGAACTCGCCGACCAAGCCACCTTTGAAGAAGTGGCCTACCTATTATGCAATGGTGAGCTGCCAAATCGCGAGCAACTGGCGGCCTATCACGATACGCTGCACAATCAGCGTGAATTGCCAGATGCTTTAAAATCAGTATTAGAGCTGATCCCTGCTGATGCTCATCCGATGGACGTAATGCGCACCGGTGTTTCGATGCTAGGCAACCTAGAAACCGAAGCCAGCTTTGCCGAGCAGCAACAGCATACCGATCGCCTACTAGCCACATTGCCTGGCATTATCTGTTATTGGTATCGCTTTAGTCATGATGGCGTAAGGATCTCCACTCAAAGCTCGGCAAAGTCTATTGCCGGTCACTTTTTAGAGCTATTACATGGCAAAGCTGCCGACCCACTGCACGAGCAAGTCATGCAATGTTCGTTAATTTTATATGCCGAACATGAATTTAACGCCTCAACCTTTACCGGTCGAGTGATTGCGTCCACCTTGTCGGATATTCATTCTGCTGTTTCTGGTGCGATTGGCGCATTGCGTGGCCCCTTGCACGGCGGGGCTAACGAAGCCGCTATGGCGATGATTGAAGACTGGACCAGCCCCGAGCAAGCCGAAACTGAAATAATGGGCATGTTAGCGCGTAAAGACAAAATCATGGGTTTTGGCCACGCCATTTATCGCACTAGTGACCCACGTAATGCCTTAATTAAGGCATGGTCTAAAAAGCTCAGTGAAGCCAATGGTGATAAGCACCTTTACGCAGTATCAGAGCGCGTAGAAGCAGTAATGTGGCGCGAAAAAGAGTTGTTCTGTAACGCCGACTTCTTCCATGCCAGCGCCTATCATTTCATGAACATCCCTACTCCACTGTTCACCCCCATTTTTGTTTGTTCGCGGGTGAGTGGCTGGGCCGCTCACATCATGGAGCAACGCGCCAATAACCGCATTATTCGACCGAGCGCCGACTATACCGGCAGCGAACCGCGCAGCTACCTGCCTATTGAGCAACGCGGCTAGCTTTTTCAGTGGGGCGAATGCTCCACTGCCTTCTCCTTTTGCTGTGGAAACGTTTATGAATACCAATTACCGCTTACCCCTAGCAGGCAGCAACCTAGATTACTTTGATACTCGCGCCGCGGTTGAAGCGATTCAACCCGGTGCTTATGCCGGTTTGCCTTATACCTCGCGAGTGCTGGCTGAAAACCTGGTGCGCCGCTGCCCCGCCGACCAGCTAAACGCTGCGCTTAGCCAAATTATTCAGCGCAAGCGAGACCTAGATTTTCCTTGGTACCCTGCCCGTGTGGTATGCCACGACATTTTGGGCCAAACCGCCTTGGTAGATTTAGCCGGTTTACGTGACGCAATTGCCGACAAAGGCGGTGACCCCGCCAAAGTGAACCCTGTGGTGCCAACTCAGCTGATTGTTGACCACTCTTTAGCGGTTGAACACGCTGGTTTTGAAAGTGATGCCTTTGAGAAAAACCGCGCCATTGAAGATCGCCGCAACGAAGATCGCTTTCACTTTATCAATTGGTGTAAAACCGCCTTTGAGAACGTTGATGTTATCCCACCGGGTAACGGCATCATGCATCAAATCAACTTAGAGAAAATGTCGCCAGTGATTCAAGCTCGCGATGGTGTAGCCTTTCCCGATACCTTAGTCGGTACCGATAGCCATACTCCACATGTTGATGCCCTAGGCGTTATTGCCATTGGTGTGGGCGGTTTAGAAGCTGAGAATGTGATGTTAGGTCGTGCCTCTTACATGCGCCTTCCCGACATTATTGGAGTCGAGTTAACTGGCCAGCGCCAAGCGGGTATTACCGCCACCGATATCGTATTAGCCATCACCGAGTTTCTGCGCGAACAACGCGTGGTATCTAGCTACTTAGAGTTTTATGGCGAAGGCGCAGCTCAGCTTACTTTGGGCGACCGAGCCACCATCTCCAACATGACGCCAGAATTTGGCGCCACTGCTGCCATGTTCTACATCGACAACAACACCATTGATTACCTCAAGCTTACGGGCCGCGAAGCAGAACAAGTGGCCTTGGTAGAGAACTACGCCAAAACCACCGGCTTATGGGCCGATGATCTACAAGAAGTCGAATATGAGCGAGTGCTGCACTTTGATTTATCAAGCGTTGGCCGCAACATTGCGGGGCCATCAAACCCACATCGCCGCGTAGCCACTAAAGATTTAGCCAGCCAAGGCATCGCTGCTCCAGTTCCTAAACTAGAAGGCTTGATGCCAGATGGCGCTTGTATTATTGCTGCTATTACTAGCTGTACCAATACTTCTAACCCTCGCAATGTGATTGCAGCAGGCCTAATTGCTCGCAATGCTAACCAGCTCGGTTTAAGCCGTAAGCCATGGGTTAAAACCTCACTGGCTCCGGGTTCTAAAGCGGTACAACTCTACTTGGAAGAAGCCAATTTACTGCCAGAATTAGAGCAACTTGGTTTTGGCATTGTCGGTTTTGCCTGCACCACCTGTAACGGTATGAGTGGCGCTTTAGATCCTAAGATTCAGCAAGAAGTGATAGACCGAGATTTATATGCCACTGCGGTATTGTCGGGTAACCGTAACTTTGATGGACGCATTCACCCTTACGCTAAACAGGCCTTCTTGGCTTCACCGCCATTAGTGGTAGCTTACGCCATTGCCGGCACCATGCGCTTCGATATTGAAAAAGACGCGCTAGGCCATGATACCCAAGGTAACCCCATTACTCTAAAAGACATTTGGCCAAGCGATGAAGAAATAGATGCAGTAGTGAGCCAAAGCGTGAAACCCGAGCATTTTCGCAAAGTGTATCAGCCAATGTTTGATATTAAGGTAGATTACGGCAGCAGTAGCTCACCACTTTATGAGTGGCGCCCACAAAGTACCTACATTCGCCGCCCACCTTACTGGGAAGGAGCCTTAGCAGGTGAGAGAACCTTGCGCGGTATGCGACCTTTAGCCGTGCTGGGTGACAACATCACTACCGATCACTTATCACCGTCTAACGCTATTATGCTCGACAGCGCCGCCGGTGCTTACTTAGACAAAATGGGTCTACCAGAAGTAGATTTTAACTCTTACGCGACCCATCGCGGCGACCACCTTACCGCACAACGCGCAACCTTCGCTAACCCCAAACTGTTTAACGAAATGGTTAAAGAAAGTGGCGAAGTAAAACAAGGTTCACTCGCCAGAGTAGAACCTGAAGGCGAAGTAATGCGCATGTGGGAAGCCATTGAAACCTATATGGATCGCAAGCAGCCATTAATTATTGTGGCGGGTGCCGATTACGGCCAAGGTTCGTCGCGAGACTGGGCTGCTAAAGGGGTACGTTTAGCTGGCGTAGAGGTGATTGTAGCCGAAGGCTTTGAGCGTATTCACCGCACTAACTTAGTCGGTATGGGTGTATTACCCCTAGAGTTTACCAAGGGTAACAACCGCCATAGCTACCGCATAGACGGCAGCGAAACTTACGATGTAATTGGTACCCCCGCTCCCGGCGAGTTGCTTACCTTAGTAATAACCCGTGCCAGCGGCGAGCGTATCGATTTACCCGTAGTGTGCCGCTTAGATACCGCTGAAGAAGTCTCGGTATATCAAGCGGGCGGCGTATTACAACGCTTCGCTCAAGACTTTCTCGAAAGTGAGAGTCTTAAAAATGAAAGCCAGCATTAGGAGGCAACGATGAACACAGTAAAACAAGTTCGTATTCCTGCTACCTATATGCGCGGAGGCACCAGCAAAGGGGTATTTTTCAAGCTGAGTGACTTGCCAGACGTCGCTCAACAAGCAGGTGAAGCTAGGGACAAATTGCTACTACGAGTGATTGGCAGCCCTGATCCCTACGCCAAACAGATTGATGGCATGGGTGGCGCAACGTCTAGCACCAGCAAAACAGTGATTGTGTCGAAAAGCCAGCAAGCCAATCACCATGTTGATTACCTGTTTGGCCAAGTATCAATTGATAAAGCCTTTGTTGATTGGAGCGGCAACTGCGGTAACCTCACCGCCGCAGTGGGCGCGTTTGCCATAAACAGCGGATTAGTTGACTCAGCTTTAATTCCACAAAATGGCTTTGCCAGTGTAAGGATATGGCAAGCCAACATTCAAAAAACCATTATCGCCCATGTGCCGATTAATGATGGGGAAGTACAAGAATGTGGTGATTTTGAATTAGATGGCGTGACCTTTCCCGCCGCCGAAGTACAAATAGAATTTGTTGACCCAGCAGATAGCGACGGCGCCTTGTTTCCTACGGGTAACTTAGTTGATCAACTGGAAGTGCCCGAATTGGGCAATTTGCAAGCCACCATGATCAACGCAGGCATCCCCACAATTTTTCTGCAAGCCGAACAATTGGGCTACTCGGGCACTGAATTACAAGACGACATCAACAACGATCAAAAAGCTCTCGCGATGTTTGAAAAAATCCGTGCTTACGGCGCCCTAAAAATGGGCTTAATCAGCCATATTGATCAAGCAGCTCAGCGCCAACATACCCCAAAAGTGGCCTTTGTGGCTAAATCTCAAGACTACTTGAGCTCTAGCGGTAAACAGATTAAGACCAGCGATAACAACCTGTGTGTACGCGCCTTATCCATGGGCAAGCTACATCACGCCATGATGGGCACTGCCGCAGTGGCGATAGGCACCGCAGCCGCCATTCCCGGCACCTTGGTTAACTTAGCCGCTGGCGGAGGAGAACGAGAAGCAGTGAGCTTCGGCCATCCTTCGGGCAGCTTAAAAGTAGGCGCACAAGCACAGCAAGATAATCAACAATGGCAGGTGACCAAAGTGAGCATGAGTCGCAGCGCCAGAATACTAATGGAAGGGTGGATTCGCGTACCCAGTGATAGCTTTTAAGTTACCACTGGTATCAAAAATCGGAACCTAAATACATTCTCCCTACCAAGTGGTTATAGCTTAGGGACGAGGAGCACATTATGAGTTATCAGCAACAAGCAGATTTCGCCAAGCAGCAACCAGAACAGTTTTGGCTAGAACAAGCTCAACAATTAGCTTGGTTTAAACAGCCCGACAAAGCGCTAAGCCAAGACGAACATGGCAACTATCGCTGGTTTAAAGGCGGCAGCATGAACACAGCCTACTTAGCTTTAGATTATCATTGTGAAAATGGCCGCGGCGAGCAAACCGCGCTTATTTACGACTCACCCGTCGCGGAGCTACAGCAAAAATTTACCTACAGCCAACTACGTGACGAAGTGGCCACCACGGCCGGTATGTTAGCCGAGCACGGAGTGAATAAAGGTGATCGGGTGGTGCTGTACATGCCAATGATCCCACAAGCGGCGATTGCTATGTTGGCCTGCGCGCGCTTAGGGGCAATTCACTCGGTAGTATTTGGCGGTTTTGCCGCGCAAGAACTGGCCGTGCGAATAGACGATGCGCAGCCAAAAGTTGTTCTTACCGCCAGTTGCGGCCTTGAAGGCGCTAAAGTCATCAATTACATGCCCATGGTGAGTTTAGCCTTAGAGCAAAGCCAACAAATGGATACCCCCGTGTTAGTGTGGCAACGCCCGCAGCAAGCGGTTGAATTTAATGCTCAATACCAAGACTGGCAAAGCCAACAGCAGCAAGCTAAACCCGCTGACTGTGTACCAGTGGACGCCACCGATCCCTTGTACATCCTGTATACCTCAGGCACCACTGGCAAACCCAAAGGTGTAGTGCGCGATAACGGCGGCCATGCGGTAGCCATGAACTACTCGATGCAAGCCGTGTACAACGTACAACCCGGCGACGTATTTTGGGCAGCCTCTGACGTAGGTTGGGTGGTAGGTCACTCCTACATCGTATACGCCCCACTAATTTATGGTTGCACCACCATTTTGTATGAGGGTAAACCAGTGCGCACCCCGGATGCTGGGGCGTTTTGGCGAGTCGCCAGCGAGCATAAAGTCAAAGTACTGTTTGCCGCGCCCACCGCCTTTAGAGCGATTAAGAAAGAAGACCCCGAAGGCGCTTTGGTAAAAGACTACGACCTTAGCCAACTGCGCGATATTTTCATGGCCGGTGAACGCCTCGATCCCCCTACTTTAGAATGGACTATAGCCAAAACCGACAAACCAGTGACCGACCACTGGTGGCAAACCGAAACCGGTTGGGCAATTGCAGGCAATCCGCTAGGTTTAGAACGCATGCCCGTTAAAGCCGGCAGCGCCACCAAAGCACTGCCCGGCTACCAAGTAAGCATACTGGATGAAATGGGTGAACCTAGCGCACCCATGGCGCAAGGTTTTATTGCCATCAAATTACCGCTTCCCCCAGGTTGCTTGCCTACCGTGTGGGGCGATCAAGCTCGATTTGAATCAGCCTACCTAAAACAGTTTCCTGGTTACTATGTGTCTGGAGATGGCGGCTATATCGACGAAGATGACTACTTATTTGTGATGGGTCGCATCGACGATGTGATTAACGTAGCAGGCCACCGCTTATCCACCGGCGAAATGGAAGAAGTGGTTGGTGCTCACCCCGCGGTAGCCGAATGCGCAGTTATTGGTAGCCATGATGACTTAAAAGGCCAAGTTCCTTTTGGCTTAGTGGTTCTCAAAGACGGTGTTCAACAAAGCGATCAAGAAGTATCCAAGGAGTTGATTCAAAAAGTGCGTAATGAAATTGGCCCCTTGGCCTGCTTTAAACAAGCCATCATCGTGCAGCGCTTGCCAAAAACACGCTCAGGAAAAATACTGCGCCGCACCCTGCGCCAACTTGCCGACGGCGAAGAATACGCTATACCCTCTACCATCGACGACCCCGCTAGCCTAGGCGAAATTGAAGAGCTGATGCGCCAAGGTAGAACAATGATTTAACTAACAAGGTTGCTCTGATCTAATTAGCAGCCGAAAGGCTGCTTTTTGTTTTTTACGTTTCACTATTCTCGGAGCAAACTTGCCGGAAATTCACCCTCGATTCCAGTAAATATCAACTATCGGATTACGCACTAATTTGCCTCATCACCGTCGAGTAGCGCAAAACAACAAGCGATTTCTTTTACAGTAGTGAGCTTTGCTTATTACAGCCAACTTACCTCTCAGCTCTTTTCTTTAAAAAATAGGCAAATACCAACAGGCCAACAAAGGTTAGGGTAAGAGAAATAGCTATAACATTGGCCAATATCGAATTTTCAAACTGTCTAAGCACTCCACCTTCATTTAGACCTACGGCAATAAGAAACAAGATAAACGCTATCAACGCCACCGTATTTGCTCGCGCTCTTTTTATGCGTTGATAGATAGTTTTTCCATATAACTGACTAAGGCCATTACCAATCAACAGGCTAGCAACAAGGAGTCCGTGTAACACAGAAGCGAGCTGACTATCTAATCGAATACCTTCCGAACCAAAGAGCCCATTTAACTCCAAATAATTACGGATCATCCCAGCCAGTACAAGCAAGCCAGCTACTACTCCGACACCAGAAAGAACCAACTGTTGTCTATCTTCATTTTTTAACGCAAAAACCGGCGCGGGCCTAGACTGTCGCGTCCCAGTTAAAGGCTGGATTGAATGGCGAATATCGTCGTAAAACTTTTCAGGCAATTTATAGAGTTTAAGCTGATAGCGAGCTTGATCATTAGTTACTAAATGGAGCATCTGCTGCTCTAAGTTCACTTTATCTAGCTTATACAAATCTATGTGCGCAGTGACCATGCCAAATCGAGATATAGTTAGATAGGAATCAATAAACACTACTTTGTAACTGCATTTCACCACCACGAAGATCACAACGAGAAACAAAATAAAGTAGTTATCGTCTAAACGATGGTTTCCAGTAATAAAACCGGTTAACAGATTAAAAACAAGCCACACCAAGCAACCAATTAGTGTCGTTTTTAAGCAGTATATTTTTGAGCTGGAGTGAGTCCAATCACCGTCCATCTATCATCCCTGTAAAAAAGCAGCCCTTAGGCTGCTTTATAAATCCACCTCTCACCACTAAAACTTACTTGTCTGCACGACTCATAAATTTCTTCTCGGTGGTGCTGATCTTAATCTTCTCGCCACTGGCAATGTATTCAGGTACTTGTACCGACAAGCCAGTGCTTAAAATAGCGGGCTTAGTGCGGGCACTGGCCGAGGCACCTTTAATCGATGGGTCAGTTTCTACAATCACTAACTCAACGCTGGCTGGTAGCTCTACTGCCACTGGTGCGCCATCTACAGTAACCACTTGGATACCAGCGGTATCTTCGGTGATAAATGGCACTTCTTCTGCAATGGTTTCTTTGTTTAGGTTAAACGGCGTGTAGTCTTCGTTATCCATAAACACGTATTCATCACCGTCGATGTAAGAGAACATCACTTGATGGCGGCTTACGTCTGCCAAGCTAATCATTTCGTCTGCTTTAAAGCTCTCATCTGCTTTAGCGCCTGTGGCTACATCGTATAAACGCATGCGGTATAAACTGGCACCGGCTCGGCCACTTGGCGTGAGCTTAGCGATGTCTTTTACAAAGTAAACTTTATCGTTATGTTCAATAGCGGCATTCTTTTTTATTTCACTGGCCTTTGGCATGGCTTGAGGTCCTTAAATAATTCGTGCAATGAAAATATCATGTACAGAATTTTAGGCAACCGTTAGCGCATTTAGACGCTGCAGATTAGTAAGTTTTATGTTATTAATCCCGCAGAAAACGAATAAAATACCGATAGTTAGCTCAATATTAGAACTTTAACTTGCTTAGTTTTACCGCTTTCTGTAAAAAGCTGGGTTACTTATTTAGGGATGATGATAGCTGACAGGAAAGTTAGCCTTGTTGCTGTATTAGGAGTTGGAATGTTATCCCCGCGTATTGTTGCCGTTGCGCTGTTATCTGGTTTGTTATTGGCCTGTTCTGTAGAAGATGAGCAGCCACGTAGTCAAATTGCTGTTACCTTTTATCCCCCTGCTGTTTCCTTCCCTGGCTCTGCCGGTGATACCGAAACTATTACTCAAATACGCCATTTTAGAGCAGACGGTAGTTCCCCCTCTCAAAGTATTACCATTAACCAACGCCGTGACGGTGAACAACCCCGAATTAATGGCGAAGACGCTAGCCAAAACGCGACCTTCTTAATCGATTTTATGAGTAGCACGACCCTAGATGTTTACTCTGAAGGTGGAGAGTTTCTATACAACGTAGATATCTTTTCAGATATGACGCAAAAACACTTATGCCTGCCGAGCATTCATTTGAGCAAGTTTGAAATATTGGTCGATTCACCAGTAAAAATTGCCGAAACCAAAAAAGAAGCACATGAATTTATTTTGGCCTGCCGCACGGCAAATGAAGGCATAGAAGAAAAAGCTGAGTAAATAGCTCAGCCTTTCTATCTTATGTTTTAAGCGCCGAGCAGCTCGCTGCTTTGGCGCTTTAAGTTTTGATAAGTATCTGAACCCTGCTCGCCTGCCTGACAAATACTTAGCATATCTTCGATAAAGAACGCTAACGCGCGCTGTTCTACTCGCATGAGCTTGGCTTGTACTTCCTGCGGTAAGTACTCGTAATGCGACGCCGCGCCAAAGTCACCCAATACAATGTTATGTGCGCTGTCTACCAACACATTGTGTGCGTATAAATCGCCATGACACATATGATGATCGGCTAGGTGGGCTACTAAACTTTTCATTTGTTTCACAATGCCGCTGATTGCTTCAACGCTTAATTGCTGTTCTGGCAAAAAGGTATCGCGAGTACAAGTGGCTAAACTTGGCGGCTGGCCAAGGTTGGTGAAATGCTCTGGGATTAACGCCATAACTACTGCTGAACAATTAGCGTGTTGGATTTGACCGATAAAGTTAACCAATGCTGGATGCTGATCCACATGTAAGCAAGCATCTAGCTCATCACTGGGGTAGCCGTCGCTGGTCACTTCGCCCTTAAATATCTTAATCGCCACGCTCGCAGGTAAGTTAGTGCTAGCATTAGGGTGAGCTAAAGAGATTACTCCAGAAGCCCCCTGGCCAAGCACTTTATCCATTTCAAAGTCCGTTAATTGGTACTTAGGCAAACTGGAACCATGATCAAAGGCTTGGCAAAACGGATTGCCCGCAAACGCCAACCACGCTAACCGTGGTAGCTCTAATAGCTGAGTAGGAAAGTGTAGTAACTGGTTAGCCGAAATACGCAGCAATTCTAACTTGGTGCATTGGCTCATCGATTGCGGCAAAGCGCGTAGCTTGTTCCCCGCTAAGGCACATTTTTGTAGCAATGCAGCCTCGCCTAACTGTTCAGGCAACACCTCAATCTGATTATCGGTAAGAATCAACCAGCGCAAATTTTTAGGTAATGCGGCAGCCGGTACTTCGCGAATAAGGTTTGATTTAAAACCTACCATTTCTAACTTAGCGCAACGCCCCAGTACTTTCGGTAGCACCTCAAAACGATTATTTGAAGCAAACACGATGCGCAAGTTTGGTAACTGTTCTAGGGTGTCCGGTAAGCTATTTAGCTGATTATCGCTAACATCAAGCACTTCTACTTGTGGACAAAACTGGACGAAATTTGCCGGTAAGTACTGTAAGTTGTCTTTGATATTAATACGCGTTTGCTGGCGTAATTCACCAGAGAGAAGTTGTTCGAGAGTATGCATGCTTAAACGGGCGAGTAGAAAAAGATGCGACATAATAACGTGTTGTTTATGGCTTTTCTTCATGTTTTAACGGGCTTAGCATCACTCAAAGCCTTTTCAGTACTAAGCACGAACATTCACTACCAATGAGATATAAAAAACCACCTTAAAAATAAATATCAGTATAATTGATGCTCAAAATCAGTTTATACAGTACAATGCGCGACCATCAAAAGCACTGATAACACTATTCATAACAGGAAAATTGATGGACGCAACACAACCGCTTTATAAAAACATTGGCGTGCAAGTCATCGTCGCGATGATCATAGGTACTATCGTTGGTGCCATCATGGGCGAACAAGCCGCCATATTTGCCCCGCTAGGTGCAATCTTCATTCACTTGATCAAAATGCTAGTTATTCCACTGATTGGCGTATCGATTATTGCCGGCGCGGCAAACCTAGGTAATAGCCCAGCAGCAGGTAAAATTGGTATTTCTACCTTTGGCTTCTTTATGGCGACTTCAGCAGTAGCGGTATTACTCGCCTTAGTCATGGGCTCTATTTTCCAGCCGGGTACCGGTTTAGATTTAAGCCAAGCCAGCGATATGTTCTCTAATGAATATGCCGACCAAGGCGGCGTACCAGGTGTAATGGAAACCATTATTGGCATGATTCCAGAAAACATCTTTGCCTCATTAATGGACGCTAACATCCTACAAATTATGGTGTTTTGTTTGTTCTTTGGTATTGCTTTATCTAAGCAACCTAGTGATAAAACCGCGCCGATAATGGGTGGCCTAGACACCATCATTCGTGCCTTTATTTGGATGATTAACATTGTAATGTTAATTGCGCCACTGGGCGTATTTGGCCTAATGGCTGAATCGGTAGGTACCTTCGGCTTTGCTATGTTGGGCTTAGTCGCGAAGTTATTTGGCGTATATGTTGCGGCCATTCTTATCTATGGCTTCATCTTTTACCCACTGACCATCAAGCTATTCTCAAAAATGCCAGTACGTGAATTTATGAGCGCCATGAAAAAGCCACAGGCAGTTGCACTGTCTACCTCATCGTCTATGGCAACACTGCCAGTCACCATGGAAGTGGTAGAAGAAGAGCTCAAAATCTCTAAAGCAACGGCCTCGTTTGTGCTGCCTTTAGGCGCCACCATTAACATGAGCGGAAACGCAATTTACTATGGTTTAGTAGCGGTATTTTTTGCCCAAATGTTCCAAGTAGATTTAGGCATTGCCGCCTATGCAGCGATTATTTTCACTGCAACTTTGGGCGCTATTGGACAAGCTGGCGTACCAGGCCCTTCATTTTTGGTGGTAGCGGTACTGCTAGCAGCAGGCATTCCTATTGAAGGCCTACCTCTGCTATTTGCTTTAGACCGTATTTTCGACATGATTCGTACCGCACTGAATATCACTGGCGATGCAGCCTGTGCAGTCATTGTGGATCGTTTTAACGAAAAGCACGTTTAAGCGCGAAACGACTCGGGGCGCAGATGATGGCGCTCCAGTAGTTTGTAGAACTCGGTACGATTTCGCATCGCTAAGCGCGCCGCCTGGCTCACATTACCTTGAGTTAGGCGCAACAAGCGCGCTAAATAGCCTCGCTCAAACTCGTCTCTGGCTTGTGAAAAGCTCACTAGTTCGGCTTTTTCACGCAGGGCTTGTTGTACCAATTGCTGCGGAATTAACGGCCCAGTAGATAGCGCATTGGTCTGCTCTACTACATTCATTAACTGCCTCACATTACCTGGCCAGCGCGCCGCCACTAAGCTCGCCATGGCTTCTGGTGAGTAAGTTTTAATCGTCATTTCTTGGCGCTCAGCTATTTGTTGGCTGAAGTGATGCACTAACAAAGGGATGTCTTCTCTGCGCTTCACTAATGGCGGCAAACCCAGCTCAACCACGTTCAGGCGATAATACAAATCTTCGCGAAACTCTTGTTGCTGCACCGCTTGGTATAAGTCTTGGTGAGTGGCCGACACAATCCGCACATCCACCGGGATATTTTTGGTTGAGCCCACCGGGCGAACTTCACGCTCTTGCAAGGCTCGCAATAACTTAACTTGCACGCTTAGCGGGGTATCGGCAATTTCATCAAGGAATAAGGTGCCACCTTCAGCCGCCTGAAATAAGCCCTGATGCGCATGCGCGGCACCACTAAATGCCCCTTTGGCGTGACCAAATAGCTCTGACTCAAACAAACCTTCAGGGATAGCAGCACAGTTTACTGCCACAAATGGGCCCGAGTTACGCATACTTGCTTGGTGAATAGCCTTAGCCAGCAACTCTTTACCCGAGCCGCTTTCACCTTGAATCATGATATTTACATCGCTCGGCGCCACTTGCTGAATTTGTTTAATCAGCACTTCCATCACTGGGCTACGGCTAATAATGTCGCTTCGCCAAGCGGCTTTATCACTGCTGCTATTGTCTTCCGATACACTAGGCTGCAAACGCAGAGCATCAGCGACTTTAGCCAGCAACTCTTGGCTATCAAAAGGTTTGGTTAAATAACCAAATACACCCTGTTGGGTAGCCGCAATGGCATCAGGAATATTGCCATGAGCGGTTAATAGCATGACTGGCAGACTAGGATAAAGCTGCTTGATAGCGTTAAACAAAGCCAAACCATCCATGCCATCCATGCGTACATCACTAATCACCAGTTGGGCTGGATAACTCTCTAATTCTGCTAAGGCGGCTTTGGCACTAGCCACTGCATGTACTTGATAACCTGCAGATTGCAGACGTAAGCTAATAAGGCGTAATAGGCTGGGATCATCGTCCACAACCAAAATATTGCCACCTTGGTGATTAATTTCGTTCATTTAATTGCTGCTCAATTCTGGTGAGTTCTTCCAACTGCATCTTTAATGCCGCAATTTGCTGCTGCAATAATATTTGTTGCTGCTCTTGGTTAGAGCCTAAATCTTCGTATTTATGCTGCCAACGCAAACCATCTAAAATCTGGTCATTTAGCGCCACAATCATGCCGTGTTTCGCATAAGGATTGTTGGTAATAACCGCACGATTAAAGGCCGCATGGGCGCGATGTGGATTTTTAACCGGCGACTTCTTATAGGCGTAAAGTAATCCTAGCTTTATACCGTTATTACCCAATTCAGGGTCTAAGTTCAGCAGTTCTAACTCATTAAAGATTTGGTCTTCGCTTAGTTCGTTTAAGCGTAAATAATAAGCGGCAGGGTCAAATTCACCCACCTTAATGGCTAGGGCGTCGTTAACTGGCACCACCTCATTATTAGGCTGTAATAGTTGGCAGCCAGACAAAGCTAAACAAAGCATCCAGCCTATATACATCTTAACTTTCATCTAATTCGCTTCCTTGTAATCCCTCTACAACAAATCGGCTGCCTTTATCTAATCGCTGATAGTTTAAGTTAGCATGTTGTCGTTCAACTAATTCTTTCGCAATAGTCAGCCCTAAGCCGCTGCCTTTAAGCCGCGGGTCTTTGGCAGACTTACCTTGCACAAAGGGCTGAAAAATTCGCTGTTGTAGCTCTTCATCAATGCCCTCGCCTTGGTCATCAATGTATACGCTCACCCCACTCACCGTAGAAAACGCACCAAGTTTAATTAGCCCACCTTCTGGCGAAAACTTAATCGCATTGGATAACAGATTATCAATAATTACCCTCAGTTGCTCTTGATTGGCTAATACCGCAGCTTGGCTAAGCTCTAATTTAACCTGTAGTTGGCGGCTAGATAAGCTCAAACGATGCGTCGCCAGCACTTTTTCCATAAGCGGCTTTAAATCCACCGGATGATGAACTTGCTCACCAGGTGTATCGAGCAGTAAGTTAAAGTCGAGTAAGGCTTCAATTAGTTGCTGCAGGCGTAAACTGCTTTCTCGAAGAATTTCAGTTATCTCTTGCTGTTGAGGATTTAGTGGCCCGGCACTGTTATCGTAAAGTAACTCGTTCCCCTCACGAATAGCCGCTAACGGCGTTTTAAGCTCATGCGAAATATGCCGAATAAAGGCAGTCTTTTGCTGCTCTAAGCTCAATAAACGCAAGCGCATATCGTCTAGCGCATCGGCAATTGCCATTACCTCGGTAGCGCCACTCACCTTAATCGCTTGATCAAACTCACCCGACTTAAGCCGAGCTATTTGTGGCCTTAGTTGCTGCAACGGCCGAGTAATTACTAGCACCAACAACACTGCAGCCGCTAAGGCAAACGGCAAACTAATCATGCTAAGCAACAAGCGCTGCTGAGCTTGCTGAGTATTGTTTTGTAAATCCATGGCCAGTTCATTAATCAACGTTTGGCTGCGCAGGTCAAAGTTACGGCTCAGCTCAGTAAAGCGCGAAAATTGCTGATTAAGCGCAATTTTTTGTAAGGGCTGAGGGCGCTCCATTAACTCTTGTAAGGACTGCAATTGCTGCTGTAATTCGGCAACAATGGCCAATAAATCAGGATCTTCGGTGTTTTCTCGTTGTTCAATTAAGGCGCGAGATACTCGCTGCCATTGGCGGCGATAAAGCTTGAGTAGGTTTTGGTCGGCCACCACCCGAAACTGCCTAGCACTGCGTTCTAAATCCAGTAAAGACTCATCAATGCGTTTACTGCCAGAGACCACTTTTGCCGCCAAAAATGCGGTATGCTGCCCCTGCATAGACACTTGCTGCAAGTAATAAGAAGCCAATGATAGGCTGAGTAATAAAGGCAAACCTAAGGTTGCCAAAGCCCAAAAGCTCAGTCGCCTAATTGACACTAGCGCGCGAAAATTAATCAAACACCTATCCCTAGCATGGTTCTTAATAAAACAGCCGCCTATAATGCCAGAGATGGACAAAAATCCCACTGTCGCCAATTAGAGACAGCCCGCCTAGTTCACACAAAAGGTCACTAAATCCTTGTTTTTATGTGACACCGTAAACATTTATTGCTAGTAACCAACAAATAAAATGCGTTTTTTTAGTCACCTGTCGCCGATTAGCGACAAACAAATGCCTTTTGTCTTACTAAGATATTGATCTTTAAAGCCTTAAATATCTGGCTCAGTTTGTGCTGTAAGGCACTAAGCCTTGATAGCGAGCGATTTCCCCTATCTCGCAACGGCATTCATTTAAGGAAGTAAAAATGGAACAGTTTGATCAACGTTGTATTCGAGTCGGCGATTGGATATTTGAAATAAAAATGGTGCGTGCTATTCGTGTTAGTGAGTACGGTCAACCCTACGACGCCTGCGCCAATATCAACTTTAATGGTACTCAAGCCTACATCGACAGTCAGCTTACCCGTGTAGACAATGCCTTTAGCGGCAAAGATTTTGCCGCCTTTGTAGAATTTTGCCAAGACATGGGCATTACCGACGCCACCTACGACCGCTATTCACAGGGCAAACGCCGCAGCCGCAATATTACGATTGGTGAAGACCAGCGACAATCACCCAAAGTGGTCAACTTTCCAGCAAGCAATATCTAATTATACTGAGTGGTATTTTGCTCAAACAGTGGTCGAAAAGCGCTCAATTTAGTTTGATAAGCGCTAGTGTTAAGGGCTTGCCGATGGTAATCTCAAAGATTGGACAGGCAAATTTGTTTAGTCTAAAAGCAAACACAAAAGATCATAAAATAAAGGATATAAACGGACCATGAAAGTAGGTTTGGTTGGTTGGCGCGGCATGGTGGGTTCCGTGTTAATGCAGCGTATGCGCGAAGAGAGCGATTTTGCCCACATAGCTCCGGTTTTTTTTAGTACATCTCAAGTAGGTATTGCTGGCCCAGATGTGGGCACCGGCGAAACCACCTTGCAAGATGCCTTCGATATCGACAGCCTAAAAGCCATGGATACCATTATCACCTGTCAAGGTGGTGATTATACCAAAGACGTTTACCCTAAATTGCGCGAAAGCGGTTGGGACGGTTACTGGATTGATGCTGCCTCGGCGCTGCGTATGGAAGATGACGCAGTCATTGTTTTAGATCCCGTTAACCGTGACGTGATTGACAATGCCTTAAGTAATGGTGTGAAAACCTACGTAGGTGGTAACTGTACCGTTTCGTTACTGCTAATGGCGATTGGCGGCTTGTTCGAGAAAGACTTAATCGAATGGGTAAGCCCAATGACTTATCAAGCGGCTTCTGGTGCTGGTGCCCGCAATATGCGTGAGCTCATCAGCCAAATGGGCGACATTCGTGACGATGTAGCCACAGAACTTGCTGACCCAGCTTCAGCTATTCTCGACATTGATCGCAAAGTAGCTAACAAAATGCGCAGTGACGATTTCCCTACCGATCAATTCGGTGTGCCACTGGCGGGTAGCTTAATTCCTTGGATTGATGTGCCTCTGGCTAGTGGCCAAAGTAAGGAAGAATGGAAAGCTCAAGTTGAAGCCAACAAAATTTTGGGTACAAGTGATAGCCAAACACCTATCGACGGTATTTGTGTTCGTATTGGCGCCATGCGTTGTCATAGCCAAGCGCTTACCATTAAGCTGAAGAAAGACATTCCAGTGGCTGAAATTGAAGAAATTTTAGCCGCTCACAATGATTGGGTAAAAGTGATTCCGAATGACCGTGAGTTATCGGCACAAGAGCTTACTCCAACTAAAGTAACCGGAACCTTAAGTGTGCCTGTAGGCCGCATCCGCAAACTAACAATGGGCCCAGAATATATCTCGGCATTCACTGTTGGTGACCAATTACTTTGGGGCGCTGCAGAGCCACTTCGTCGCATGCTACGAATTTTAATCGGTAAGTAATTACTGGCATTCGACATTGCATACGCCCAGCCTCAAAGGCTGGGCTTTTTTATGCCGTCTATTTAGTCTCCCTGCAGCATTTGCTGTCTCTAAACGTTCTGCACAACATTCATTACAATGGCTGAGTTAAAATTAAGCGGTAAATTGTTTTCATAGCTGAGTAAAATTTACTAAGCTGTTGATAAGATAAAAATCCTCTGTTTACTTATTTTTGAAATTGTAGGAAGCGTAATGAAAAAAACCTTATTTGTAGCTAGCGCCATCACCCTATTGAGCGCTTGTTCTAGCTCTGCTCCTGAGCAAAACCAAGGCGTAATGATTACCGAAAGTTCTACCGATGTAGTGGATTGCAATATTCTCGGAGTTTTTAACGTTGATCCACAAAGTTTAGAAAGCGATAACGGCAAACAAGAGCTAAGCCAACGCGTTTTTGATTTAAAAGGCAACGCTGTACAGTTGATTCCGTTAAGTACTGCTGAGCCAGAGTTAGTTAGCGCACATGTATATCAATGCCCAGAGGCTTCTTAAGCCGCCTCAAACTCGGATATATAAATATTTGATTAAGTAATGTTGTTTGCATGATCCAATACTGGAAACGCAAGGTAGCAGTAAACAACCCAGTATCGATGGAGCTCTTATGAGCGAGAAAATTTTAAAGAAAGCCACGCTAAATTTAAAAAAAGCAGTGCCTTTGATGATGAAACATCAAATTCCTGCCACACCCAGCAACTATGCCTTGTGGTATTTATACGTTGATGATCAAAACCCAGAGCTTAACGCCGCCATCGACGAAATAATCAGTGAGTACGACACGGTACCGACCACCAGCAGCCAAGTCTTGTACCAAAACCATATCGCCAGCCAAGACGAGCTAGATATGAAAAGCATGCGCCAAAGCCTAGAAGCTATGGCGACCGAGCTGTCGCAAACCATGCAAGACACGGGTTCCGATGCTAATGCCTTTCAATCGAGCATTGATAAAAGCTTTGCTAAATTAAACCGCATTGAAGAAGACGGCATTCCGCTTGAACAAGTGCTTGGCCTAGTGCGCAACCTTATTGATGACGCCACCAACATTCGCCAAAGTACCGACTTTTTCAACTCTCAATTAGGTAAAGCTCAAGCTGAAATTGAGAACCTTAAAACTCAGTTAAAAGAAACAGAAAAAGAAGCCTTATACGATGCACTAACTGGCGTACTTAACCGCCGAGCCTTTGATGCCGACTTTAAAGATGTGATTGAATCCAGCCCGGAAGGTCTATGTATTATTATGACCGATATTGATCACTTTAAAGCCTTTAACGACAACTATGGCCACGTATTGGGTGATCAAGTGCTTAAGATTGTTGCAAAACGAATCACCGAAGCCTGCCGAGAGGGAGCTAAAGCTTATCGCATTGGCGGTGAAGAATTTGCCATTATCTGCGCCAAATCGAACCTGCGTTCTGCGCGGCATTTAGCTGAATCAATACGCAGAGCAATAGAAAAATTAAGCCTTAAAGATAGGCGTTCTAATCAGCGGATCGACAATATTACCTGCTCTTTTGGCGTGGCAGAGTACAACGTTGTGAGTAAATCAAAAGCGATTGTAGATGCCGCAGATACTCAGCTCTACGAAGCCAAACGCTTAGGCCGTAACCGTGTAATGCCAATTGTAAGTTAATGATTAGCCGAGCGACTTAACAGTGAGCTCGGCTATGCTTTGCCATTTACAATACAATTTAATAACAATTCTCCTAGCTAAATCACAGCAAAATCACTAACACTTGATACATTGAATAGCATAACTAGAAAAATCGTTAATATTCATGAAAAAACGTATTGCCATCATATTGCCTACGCTGTCGCAAACTATCGATCAACAAGTGATTCGAGGCATTCAGGCAAGTTTAGATCCCCAGCGCTATAGTTGTTTATTTATGCCGATTGGTTATTTGCCGGTGGCAGAGCAGTTTTCCGATAGCGACTTATGGCTTATCAAACAAATTCCTAGCCTAGCGATAGATGGCGTGATTCTTTATGGTGGCGGCGTAGGTTACAAAACCTCAGCCGAGATAATGCAAACCTTACTCGAGGCTTTGGATACCCTTCCGATCATCAATATAGGCTCTGTATTAGACAATATTCCCTCAGTATTAGTTGATAACTACAGCGGTATGTATCAACTAACCCAACACGTACTAGAGCGAGGCTGTAAAGACATTGTTTATCTTGATGGACCCAAGGTTAATTTTGATTCACAACAACGCTTCAATGCCTTTAAAGACGCCTTAACCGAACATGGATTAAACCTGCCCGAGCAACAGCACTTGGTAGGCGATATGACGCCCGTTTGCGCTGCTGCTTTGTGCAAGCAATGGCTACAACAACACAAGCGTATTCCCGATGCGATTATGTGTGTAAACGACCTGAGCGCCAAAGGCGTAATTGAAGAATTGGATAGACAACAAATCGCCATTCCAGAACAAATTTTGGTGACCGGATTTGATGACTTTGAATATGCTGATGCCATTCGCCCCAGCTTAAGCACCGCTATTTACCCAGCGCAACGAGCAGGGGCTTTAGCCGCCCAGCTCATCTCAGACCGCCTTCAGGGCACCCAATTAGAACTGCAATATCAACTAGAAACCATGGCAAGGTTTCGTGCGAGTACTGGCGCCCCTGTTAAAGATTCGGCCTTACACAGCAACGATGAGCAACGCCGGCTGTTAATCCAACAGCGAGACAGCAATGCGCAACGCTTGGCGGTAACCCGCTTGTTACACCAACGACAAGGGCTAGATAACATTCTTAGCGCGGCGCAAGACACGCTTAATGAATTAGGCATTCCCGAAGTATATATATACCAACATCAGCGCTCCGAGCAGGGTAAAAGCCTAAACTATATAGCCCATAGCCTACATCCACACCATTTGAACATTGAAGAATCACATCAAACCCTACCAGCCGCTTTTAACCGGGCGATAAGCCCAGACGTACACCGTGGTTTATGGGTCATTAGTGAACTAAAAAATGACCAACAGAGCTTTGGGTATTTGGTGGCGCTCACCGAAGAGGTGCATGCCGAGTTTATAGAATTTATGGCACCGCAAATCGCCGATATTATCGATCATCAGCGCTTACTGGATGATACAAAGCAATACCAAGAGCAGGTCGAACTCAGCGAGAAAATGGCGGCCCTAGGTAGTTTAGTTAGCGGTGTAGCACATGAAATTAACACCCCGCTGGGTAATAGCTTATTGGCCGCTAGCCACCTTAAAGAGCAAATTGCTCAGCTGGCTCAATTGATGGCCAACCAAAAACTCACCAAATCAAATTTTGAGAAGTTTATAGAAGATGCCGGTAATACCAGCGAAATCATCATCAGTAGCGCCCAGCGCGCCGCCGAGCTAATAACCAGCTTCAAGCAAGTCGCCGTAGACCAAAGCTACGAAGAACAACGTAATATCAACTTAGCCGATTATATTGAAAAAGTACTGCGTAGCTTGCAGCATCAATTGAAAGGAACTCCCGTTGAGCTACACACTGATTTAGACAGAAATATCGTCTTGTTTACCTACCCCGGTGCCATCGCCCAAGTGATGACCAATTTATTTGCTAACGCCTTACTGCATGGCTTTGAGTCTGGACGTCGTAAAGGGGCGATTTTCATCAGCCTTAAAAAACTAAGTAACGGCGCACAGCTTTGTATTAAAGACGACGGTAAAGGTGCTAGCCAGGAAACTTTAAGCCACATTTTTGAACCCTTTTACACCACCGCCCGAAGTGATGGCGGCTGCGGCTTAGGCATGCACATTGTGTATAACCTCATCACTCAAAAACTACAGTGGCAACTGCAGGTAGAAACGCAAATTGAACAAGGTTTTAGTTTCAACATAACTATTCCGCAACCAGCACTAAACCAGGCTGCGGAGCTGCATTAAATACCAAGTAATAACAACGCGATGTCGGCGGAAGTCGGTTTTTGCGTGCCGATAATCGTCGATTATTACTTACCCATTTAGCTAACGGTAGATCAGTAAAATTATTCATAACCGCTCTTTTATCTTGTTAATCACCCAACTATTTTGGCGCAGGCTCCATTCGCGGCCATGAAACTTTAATGAAGATTCTGTACTCGTAATTTGCTTTTTCTCACCCCACCTATTCAGCAAATTTGATAGAATAAGCTCGCGGCAATGTTGCCAAGGTAATACAACGAATTATTGATGACTCTTAGCCAGAAAAAGCGCACTCAAATTATTGATGCTGCGATTAGCGAATTTAAAGCAGCCGGTTATGCTGCCACCAGCATGGATCGCGTGGCTCAAGTTGCCCAAGTGAGCAAACGTACGGTGTACAATCACTTTCCCAGTAAACAAGCACTGTTTGTGGGTATAGTGAGCTTAATGCTAGAGCTCATTTCTGCGGCAACTAAGATGGAATTCGCTAGCCAGCGAAGCTTAAGCGAACAGCTGAGAGAACTCGCCAATAAAGAACTGGCCTTATTTGCCGACCAAGAGTTTATTGCCTTAGCACGTTTAGTAATTGCAGAAGCGATTCATATGCCTGAGCAAATGGTGGCCACCATGCAGCAAATGTCGACCTTAGAAAACAGTATTAACAACTGGTTTGAAAGCGCGGCAAAAGAGGGTTTATTAAACACCGACAATTCTTCACTGGCATGTACTCAGTTTATGTCATTGATTAAAGGACAGTGCTTTTGGCCGCAAATTATTAGTCGCTCACCGATGCCGTCACCCGAGCAAACTGAAGAAATTGTCGATAGCGCTATTACGATGTTTTTAAGCCATTATCAGGCAAAAGCTGCCCACTAAAATGGCCAATATTCACCCTTTTATTACCCGCCAAGGTTGACTCTAGATGCTTAAAGTTATTGGCTTAATTGCCTTATTGATGATCGGAACCCTTGTCGGTTTAGTCATGTTCCCGCCGCCAAGCAGTCAGTTTCAAGACAGTCCATTGGCAAGCAAAACACTAACACCAGAGCCTCAAGCGCAAATTGATGGTATCGCCAATGCTTCTAGTCTTTTGTGGCTACCGAATCAACAACGCTGGTTGGTTGGCACACTGGCCCCGCAAACTGTTTTGGTGAATGGCTCAGCACAACTCGCTTATCTTAATCAGCAATTAACCAGTGCAGAATTAGAGCCGCTGCCTGCCAGCGGCGATATCGCCGATCTAGCCTTGCTTGATGAACACTTAATTGGTATTTCTGGTGATGGCCGCTTACTCTATTTTGAAGCTCACCAGCAACGCTGGAAGTTTGTTGATAAACGTAAATGGCTACGCGGAGGCTTGCACCATAAAACCGCGGGTTTAGTATGGGATCCCAAGGCGGGGCTATTTTATACCTGTGAGCGCGAAGGCTTAAAACGTTGCTACCGCGCAGATCGTGATGGCCAGCAGCAAGACGAATTTGATTTACAGATTACAGAGCAACAGCAAGCTAGCTTGGCTCAATATCAAATTGGCAGCATGACCTGGCACCAAGGCCAATGGTACGCCTTGAGTTCTCGCTATAGCAGTTTATTGCAGATAGAGCCTGAATCTGGGCAAGTACTTAATGTGATTGCATTAGCCCAAGAGGATACCGCTCAAGCTATTGCCAGCGACGGTGACAAACTTTGGTTACTCTCGGTAATACGCCAGCAACCTGAGACCATTAAGCTGGCTACCATTCCTTTACCTTAAAGCGACTAGGAGCAAGTATGTTAAACGTTGGTATTATTGGATTTGGTTTATCTGGACGGGTATTTCATGCCCCGTTAATTACCGCCTGCGAACAACTTTCATTATTTGCCATTGCTAGCTCAAGAAAACAAGAAATTGCCGACAGTTACCCACACGCGCAGTGCTTAAGCCCAGATGAGGTATTGGCTCATCCAGAGATTGATGTGGTGGTCATTGCTAGCCCCAACACGCTGCACGCTCAACAAGCCGAGCAAGCAATGAAAGCCGGCAAACATGTGATTGTAGAAAAGCCCTTAGCCATTGATAGCGAACAGTGTTTGCAGCTGCAACAAGTTGCCGACGAAACAGGTAAATGCCTAAGTGTGTTCCACAACCGCCGTTGGGATAGCGATTTTTTAACCATTCAACAACTCATTGCTAATCAAAGCTTAGGCAGCATTCATAGCTATGCGGCACACTTTCATCGCTACCGCCCAGTGGTAAAGCAGCGCTGGAAAGAGTTAGACCCACAGGGTGGTGGGGTACTTTACGATTTAGGTGCTCACCTTATTGACCAAAGTTTGTGCTTATTTGGAAAACCGAAAAAACTTTGGGCACACATCGCCACCCAGCGAGAGGGCGCGGTAACTCCAGATTGTTTTGATTTACACCTCATCTATCCCGACAAAAAAGTACAGCTTAGCTGCAACTCTTTAATGGTAGAACCAGGGCCACGCTTTCAACTGCATGGCAGCAAAGGCTCTTATGCCAAATGGGGCATGGATCCACAAGAGCAACAGTTGGCAGCAGGTTTGTCGGCCAAGGCGCGTATTTTTGGCCAAGACGCCAATCGCAGCGAAATTCATTTAGCGGGTCAAGCTATTGTGCATAAGCCTTTAATAAAAGGTAATTATTTGGCTTTTTATGATAACTTTGTAGCAGCAGTGACTAAGGGTGAAACCTTGGCAGTAAACGCTCAGCAAGCCAGTGACGTAATAGCCTTAATTGAGCTCGCCACACTTAGCCACCAGCAACAAACGATATGTTCAGTTAACTAAACACCGAACAGCATTTATCAATATTGCCCACTTTGCTCCCTCAAAGCGGGAATAAGAGGTGGCAAAGTGATCACAGCTATAGCTTGTTTACTTATCTTTGTTGGTGCGTTGGTGCAATACACCATTGGCTTTGGTTTAGCGGTCATTGCCGCTCCTCTGTTATTTTTGCTCTCACCAGTTTATGTACCAGGTCCCGTGGTCATTGTAGCGTTGGTTGTATCTACCCTAAGTGCTTTTGAACACCGAGCCAGTATCTCTTTTAAAGGCTTAACTGCCGCCATATTAGGTCGAATTCCTGGATCAATTGCAGGCGGCGCGCTGCTGTTATGGGCTGACCTTAGTAAGCTGTCTTTTTGGCTAGGCTTATCGGTACTGATTGCCGTTGCGATTAGTTTGTTCCCCATACGTTTAACCCCAAGCCCAAAGCGTTTGGCTTTAGCGGGATTTATGTCTGGATTTATGGGTACCAGTAGCTCGATTGGCGGGCCGCCAATGGCCCTGCTTTTACAGCATCAACAAGCCAGTTATTTACGGGCAAACTTATCGGCGTTTTTTGTCACTAGCTGCATAATGTCTTTGATAGTGCAGCTCTCTATTGGTTTTATGTCGCTAGCACATTTCCAAGCAAGCTTGCCGCTAATCCCCGCTGCGCTATGCGGAGCATGGGTGGGTCGCCGTTATGGCAAACGACTACCACAACAGTGGATGCGGGCTTTTTCTTTAAGCTTATGTGCCATATCTGGCGGAAGCGCAATGGTTAGCTACTTTTTATTGGTCTAAATCTCAAAATCACTATTAGCCAATACATTTGTCATACAAATATTGTATAATCGCTCATCATAATTAAACAATTACCTGTATTAGCTGACAAACGCCCTATTCTTAGTTACCACCAGTAACTCAAATATTCTTGTGCGGCTAGGTAAGGAATAGCGTGCCTTCTCAAACATACCTTAGAAAAAACATTGCCTTAGCCTGGCCATTAGCCCTAAACGGCTTGTTGATGCAGTCTATGTTAATGGTGGATACCCTGCTGGTATCCCCTCTTGGTGAAATCCCTTTGGCAGCAATGGGGATAGCCGCAACACTGGTAGCGTTTATTTTGGGTATTCAAATGGCCTTAGCCAACGGCTCGCAGCTAGTACTTAGCCGCGCAGTAGGCTCGGGCAATAGCGCGTCTGTCGCAAAAGGCTTTTGGGCTGGGCTTATTATCAACTTCACTGTTGCCTTAGTCTTTTGGCTGATTTTGTCCTTTGGCAACCAGCCTATTGTGGCAGTACTGACCGATGATGGTTTACTGCAGCAGCAAATCATCAGCTACTTATCTTACTCTAAATACCTAGTGCTTTTTACCGCCATGACCCAGGTGATAATTGCCCTGCTAAATAGCCAAGGTAAAAGCAAAATACCGCTCAAAGGCTACTTGATAGAGATGCCTATCAACGCGGTGTTGTCGTACTTTTTAATCTATGGTTTTTCCAATACCCAAGGCATGGGACTAGAAGGTGCTGCCTTAGGTAGCTTGGTGGCCATAATGATTAGAATGAGCTATTTAACGATTTGCGTTAAAGCCGATCCCAGCCTCGATCTAAGGTTTAATCAAAACCTTAAGTCTCTGCTTAACAGCCTTCGTTCACATGCTAACGAAATATTCCCGGTTGCCGCCAACGTCACCATTCTGCAAATTGGCATCAGCATTTACCAACTGCTCTACTCACAGCTTAATATTAACGCTTATGTGGCTATTACCTTGGTCACGCCATGGCTAAGAGCAGGCACCCAGTTTATCGCCGCCTGGGCACATTCTTCAGCAATTAGTATTAGCCAAGCCATTGGTTCTAAAAATCTGAATAACCTGGGAAAGAACGTAGATAAAAGCATCGATGTATCCGTAGGCATTTCGGCGCTATGCGCCATAGCCTTTGCTGGCTTAAGCTTTATACTGCCTAACATTTACCCAGATCTAGATGCTGAAACTTACCAAGCCTTAAGCCTTATTGCCCCACTATATATCTTCTTACCGATAGTTCGTGGTTACAATACCGTGCATGGTCACGCACTAAGAGCCTTAGGTAAAACCACCTCAGTATTCAAAATTAACTTTATCGGGCAATGGCTTATCGCTATTCCATTATGTGCCGTGTTAATTTTGCATTATGAAGTGTCGATATTCTGGGCCTTTGCGATTCAACCATTTGAAGAAATAGTAAAAGCGCTGCCATTTAGAATGTTGGCAAGGAAGTCCTTGAAAGAGTTCGATCATCAAAAAGCGGAAAAGCTGATGTACGATTAACAACTCGTTTGATGTAGGCCTCAGCAGCTAACAAGTGGGGGTTGAGCTACCAATCTATTTGTATATTTGTGCCTACATTAACTAACTCCATAAACTCATCCATTTCTGAATTTGTTAAGGCTATACAACCATTCGTCCAATTAAAATGCTGTGTCACTGGCGCTAGCCAGCTAAGCCAATTGCGTTGGCCATGGACCATTATGAATCCGCCTGGAGATACTCCGAGCTTTGTGGCATTAGCCTTATCTTGCTTATTCGGATAACTCACATGCATAGCGCGATAGAAAGACGAATTCTCTTTTTTATAATCTAGTTGATAAACACCCTCAGGTGTTTTTTCATCCCCTTCTTGCTGCTTGTGGCCTTTAGGATTAGCTCCAAACGCCACATGGTATTCTTTTACAACTTGTCCTTTTTCCAACAAGTACATTCTATTTTTTGATTTTTCAACTTTTACTAAATCGACAGCTGAAAATACAATATTAGGCAACAGCAATAGAAGAAATATAAAGAGCTTCATGACGTGTGAAAGATCCATTCTGATAACAGATGATTAAAACGAAGAGATTCAGCCTTGATAAAGGTCGTCCCCAACCTTATAGACCGGCAAATCAAACTTGTACTGGCTGCCGGCCATTATCAATACACCTTGGTAGCGGCTATCACCGGTAGACGAAAACTCGAATTGGTAGAAGCGACACCAGCGCCAGTAACCTGCCATTTTTTGCGGTTTTTCTTGGGTAAAGTTAACTTCAAGTAACTGTAGATCTAAAGTTTGGCACTTTTGCTTAATCAGATGCTGAGCACGTTCTGCGTCTTTTCGGCGTCGCCAAAAGAACATCACAATAAACGTAAAAATGAAGATCGCCAATAAATCCATAGCACCAACTTAAGTAATGAGTATCTTCAAGATATTGGGTCACACGCGCTAATAACAAGTAAGCGTTTTACACCAAGTATTATTCGCCACTAATGGTCGCGATTAACTGGCGGTTGCCACCATCATTGCGGTGTTCGCCTAAATAAATCCCCTGCCAAATTCCTAAGGCAAACTCCCCTCGATTCACAGGTAGGGTGATTTGGCTGCCAAGCAAACTGCTTTTGATATGTGCAGGCATGTCGTCGGCACCCTCATAGGTATGCTGAAAATAAGGCGCGTTCTCGGGAATCATTTTATTGAGATGGGCTTCTAAATCGGCGCGAACAGTAGGGTCGGCGTTTTCATTCAAGCTTAAGCTGGCACTGGTATGCTGCAACAAAAGGTGGCATAAACCCACTTTGAAGTCTTGTAACTCCGGTAACTGTAAAATCAACTCTTCGGTAATTAAATGAAAGCCGCGCGGTCGCGCTTTCAATCTAACCAAACGTTGTAACCACATGAAGCAACACCTATTTTAAGCTTTATTAAAGACTAGCAGTGCCGCGCTAGCTTTGTAAATGCTGGCTCAGCGATTAAGCTATCTACGCAGTGATTTAGCCAATAATTCAGCGTTTCGTAGTGCCATGGCATAAATACTCAGTTGCGGATTAGCCCCTAAACTGGTGGGAAACACCGAACCATCAATCACACTTAAGCCACTTAGCCAGCGATAATTTCCGGCTTCATCAACCGCTGAGTTTTGCTCGTCTCCTCCCATGGCGCAACCTCCCATAACATGAGCAGAAGCCAAGCGTGTCGCTAAAGCCTGCATGGGCAACTGCTTGATGAGCTTTTTAGCCTCAGCCCAAGAACTCACCAATTGGCTTTGCTCATGTAAGGGGTAAACCTTTTTTGCTCCTGCCGCAAACTGCAGCTCAGCCATGCTTAATAAGGCACGGCGTGCACCCTGCCACAGATAATCGCTAATCGAGTAATCTAGCACCGGGCTTCCGTCGTTACGCAGCTGTACTTGGCCACCAACACTATCGTCATGGAAACCGTCACGTAATAAAGCAATGGTCACTTGCAGGTGATTAATCTGCTGCATCATCTCACTATGAAATTGGCCAAAGCCAGTTGTTTTGGTTGCCAATAAAATAGGGTGTACCGGTGGCACTTCGAGTTTATAACCACACGCGCCCTCACTGCCGTTTTGCCAAACAAAGTGGTCAGAATATACCGATTGCGGTGCGCCTTGATGGCTCGCCACTACATGCTCAAACAATGCACCACTCATTACACTCGGGTGAAGAAAGGTGCGCTTGCCCACTCGTTGATAAGGGTCTGGCACTTTTGAGCGCAGTAATATAGCTGGTGAGCCAATCGCTCCCGCTGCCAACACCACGTGTTTAGCCTTAATAGTAAATACCCGCTTAGTGGCTCGTTGATTCTTGTTTAGAGCGGTAAGCTGCGCCCCCACCACTTGGTCATTTTCAATGGTTAGCTGCTGAACCCTAAATCGGCTTAACAAGCTAGCGCCAGCATTTAAGGCCGTTGGAATAGTGGTGACTAACATTGATTGCTTGGCGTTGGTTGGGCAGCCCATCCCGCAATAACCTAGATCCCAGCACTGTTTTACATTGCGTGGAATGGCTTGATATGACCAGCCCAAGGCATCGCAACCTTTAGCCAGTAAGCTGTTGTTTTGGTTACGCGTTAACCAAGGTTGTATGCCCAACATTTGTTCAGCTTGTTGGAAATAAGGCGCCAGTGATACAGCGTTAATCTGGGTAAAGCCCCAACGTTGCTGCCAATGACTGAGGGTATGCTCTGGGGTACGGAGTGAAGTTGTCCAATTTACCGTGGTAGACCCCCCAACACAGCGCCCCTGAAAAATCCCTATCGCTTTATCTTTGGTTTTTCGAGCTGCCGACTCTTGATAAAGGTCGGGGTAGGCTTGGCGCTCCTGCATCTTAAAGTCTTGGCTACTTTTCAGTGGGCCTTCTTCAACAATAAGCACCTTCAAGCCAGCTTGAGTTAATACTTGAGCAGTAATTCCACCACCCGCGCCGCTGCCAACTATCAATACATCGCACTCTAGGCTTTTATCTTGTTGCTGTTCAGCACCATCAATATGCTGCCAACCCGCCGCTAAGCCTTCAGCAATAATATCCTTAATCATTAAGCAGTCCTTTTGCTTGAGCGGGTAATTGGTAGTTAAGTAGATCCCAAGACACAGGATCACCATACCAAGCAGCCATAATCAGTTCGTGCAGGCCTTGATAAGCTTGGCGAAGTAACTGCAAATAGTGCCACTGCCATTGCTGCAATATCTGTAATTTTTGTTGCAAAGAGAGCTGGCTAAGCTGACTAGCACCAGCGCTTAATAATAACCAACCGCCTCGTGACTGAAGCAGATCGAGTAGCTGCCTTAACTCAGCCTGAGTATGCGGTTCCAACACTGCAAAAGCATGATCGATGTTAGCAAGAACTTGCTGTAAGGCTGGTTTGTCATCTGCCGCGACGCCACCCTCTAAAAAAGCCGGAATAAGCGCCCAAAAGATTTGCTGATGTTGAGCTGACAAACGCAGACCAGCTTGGGGTGTAAACTGCAGAGGATAATGGGAGAATAGCCAAGACCCTCCACCCACAACTGCTGCAGTAACAGCGCCATATTGCAACAATTTACGTCTTGTTAGCTTCACCTTGGCTCCTTGCCTTACTTGAAATATCGACACAAGCAATTAAAATACCCACAGTAACTTATATAGCGTAGCTTAATGAATATGCAAGTTTCCAATGGTAACTTAACCGAATAGTGACCGACAGATCGCAAGATTGAGTTGAAAACCTGCTTATTCATACAACAAGTTTAGAAGCTCAAGCGCAGTATGCTTTAGCGAAAGCAAGACTTGTAAGCGATCACTCATATGATTAATGGCTTTTCTGGCCATTACTGGCTAAGGTAAAACTATCAATAGCTTAATGAAAAAAACCGTGGATACAGCAATAAAAAAGCGCGCGATTAGCCCTGAACAAAAACAACTTCGTCGGCAGCAAATTTTACACGCTGCCAAGCAAGCCTTGACCGAGCACGGCTATGAGAGTGTGGTATTAAGCCAGCTGGCCAATGACCTGGAATTGTCTAAACCCGCGCTATATCGCTACTTCGCCAACAAAGAAAGTTTATTTATGGCGTTGTACTTGGAAGAGGCCAACCACCTACTGATAGATATTGAGCGCCTCTCTAAACAAAGCTTAAAGCCAAGAGTATTAGCCGAAACCATCGCAGCTCAACCCACCTTTTGTTACTTGTCGGCTATTTTGCACACGGTCTTAGAGAAGCAAGAAAACATAGAACAAGCGATTAGTTTCAAACGTGATTTAAAAGCAATGGCAGAACAGCTATGTGCCTTGTTTATGCATTGGTCACCACAAGCTAACCAACAACAAGCTATTACTAAAGTTATGTTTCTTTACCAAAGTGTGATTGGTTGCTGGCATACCAGCCACCCTTCGGCCACTATGCAACAGGTTATGCAAAATGACGAGTTTGCCATTTTACGCGTAGACTTTGTGGACAGCCTGAGCTTGTTATTGGTAAAGTTACTCGCAGATTAAACCAACAAGGTAGCCAATTACCTTTTCAAGTCGCTACCTACCGACGGCCTCCGCAAAATAGGATCACCCAAAGATAGCACTGCATGCTGGCTGATAAAGTACATTTAGCGCTCTAGGGGGCTAGCTGCCGTTTCTACGAGCCAATCAACCACAGCCCGCAAGCCTTGTTCGCGGCTGCGTGCTTGTTTAAAACACAGGTAAAAATCGTAGCCGGTGTAAACCGACGATACTGGCAGATCGACCAATTTGCCTTCGCGAATATCTTTCTCCACCATAAAGTCGCTGACCAGAGCAATCCCTTGACCTGTTTCTGCCGCCTCTAACGCTAATACTTGATGACTAAAACTATGAAAGCCTTGGTTGACCGGCAAAGCAATACCAAGCCCTTTCGACCATACTGCCCAATCACCTCCGGGCTGCTTAGCATCTTCGTCTAAGTCGCAAGAAAGCAGCGGAAAGTTGAGTAAATCTTGTCGCCAATTTTGATGGTCGATTTCTTGGTAGAGACTTGGTGAACACACCGCCACTAAGCGCTCTTTGTGTAACAGTCGGCTCACATAACCAGGAGCAGTGGCCGTAAAACAAATAAACAAGTCACCGGTTTTGCTGGAAAGCAGCGGTTCTTCGGTCACCATTTGTAGGCGTAAATCAATATCGGGATGTCGCGCTCGAAAACTAGGCAACAAAGGCACTAAACGCTTAAGCGCAAACGAACTATAAGAGGTAAGTCGCAGCTGATCGATACCCTCGCCTTTAACTTGTCGAGTAAGATGACTGAGCTCATTGAGAATACGCTCTACTTCTACAAAGTACCCGCGCCCGGTATCGCTCAACTGCAGTTGTCGGCCAACTTTTTCAAACAACGGTTCTGCTAAGTAATCTTCAAGTAAGCGCAAGCGGTGGCTCACTGCACTCTGGCTAATCCCTAGTTCGCTGCCAGCTTTAGCCACACTTTGGTTGCGAGCAACAGCTTCAAAAGCGACTAAGGCGTTTAATGGTGGAAGTGTTCGCATAAAAATACATTCATTTTTTTCATGTATTTTAAATTATTATCATTTTTTTAATGTTTCACAAGTCTCTACACTGCCTTTTCTATTCAACACTAGCTACAGCATAGGGGGCAAGCATGCGAAACAATTACACTCTTGTCGCCATTGTTATTTTGGTGGTGGCCAACCAAATTGCGGTGCTATCCGATGCGTTAATGAAAATAGCCGGCGAGCAAGCCTCGGTATTCGAGATATTGTTGTACCGTCAACTTTGTACCTTAATGCTGTTGTTACCGCTGTTTTTATTCACGAAGAATAAACTACCTCAAAAGCCGCTGATCCACGTGGTGCGAGGACATTTATGGTTAGCGGGCTCGGGCTGTATGGTAGTGGCATTAATGACCTTGCCGCTAGCCACTGCTAACGCTTTGTTTTACGCCGCGCCAATTATGATGTTACCGCTAGGCATGTGGCTGCATAAAAGCACCGTTAACCGCACTCAAATGGTAGCTGCTACCATCGGTTTTATTGGGGTTCTGGTTATTATCAGACCTACAGAGTTTAACTGGGGCGCAGCGGCGGCTCTTGGCACCGCCTTAACACTGGCTTTGAGTAACTTAACCGTGAAATACATTCCTAAGCAGGAGTCGGTTGTTACCAGTTTGTTTTGGACCAATGTAATGGTAGTACCTGCCACCTTGCTGTTGGCGTGGCCAGAATTACATGGCATTAACTGGGAGTTGGTCACTCTTGCTGGCGGCAGTAGTTTGTTTATTCTGTTTTTACATGCTGGTTCTGTTGTGGCTTATCGAACCGCCGATGCCAATACTATTGCCAGCGCCGAGTACACCGGCTTAATAGGCGCAGCAGTGGTTGGTTGGGTCAGCTTTAATGAAATGCCTGATGCGCTCACTTGGTTAGGCGCAGCAATGATTGTTTTACCATTAGTGTTAATCGGTAAACGTAGCTTACGTAAACCCAAAAGCAAAGACACCACCGCACCAGTTATAGATAACTAGGCCGAATAGCGAGAGAATGAGCGCTCTCGCTAAACTGAAGTATTTACTGTCAACTTTAGTAGACAGCAAGCTTAGTTTGTTCACTCAATATGCTAAGCCTTTCCAATACAATCCTTTATTAAATCAGCATAATGCACTGTCAAAGTTTGTTGTATTGAGATTTTCCCCGATGCTGTTCGTTTGTTCCATTTACATAAGCTTCCCTTGCTAAAGGTCGCCCTCGCCGTTGTCAGCTTAGTTTTGGCCGGCCTACCTTGGCAACTTCAGGCCAACCAAACTGAACAATTAACGTTTGCTGCAGACCGCTGGTGCCCATTTAACTGTAAACCCAATAGTCGGCTGCCTGGTTATGCGATAGAAATCATTCAGCGCGCTTTTAGCCCTAAATATCAGGTTAACTTTCGCGAAATGCCATGGACACGAGCATTAAGGCATAGTGAGAAAGGGGTTTATCAAGGTGTGATTGGCGCCGTAAATGGTGAAGCCGAGGGTTTTATTTACCCTAGTGAAGCCATTGGCCGCGCGACCCAAGTATTGGTAATGCGCAATGATAGCACCTGGCAATATCAAGGTATTGAATCCTTGGAAGAACTACGTATTGCTGTCATTGCTAATTATGATTATGGTCCCGCTATCGATAGCTACGTATCAGCGAAGCAGCACAAACGAAACCTCGTCACCGTACGCAGTGACCAGCCCTTAGTAAAGATGCATAAGCTATTACAAGAAGGGCGAATTGATGGGTACATCGAAGACAAAAGCGTGGCAAGTTATTACAGCCATCAGCAAGGAGATAACCAAAAGATTCGCTTTGCTAAAGAGTTTGAATCAAGTTTGGTATACATCGCTTTTTCACCCAGTAATCCACAAAGTAGAGCCTTGTCCTCTCAGCTCAGTGAGGCAATTGTTGCGATGCGCGAAACTGGAGAACTGGAAAAAATATTGGCACGTTACGGCTTAGAAGATTGGCAAAATAGCCCTGAATAAGGCCCGTTTACAAAAGGTTTTGCCAATCTAACTTGCCCGCGACCAGCAACTCTTTTTTCGACTTTGAGAGTTGTTTAATAGCATATTCTAAGCGCATTGCTTGCTGCTTAGACGCCATGAGCTGTTGAAATGCCAAAACCAATGGGCCTTTACCACGCAGCGCTTTAGCTCCTTTTAACCCACCTTGCTGGTGCTCGCTAAAGCGGCGCTCTACATCTGTGGTAACTCCAGTGTAAAGATGCTGGTTTTTGGTACGAATGATATACAAAAACCATGGTTTTACCGCGGGAGTTGATAAGGTTAACGGAAGCTCAGGCAAATCGTGGCTACTTGATCAAAGTTATTCAGTAATATGCAGTGTAACTAGCAGAACATTAGGTTCAAGTTAAAACGGTACCAAGCAACAAGTATAGGCTTTAGCTACAACTTTAGTCTTATTGTAAAACTTCTTTTACAGCTAGGTTCTCCTTGGAATTTTAGGCCTTATTAAAGTTAAATCAGCAACATAACAGTGGTCCACCGTCTAAGCGCAAAATTAACCATTGATTTGAGTATTGGTTGGCCTAAGCTGAGTGCGTCAATGATAAAAACAACAACTAGCTCAAGCTAGAATAAAGTAGCAATAAGCACTTACCAACCGGCTGTCAACGAATATCCAGTGATGGTCAAGCCAACAAATAGTGACTCTATTGCTCAGTAGTTTTAAACGATAAATAGAGAGTGGTAGATCATGGTATTACACGATCTTAAAAAGAGACGCTTGCTTACTGTTAATGCTAAGCAGTTTTGCAATGTAGATAGTTACCAAGCCAATAAAACTTACGCGACTCGCCAAGTGAGTAACGTTGTACCCTTTCCCCTATCGTCGATAAAAAACAACAAACTCGCAGTGAAAGAAATCTTTAGTTTAAATAAGCAACAACAAGAAGAACTGCAGCAGCTAAAGCAACTCACAGGCCTGTCTAGTGATTACTTAGAGCACAAGTTAAGCTTACACCTAGGCGAACAAAAGCAGTAACAGCTAAGCGCGATAGTTTTGGGCTAGTCGCCCAACCAACGGTGTTGAGCGAGAGGCACTTTATTATTGCGAAAAACAATGCCTTCGTCTTCTAAACGTTGCCGCTGCGTTTGGTACTGAGGAGAACCCTCAGGAAATGAAATCATGCCCTTGGCATTTATTACTCGATGCCAAGGCAAACTGGAACCTTCTGGTAAGCTTTTAAGGCAGCGCCCTACCGCTCTAGCCATTCTTGGGTAACCGGCCATTTCGGCTACACCACCATAAGTGGCGACTCGCCCCTCAGGAATATGACCGATCACCAGCCAAAACTTGGCAAGGTACTGCTGCTTCTCATCCATTAGCGACTTAGCTTTGCATCCATACTTCAGTTGCCCAATCCCAAATGGTATCCCATTCAGGAACTAAATCCTCTTGACCCTGCCAGTAACCTATTTCACCTTCTTGACTAATAAAGTAAAAATTATCGCCGTTCTGGCAAATAGGAATAAACTCACGTGGCAAACCCAAATTCCAAGCGGTAGCGGCAACTTCCGGTAAGTAAGTATGTAAATACGGGTCACTAATCGTCACCGGCTCTAAACTTCCAATAGCAACATTACTTACGGTAAGTTGAAAAGCACGTAAGTCACCAGGCATCGGGATGAGAATGAGCTCTTCTACTTCAACTAATTGAGCTTCTGTAGGAAGATCGCTTGGGTAAGCACCCGATTGGTCTGCATCCCTTATTTCATCTATTAGTTCTTGCATGCTTGTCTCTCCGAGGTATTGGCATACAATGCCCGTTGCTTAAAATTTTGCACAGCTTACAGAGAAGATTCTCATTCAGCAAAGGAAACTCGATGCTTGATAATGCTATTACTGTAGAACCACAACAACCGGCGCGCCACTGTGTAATTTGGTTGCACGGATTAGGCGCGGGGCCTGAAGACTTTGTTCCTTTGGCAAAACAACTCAAACTGCCTGCCGATGCCGCAGTACGTTTTATCTTTCCGGCAGCACCGACTCGATCGGTAACGGTAAATGCCGGTTATTTCATGCCTGCCTGGTACGATATTTTAGCCTTTTCGCCCGAAAGACAGATTAACCATTCCCACCTAGATGAGGTAAGCGAACAGATTGAGCAAGTCATTCAGCAACAAGTTACGTTGGGTATTGCTAGCGAGAAGATCTTTATTGCTGGCTTCTCCCAAGGCGGTGCCGTTGCCTATCAGTGTGCCTTAAATTACCCAAATAGCTTGGGTGGCTTGTTATGCATGTCTACTTACTTATTAGCAGAAAGCCTGCCCACAACAGCGTTGCAAACTAACACTCCAGTGTTAATTCAACATGGTCGCCAAGATGACGTAGTGGCATTAAACCTCGGCCAACAAGCCTTTAACCAGTTGCAAGCTCAACACTATCAAGTGGAATTTCAGCAGTTTGATATGGCTCATAGTGTATCGCCCAGCCAAGTGAAAGCGATTAGCGCCTGGTTAAGTCATCTAATGCGTTAGCATTTGCCCTTACTGAACACCGTGAGCTTGATTCAAGCAATCGATAAAACAGGCTAGAATTCGAGAAGGCTTTGGCGAATGACGCGTTACAGCTAAAAATGGGCAGTGATAAGCAAAGTCTTCACCCCCTAATGCTCTTATCATGCCTTGTTCCACAAAGCTCCTAGCGTAATGCTCGGGCAAATAAGCCAAATAAGCGCCTGACAATAGCAAAGTAGCAATCGCTTCTTGATCGTAGGCAGTCGCTTGGCGGCTAAAACCTTTGCGCTGCGAAGTCTCCATATTAGGGGAGTGGTGGCCAAGACCTGCATATTTTTGAGCAACTATTTCTTGCGCACTAATGGTTATATCACTGCGTTTAAATAGAGGATGGTGATAGCCACAATACAGCGCCATTTTCTCATCAAACAAATATTGGTAGTTAAGGCTACTAGATTGTCGCTGACCCGGCACAATTCCCAGCTGATAGCGCCCCTCGATCACTCCACTTTCAATCACTGAAAGAGCTTCTACGTATAAATCTAAGCTAACCTTGGGCGCACGTTGGTCAAACAACTGTAGTGCTTCTGAGATCTTAGCCTGCTGGTTGGTAACGGTTTTATCGAACAGGGCAATGGCCAGCTTGCCCGTCATGTCTTTATGCAAACTTTGTACATCGGCACGAAACTCATCTAACGCGCCCATTAGGCGTAAGCTAGATTGATAAACATGCTGCCCCTCAGGACTAAGCACAAAACCTGCTCGCCCACGCTGGCATAGGGTTACCCCGAGTCGAATCTCTAGGTCTTTCACATGCCGACTAATGGTAGAGCGACCAATGTTCAGTTCAACTTCAGCCGCTGAAATGCCGCCGCAATCGGCCACCACTCTAAATACTTTGAGCAAACGTAAATCAATATCGCTTAACTGGCCGAGTATCTTCTGCATTTTGTTTCACCTTTATGAAACTTTAGTTTGAAAGATACACATTGATGAAACGTAAAGCGAGTTTTAAGCTAAACCAACAAATGAAGCTTGCTTGGGGATGCAAATGGCAACACTAGAACAAATGGGCATTACGCAAAATCAGCTCGATAGTCATTGGATGGCCTATTCGGGTAATCGCCAGTTCAAACAAGACCCACGCATCATCAAACAAGCCAAAGGCAATTATTACTATGATGCCGATAGCCGAAAAATTTTTGATGGCCTGTCTGGTTTATGGACCTGTGGCTTGGGGCACGGCCGCCAAGAGATTACCGAGGCAATTACTAAGCAAGCCAACCAACTAGATTATTCGCCAGCGTTCCAGTTTGGTCATCCAGCGTCATTCCAACTGGCGGAAAAAATCACTGAGTTTATGCCGGCAGGACTAAATAGAGTGTTTTTTACTGGTTCGGGTTCAGAATCAGCAGATACCTCACTCAAAATTGCTCGCGCTTACTGGCGAAAGAAGGGTTTAGCCAGTAAAACCAAATTAATCGGCCGTGGTAAGGGTTACCACGGGGTGAATTTTGGCGGTATTTCAGTAGGTGGTATAGGGCCCAATCGCGCTATTTTTGGCGCGGGGGTCGATGCCGCACATATGCGCCATACCGTATTGCCAGAAAATGCCTTTACCAAAGGTCAGCCAGAGAAAGGCGCCGAACTGGCTAATGACCTATTGGATTTAATTGCAGTTCACGATGCCTCTAACATTGCCGCCGTCATTGTAGAACCCATGGCTGGCAGCGCCGGAGTTATTCCTCCACCGCTCGGCTATTTAACGCGTTTGCGTGAGATCTGCGACCAACACCAAATACTGCTTATTTTTGATGAAGTGATATGCGCCTTTGGTCGCTTAGGCTATAAAACCGGTGCCGAAGCGTGTGGTGTAACCCCCGACATCATCAACATGGCTAAACAGCTGACAAATGGTGTTATTCCCATGGGTGCCGTAGCCTGTAAGCAGGAAATTTACGATACCTTTATGGCAGAAGGTGGCCCGGACTATATGTTGGAATTGCCACATGGATATACTTATTCAGCTCACCCCATTGCGTGTGCAGCAGCCTTGGCCACTCTAGATTTATTAGAGAAAGAGCATACGATTGAGCGGGCACGAGAAATGTCTCCATTACTAGAGCGAGCCGCCCATCAGTTAGCTGGCTTAGAGTTAGTCAGTGATATTCGTAATATGGGTTTGGCAGTAGGGTTAAATCTTGTACACGCACCAGGGGAGCCAGCGCTAAACCCTTATTTAGTCGCACAAGCGATGTGGCAGCAAGGTTTCTACGTACGCTATGGTGCAGACACTATACAAATTGCGCCTCCGTTTACGGTTACCGCAAACGAAATTGACAGCCTATTTAATGCATTAGGCGACACGATTCAGCACTTATCAGGCCACGCCTAAGCTTTTAAGGAAAAGGAACATAACATGTCTATCATTGGTCACTTAATTAACGGCGAGACACAAACAGAACACAGCCGTTTACAAGATGTATTCAATCCCTCAACCGGTAAAGTTGCTAACCAAGTGGCATTAGCGCCTAAAGCTACCGTAGAACAAGCTATATCGGCAGCTCAGGCCGCTTTTCCTGCCTGGCGAAATACACCTGTCGCTAAACGTGCTCAAATCATGTTTCGCTACAAAAGCTTGCTGGAAGAAAATGCCGAGCAAATCTGTGAATTAGTAGGCCAGCAGCACGGCAAAATAGTACACGATGCTATGGGTGAGCTGACTCGCGGTATCGAAAATGTTGAATATGCTTGTTATGCCCCTGAGTTACTGAAAGGCGAACACAGTAAAAACGTGGGATCGGGCATTGATTCATGGAGTGAATTTCAGTCTCTGGGTGTTGTCGCAGGTATTACTCCTTTTAACTTCCCAGTAATGGTGCCGATGTGGATGTTTCCAATGGCGATTATGTGTGGAAATACCTTTGTACTAAAACCATCGGAACGAGATCCGTCAGCCACCTTGTTGATTGCTGAACTATTACATGAGGCGGGTTTGCCCAATGGCGTATTCAACGTAGTAAATGGCGATAAAGAAGCCGTAGACACCCTACTTAGTGATTCACGAGTCGCTGCGGTTAGTTTTGTTGGCTCAACCCCAATTGCCGAATACATTTATGCCACAGCGACCGCCAACGGTAAGCGCTGCCAAGCATTAGGTGGCGCAAAAAACCACGCGATAATTATGCCAGATGCCGATTTGGACAACGCCGTTAACTCACTGCTTGGTGCTGCTTTTGGTTCGTCTGGCGAACGCTGCATGGCATTATCGGTAGCCGTTGCAGTAGGCGATGATACAGCCGACAAACTGATTGCGGGTCTAAGTGATGCCATGCAAAGCCTAAAAGTGGGCGCTTATTCGAATAAAGAAAATGATTTTGGACCACTGATTACCGCGGAGCAACGCGACAAAGTTGCTATGTACATTAGCAGCGCAGAGGCAGACGGCGCGAAAGTGGTGGTTGATGGCCGGAACCCTCAGGTGGCAGGCTATCCCGATGGCTTTTTTGTTGGCGGTACCTTAATCGACCACGTAACCAGTAACATGAAAGCCTACCAAGAGGAGATTTTTGGGCCGGTATTATGTGTGGTCCGCGTAGACAGCATGGAACAAGGGATGCAGCTCATTAATCAGCATCAATTTGGCAATGGCACCTGTTTATATACTCGTGATGGCGAAGCCGCACGTTACTTCTCAGACAACATTCAAGTAGGCATGGTAGGTATTAACGTTCCTTTACCTGTACCAGTGTCTTCTCACAGCTTTGGCGGCTGGAAGCGTTCGTTGTTTGGTGATTTACATGCCTATGGACCAGATGCCGTGCGTTTTTATACAAAACGTAAAACCATTACCCAGCGCTGGCCTTCATCTTCGGTGAGGGAAGGCGTTAATTTTTCTTTCCCTAGCTAACAGAAACTAAAACACTGCGCCTGTGGTTTAAGCTTTAGCTAACTATACGCATTAAAAAGCCCAGCTTCAGCTGGGCTTTTTTTTAAACTTGATGCTACAAAATTTGTTTTAGTAAACGGTCAGCGCGCACTCGAGAGATACGCTTTAACAAACGCTTCACTGGCAGTGGGTATTGATTAAGTTGTTCGAGATCTGACGGCTTATGCACCAAGCTGGTATGGCGCAGAATATTATTAAGTTCTTCATCTCTCTTAGCGTGCAGCAAACCGTTGGGGTCATCTAGCAACAAGCCGTTTTCTAAATCGAGGTTCCAAGCTCTTGGGTTCAAATTATTCCCGGTCAGTAAGGTAAACCGCTCATCAACCCAAATCCCCTTCACATGAAAGCTATTTTTCTCATGTGACCAAACATTAATGCTTAGCAAGCCGTTATTGATATAACGCTGCTGGCGTTTTACAAACTTGTTTAAATTACATTCATACAAGTAAGGCAAAGCATGAATGACTTTAAAGCTTTGCTCAGGATCGCTATAAAAATCACTGGCCGTTTTATCTCCAACAATGAGCTTAACCTTTACCCCACGCTTAAGCGCTTTAGTTATTTCTCTAGACAAAGAGCTAGGGGGATTAAAATAAGGGGTACATATTGTGAGTTGGTGTTGTGCACTCACCACCAACTGGCGAATGGTTTTGTTTAACAGGTTTTGGCGACGCCCCAAACCAAGTAAAGGAGTCACTCCTACTTGGCTCTCGCTGAGGTCCTGCGGATAATAGTTGTATTGTTCGCGTTGCAAAGTGACTCGCAAGCGCCGTATTGCAGGTTTAAGCATTCGGGTGCTTAACGGTGTCGCTGTAGACAGACTAGAAACTGCGTCACAATCAATGAGAAATTGATCGACATAATTTACCATTGCGTTAGCTAAACGTTGGTTACCTAACAACTGGTAACGATCGGAACGATAGCGCTGCTGTTGCTCAAGATAAATATCGTTGATGCTGGCGCCACTATAAATCACGGTGTCGTCAACAATACTGCCTTTTAGATGAAGAACCCCAAATAACTCTCTATGGCTAACAGGTACGCCAAGCAGTCTCACAGAGCCTGGATACTTTGCTTCATACTCGCGATACATCGCTGCATTGCCTTGAGCATCTTGTTGCCCAATTAAACCGCGCTGTGCTCTATGCCAATCAACTAATACCACTATTTCCAAGTCAGGGCGTTGGCGTTTGGCTGCATAGAGAGCATCCATAACAGAACGGCCGGCTTCATCGTCTTCTAGATAAAGCGCCACAATATAGATTCGTGAATCAGCTTGAGCAATTAACTCTAGTAGTTTTAATCGATATGCTTTAGCGCTCAATAACACCTCATACCGCTCAGGATCTTGAGCTATTTTAGGCAGAGACAGTAAAGAGGCATTACGAGAAAAGCGTGGGGTCATTATTATAAATTCTTGGTTGGTCGCTCTATGCTAAGTTCATTGTAACAAAGGATTTGCAAGGTCACTAAGAAAGCCATCAACAAAGCGTAAAAGTGTCGTCAGTAACGCACTCCTAGGCGCTTAGCATCCCAACTTTCGCATAACGCAGCAGTTTATTTGATGGTTAGTAGTGGTTAGGACAGGTTGTCAATTTAGCAATTACACCCTGCTTTAAATCATTTCACTTTCATTCAGGCAATAAAAAACCCCAAAGTCTGACGACTTTGGGGTTTAGTTAATTGAGAGCCTAGCGGTGACCTACTTTCACATGGGGAAACCCCACACTATCATCGGCGCAGTTGCGTTTCACTTCTGAGTTCGGCATGG
>NZ_JAUORQ010000008.1:0-247729 GCF_030548085.1 Agarivorans sp. 2_MG-2023
GATAAGCACTTTATAGGCGCTGCTGGTTCGAGCAAACATTTACAGCAACATGCTAATCAAACCGGAAGAAGTTGGTGAGCCACGCGTGGTGAATTACGACTATGTGAGAAAGTGGGGAAAGTGGATAAGCCCGCAACGCTTTATTAAAGCAAGAAAAAAGCTCAAGAACTGGCTTGAGCTTTTTCTGGCGATATTTACCTCAATAATCTAAGGCGCAATAAAATTCAATTCATTGAGATACAGAGTTTCAGCTTCATAAACTCCCAAATTAATTCGAGAATTATCCAGCTTTTCTAGCGTTAGCATTTCCCCTCCGCCTGTCCGCATTTCCTCATATTCTCCCCACTCTCTGCTACCGTTTAGAGCTCTAGATTGATGACTATCTACAGTAAGAACTAAGGAGATACTTGAGGATGCATCTCCATTATCAACAAACTTATATGTTCCCGATTTTATTGACTCTGTCTTGTGGATATCAGTACCAGCATTAATACAATAAAGGCTATCGTAGGTCGTAGTGCGTAAAGTTAATAATTCTTCTGCAACCGTTAATTCATATGTAGAGGTACTCGAAAGATCAGGATTGCATGTGTAACTTTGATTTCCCCAAGTACCGTAATATTGATCTAAACCATAGGCAGCATTAGGGTTACGCCATGGGCTTTCTTGGTCAATGCTAATATTCACCGGTAACTCGCTAGCATTCCCAGCATCATCTTGGTACTTATTAAAGCTAATAAGAGATAACTCAAGTGGCTGAGTTGCTGATTCACTACGGTCGACTAATTTAACAATACCTATAGAAGGGCTAAACCACAGTTCTTGCTCGAGGCGTATCTGCTCACTAACAGTGACTCCCAAGTCATCAACGTCTACTGACACATTAAGCGCCAACCAGTAACTAATATGTAGCGCTTCATAATTACCCGAGGCGGTGACAACCGTATCGATCCCGTGATATACCCACTCTTGCAAGTAGTCGCCATAAGTTGCACCAATACTTGGGCTAATAGTGACTCCCAAGTCTTTGTATCCGAGATCTGAGCGTTTTCCTTCCTGTGCAAATTCGGGTAACAAAAGCATTGGGTTATCGGAAAGATTGAAATTTAGTTTGTAATTTTTTCCATCAATAATAAGCTGATCAACGTGAAGGCTCTCAATAAATAGCTCTCCTTGTGAGTAGTTAAAGGATTGCTTAAAGCCACTGTGCTCCCAATTTAACGTAAAGCGCTCTGTATTATTTGAAGATGAAGCAACACTGGAGCTGGAAAGCTGATAAATCTGGCCAGTATTCACATCGGAGTAGCGCCAAACAGCTCCACTTTGAGCTGGTAGGTATTGACTAGAAAGAATTGTAGAATCTTCAATATCTGAGTTGCCACCGCCTCCGTCACTACCTCCCCCACCACAAGCAGCTAAATTTAATACGGAGACAACAGATAACAACTTCCAAAACTTCATTTCTTAACTTCCTTGTATTTTAAGTTCTATATTTAATTTAATAAAAACAGCATTTTACATAAAGTCAGTGACTTACTAGGAAACTATTTATCAATAGTTGATCTGACACATAACAATATTTAACTTAAGATAGTTTTATATCGGCAAGGTGCTTGATATTAACGTCAAGTTGAAAGCCATAAAAACAGCGCGATGTACCTAGCCTTCGCGACGCTGCTCCCCTCATGCCTTGATATCCACAAGTAGTGAAACTCTTTAATGCTCGTAGGATCAGTAAATGCAATGCTAGTCGGAACGCCCTGCACATGAGTGAAGAAAGAGCTTAAGGGCGTTAGCCCCCTAAGTGATGTGTACTCTTGTATTCCAAAATACAGCTTACAAGCTGAGATCTAATTTTGTGAAAGCCTTTACTCATCCAAATAGCTACCCCAGGTGCATTAGAGCTAGGGCAGTCTTGAATAGCCCCTACATCATGGCATAGTGGCTTATTATCCCCAGAATAACTCATCAAGATATCATCCGTAGGACCAATTTCACTCCAGCGGTTAAAGCCAAGATTCTTAGCGAATATTTGTGCTTGTTCTGCATAATAAGGGCTAAACATATAAACGCGGTTAAGTATATCTAACTCGGTGTTTTGGCCATATAGCCCACCAGCTAATACCAACTGCTTATATTTTGTTACCACTTTCTGCCCCCAAACCCCATGCATCCTATTTGGCTGTTCTGCAAATTTAGTCTGCAAGAGCGCTATTTGCTCTGCACTTAGAAAGAGATCGTCGTCTAAGCACAGTACAGTTTTTCCCTTCAAGCTTGCAGCAATGCTAAAGCGATAACTCGCGCCTCGGTTTACGCCATCGCCCATGTATACAACTTCTGAGGGTAACTGATAGTCTATTTGTTTAGCTAAACCAGGTTTCGAATTATCAATAAGGATTAGCTGTTCTAGGCTTTTTACTTTTAAGCACTCATTAATAATGTGAGGAATATTTTGCGGACGCTTATAGTTTGTTAACAATATACAAAGAGGCTGAACCAACTAAATTTCTCCTTACTTGTGAATATACTCTACACATTACACCCCAAAGAAAGCGCTTTCAAGAAATTGTAAAAAGCCTATAATAAAAACTGACTTGTAGGCTTTGTAGTTAGTTTATATGAACTTTTCAATTGTAATTATTATTAAAGATGACCCAGTATTGCTGAACTTGGCACTAGCTTCTTACGCCAAGCTTGATTACTCAAAGGGTGAGTTTGAGCTTATAGTTATTGACGATGGGAGTTCCCAACCGCTCAATAAATTATCTGACTTTCCAAGCAATATAGAAATCAACTACCTTTACCTACCTAGAAACAAACTCTCCTCTAGAGCCAGAGCAAGGAACAAAGGTGCTGCACTTGCAAAATATCCTTATCTAGTTTTTGTAGATGGTGATCACTTTGTAGAACCAACGCTACTGTCGAAATACTGCCAGTACTTCAAGTGTAAACCCAAAAGGCGGTTGGTTTTGGGAACCCGAAATGAGATACCGCCACATTATTTAGGCTTAGTGCTAAACCAATACAATAAAACGGGGTTGGCTGCCATTACAAACAAAGTTAAATGGCATAAAGACATTCGTTTAAGTTTGGAGCAACGCTTTAACCGCCCCATAGATACCCTAGCAGGAAAGTGGCACCTTTTTTGGAGTTGTAACTTCTGTATAGAAAAAGAGCTATTTTTGAATACTCTCTTCGATGAAAAGTTTTTGGGCTGGGGCTTAGAAGACGTTGAGCTGGGTTATAGATTGACCAAAGAAGCCATAGAGTTTGAAATGCTTAATAATGCTGTTTGGCATTTAAGTTCTGCAGAGCAGTTAAACAAAGACAAGTACCACCAATGGTTAGAAAATATTCAGTACTTTTACTCGAAGCATAACGATATAAGAATATTAGAACAGCAAAGCTTTTCTGATGTGTTCTTCTATGAAGCTGGCCTATGTGAAAAAGCTCCACTTGACTGGCTTAGCATTTTTGAAATATTTGAACATAAAATGGCTTTTCATAATCAGCAGAAAGATATAGCAAGCACTTAGGATATAGCACCTGAACGTTAACTAACAATATTATGACTAAAACTTATATTCTATTTCCTAAGCCTAAAGCAATAATGCTATTCTAAGGTGTTTATATCTTAGTCGGTTTAGTTTACTTAACACGACAATTTCATCACTACTTTAGCGGAATAAGGATTTTCTAAATGACGTCGAACTTCTCTACTAACGAGCTTTTTCACTTAGCGATTGATGCGGCAAACAATCAGCGAAATGACAAAGCACTGAGCTATTTAAAAGAGTTAGTAGAAAGAAGCCCTGAGCATCATCAAGGGAAATTTTTGTTGGCGTCAACTTACGCTAGTTTAGGTATGTTTAACGAAGCTATAGTGGGTTTTAAAGATTGTTTAAGAACTGAACCTGAGTTTTCTCTAGCTCGATTTCAACTAGCACTATCCCTGCTAGCAACAGGTCAAACAGAAGATGGAGCTGTTGAGCTAAAAGAGTTGACTTCAGCTACTCCGGAATATTTGATTAATTTTGCTAAAGGTATTTTATTCTCGCTAGACAATAAAAAAGATGAAGCGATCGAACAACTTAAACTGGGTATTAGCATTAATAATGAAAATCCTTCACTTAATGGAGATATGGAAGGTGTAATTGAAGCATTGGAAACAATGCCTAATATTGCTAACAATAGTAACGAAAACCCAAAGCCAGCAGCAGAGTTAGAAAGTAATATCGATGACTTATCTACACATTCGTTTTTACTTGGCGCATATAAGCAGTAACCGCTATGACAAAGATAGTTCGCTCTATTGCGCCAGTTAGCATACAGCGCTTAGAACAAAACTCTCAAAAAAGTAGAGTAAAAAAGAAAGAGGCTGTTAGTGAACGCTTACAGAGAAAGCCTACAGCCATAGACTTTTCTGCACTTAAAAAACTCTATAACGATAATCCACAAGAAGCTATTTTTAAGTTGAACCAGAATATTATTAGTAAGCATCCTTTAGCAGAAAAGCTGACTGAAAATGATATTATTAAACTTAGCGGTAAAATATCAAGCCTGCTAGCTTCGGATGAAGACATGCAACTTTTATTGGAACAGATTTTAAATTCTAGTAAATAAAATCTGTTCCATAGTATAGATAATTATGAAGCTAAGCTGATTGTTGATAATAATCGGTTAGCCATATCTACATGGTTATCTTCGGGATCTATATTTTCGATAATGTAGTTAAGCTTTTCTATTGCACCATCTTCGTCTTTTTCTTCTAAGTAGTAGAGAGCTTGATTATATAAAACCGGCGGGAAATCAGGAGCTTTATCTAGTACCTCATCCCAGATTTGTAGTGCTTTTTCGTTCTCTCCCATCTCTCTATACACAGCTCCTAGATGAAATTTTTCTGGCACTACTTCAGGCCTATGTATTAGGTACTCATCGAACGCAATTATTGCTTTTTCGAACAGTTCTAAAGCGGCGTATACCCTTCCTAGTAAAGCATAAACTCCTACTGGAATTTCTGGCTCATCTAATATTGACTTTAGCTTCATAAGTGCGCCTTCATAATCTTCACGCTCAATAGCTATACGAGACAACGCAAGTAGCTCATCTGATTCCAATAATTTTTTCTCATTTAACATATTAAATCTCCGTTTTAACTTTAATCCTAATTAGCCAATAATATTGATAAGGCTTTAGTGACTTGGGTAATGGTTTTTCTTTGGGGTCATCATCTAAAACATCTCTCCAATTATTCGCCGCTAACTCTTTTGCACTATCTAAAGTGGCGATAACCTGAGGTAATGGGGAGAAGTTACCTAAGAAGAGAAATTCACATTCGCTATCTTCCCTGGTAAAGGCAAAAACTTGTCGCGAGTCAGTTAATGCTGGTTTAAATATATGACCAGACAAAACTGGTAATTTTTTTCTGGATAAACACAACTGGGTTAAGCTGGAATGCACTTTAGATTCAGGACTATTTGGCCGCGCTAAAGCATTTTTTAGTGCGAACCAGTTTCGCTTTGGTCTGTGGATCCAACGCGAATCATAGGCAAGGTCTTGATCGTTAACATAACTATAATCATTAAGTTCAGCGACTTCGTCGCCCATGTAGATAATGGGTAAACCACCTATAGACAAGACAACAGCGTGCATCAATAGAATACGAGCTACACTTTTTTCTATCCCCAATTGGTCAGAGTTATCTAAGGCTTTTTCTAGGCCAGCTAAAGATGCTGTTGAGCCTACTATACGCGCTCTTTGAAATAGTTTTCCTCTGGCAAAAGTGCTATCTGTGGGGTTGATGTAGAAAGAAAGTATTTTGTCGTAAAAATGATTGATTTTTAGGCTAGGTGTTTGTTCAAGTAAAGAATTATTGCTAAACACCCAGTGTACATCGTCATGGCAATTGACATAGCTTATCCAGTTACAATTTTTTGGCAAAGCACTCCAACGCGATAACTGATGCCTCATAACCGAGCTATCGGCACTCATAATTGAATACCATAACGAGGCTGTTAGTACGGGTCGATAAGCGTAGCTGGTTCGGTCATCTTGTATATAGTCTTCTACTTTATCGGGAGACACTATGGCTTCTGATACAAGTTTGACTGTTGGAGATAGCATTGATGCAAACGCTTGATATGCTTCAACTAACAAGTGACATTCTGGCCGGTTCTTACAACTGGTATTTTTCTCTTTCCAAATGTGCGGAATAGCATCAAGCCTGAGAACATCGACCCCCATATTAATCAATGACAACAGCTTTTCTAACATAGCCAAAAAAACGTTAGGGTTACTGTAGTTTAGGTCCCATTGATACTGATTAAAGGTTGTCCAAATATAGCAGTTCAGCTCTTTATTAAAGCTAATGTCACGCCCTTGTTCTGGGAATGTGTCCTCTACTCCATTCAGCCACTGTATGGCCTCTTGCTCAGACTCAAAAAGCCAATAATAGTTCTTGTAGTCTTGTTCTCCCGCTATCGCCTTTTGAGCCCATTCATGTGACATAGCAGTATGATTGAGCACGAAATCTAAACACAATCCAATATCATATTTTTTTAATAGAGAAACAAACTCATTAAACTGGCTATTACCACCTAAATGAGCTGCAATTTGCTCATAATCTTTAATTGCAAATCCACCATCATTCTTACCAGGGTGTGCTTCAAAAGGAGGCAACAAGTAAAGATAGTTTATTCCCATGTCACGTAAATAACTTAAGCGTGCTTTTAAGCCCGAAAAGTTGCCAGCAAATTTGTCTACATACAAACAAGCACCGACTCGTGAACTGGTCGAAAGCCAATCGTGTTCGGCACCACGTTGGTTGTCAACATCGCGGAAAAAAGGTAATCGAGTTTCCGTTGCTTGAACTACTAGCTTGAAAGCCGATTCAATAATTTGATGTGCTAAGCCTTCTTTAGGATAAACCGTACTTAGGGCGTATTCTAAACGGCCAATGTGTTCAACTAATTGACTGATTAATGGTTCAGTAAGATTGGCACTTAGATTTTGTTGCTCACAGTAGCCTTGTAGTTTGTCTATTAGCTTATTTCTAGAAGCCATAGAGCTAGCGACTAGTTGATGTTGGCTTTTTACCTGATCTTCCAACGACTCTATGCTATCAACCAAACCTGCCTGCTGAAGTGAAGCTATAGTGGCGGGATCTTCTAGCGAAAAATTAGATGTGTAGAATTCCTTTAGCTTCACACCTTGGGCTGCTACATCTCTCGATTGGGTATGTAGCTTACTAATAAACAATCCATCTCGCGGGCTACCGCGCCATTGATTAGAGAATAGCCCTAAACGCTGATATTTTTTTTCAAAAGAATCATAAGTGGGACAAGGAAAATGCAAGACCTTAGCCTGATCTTGCTCCCAGAGGTAAGGGGGTGTTTTGGTTTTGAAATTGTGAACATCCATAACTTCAATCCCCTGGTCTAAATGAACTGCAGATTTACCATTTTGGTAGTAGTGAAAAAAATGCTCTGGTTTGATACCCAGCGACTTAAGTAGGTCTCTTTGTGCTTGAGTAAACACCCATTTATTTTGTTTAAAGAAATTCCGCTTAAATAGCTTGGAACTAGGTAAAATACGAGTCGTATTTTTTGAGTCAATAAGTGCTTCTGCATTAGCGTAAAGGATGTTTTTTTTCCCACTTTTAGCAACTTCGTTAAAGTGTGCTTTAGCATCATATGTAGGAACATAGAACAATTCGTCAATATCGATATGTAAAAGCCATGAGACTTTATCTTTAGAGGCCTTTTTTAGAGCAAACCGTAAATTAGCCTCTTGCCTAACCATTGCCTCTTGATCGTATAAACCTTCCTCCAATATAGAGCTAGGTTTTAAGCTTTGCTTACATTGTTCTCTCCAGCTAGCATCACATATAGTTGCAACTACCTGAGGATAACGGACTGCAATTTCGATTGAACTATCCAAAGGGTCATCAAAGAAAAGATATAAACGATCGAAACCAATAGACAGATGGTATCGGATAAAAAAATCTAGCTGTTCTTCCGCGTCAACTAAGGTACATGCAATTGCCAGCATACTATTTATAGCTTCCTTTCAATTAGCAATCGTAACATTTGTTAATTTCCATTTTCTTTCGCACAACTCGTAAAGCCTCAACATGCAACTGAGATACTCGCGCGCGGCTTAAACTAAGCACTGAAGCAATATTTGCAAACGGCAATTGATGAAAGTAATGCAAAGTCATTACTTGTTTTTGTAGATAGGGTAGTTGTATGAGTAACGGTTTAAGTAAGCCCAAAACTTGAGTATTCTCGTAATTTTGGTAAGGCTCTAAATTTTGCTCTTCAGAAAAAAGATGTTCTACTTTGTCTTCTATCAAGTTGGCAATGGACAGCTCGATAACCAATGAAGAATAGGCCTCGATTGTGGTCTCTGCGCTTTCTTTTAAGCTACTCAAACGCTCTTTTTCTCTACGCCTAATATTGTGACTGAGACTACCCACCTCTGAGTATTTATAAATGTTATTAAGAATCGTACCCTTTACGCGTAAGTAAGCAAAACTAGTAAATTTTACAGGCTGCTTGCGATCGAATCGCTCGGCTGACTCTATTAACCCTACTGTTGCGTATTGCACATAATCCTCAAGCTCAACACCTGAAGCATAGTATTTAATGTACAAACTCTTCGCGACACCTCTTGTCCACGAAGAGTACAAGTTTACAACTTCTGTTAACTTAGCGTTTTCGTTCATTTTGGTAGCCGGGTCTTCAATTAGCGAAACTCAATAAAAGAGAGTGCGTGAGCAAATTCCAACCATCAGCTAATACGAAGACCAAAATTTTTAAGGGCATTGAAATGGTCATGGGTGGCACCATAATCATCCCCAATCCCATTAATACACTTGCAACAATTAGGTCGATGAGCACAAACGGGATGAAAATAAGAAAGCCCATCTGAAAAGCTACTTTAATTTCACTTAGCATGAAGGCGGGGACTAAGTGTAAATAAGACAAATCATCCATACTCTGAGGAGGAGGCGTGTTCGTAGCTTCGAGTAATGACAGATAGGCATTTTCTTCAGTATTAACAACCATAAATTTCTTAAGTTGCTCAGCTCCTATGTCTACAGACGACTTGAAACTTTGCTCTTGGTTTAAGTAAGGATTTATCGCTAAGTTATTTACTTCTTCAATAACTGGGGACATAGAAAAAAAAGTAAGGAAGAGAGACAGTAAAACAATAACTGAATTTGGCGGGGAGGACTGCAAGCCCAATGCCATGCGCAACATACTTAAAACAATAATTATTCGTGTAAAAGAGGTGGCAGCTATCATTGCCGCAGGGATAAACGATAATGCAGTAACCATAACTAGGTACTTAACCGGAGCCTGCCAATCGTCCTCTAACAATGAGAATGTACTTTCAGGTAGTGACGGTATGCCCCCAGGAACGGCGGCTTGTGCAATAAATGGCATCCCCATAAAGCACACCAAGCAACTCTTGAACAACAACCTTTTTCTATTATTCATTGTGGATATTCGCATCATGCTCTCGGTTTTTGACTGACGCCAATACCTCGATATTCTTACTCGACTCTGCTATTGGCCATTGGGTTTGACCATCACTAACAATATATATACTTGTACTATCAGAGAGTTTAATTCGTTCCACTAGGTGCCACTTATCTTGACTAGTAGCAGGAGACTTCTTGATGAACATTCTATTTCTATTTGATAAATAAAAGGCTATGACGCACACCACTAATAAAACAACAACAATACTTAGCATTGTTGAAAAGTCAGTAGTTGGGGCGGATTTAAATGCTAAGTCTGAACTTACGATTTGCGTATTTATCAGCTCTTTTTCATCACTCTGCAACATTGGTAACTTCTACGCCATAGTTATCACCGCAGGCGACTAAAACACCTTCTCCGATAACCTTGTTGTTCAGTAAGAGTTCCACAGGTTGGTTAAGGTGGTTACTTAGCTCTACGATACTTCCTTTATTTAAAGAAAATAACTCCGCAACTGTCATTAAAGCCTGACCGACTCTAATTTCTATTTCAACCTCGACCTCTTTAATAGCCTCTGTTCGCCAAGTTACGTCGTTATTAACTATCTCTTCACCTACTTCTTCTATGGCTAAATCAGATACAATTACTTCTTCCATTTCAACGGTCCTCATTATTAATCTGTAAAACTAAGTTTTTTTCCCGCTTTGCTAAAAAACCTGCTTTAAATGCTTTGTTGTTAACTCGTAACTCCAAAGCGTTGCCCACCTTAGCATCGGTGATCAGCAAATTGCCTTTTTGCAAATTGACTATTTGATCATATTTTACTTTGCTAGTCGGTAGGTATATTTCAGTTGTAACCTTAGATTTCTCGATACTAGAACTTAAGCTACTGAGTTGAGAAGAACTTGGGTTTTCAACTTTAGTCAATGCGCCGTCAGCTACGATTTCTATTGGCCCAAGCGTAAAAACATATCCCCCGGCATTTATTAATCCGAACTGCAAAGAAGGCTTGTTAGTCTCAACCAAATGTTGCTTTGAGTTACCACCTAAATGCGCAGAAAAAGACAATAGAAGTTCTTCTATTGCATGAAAAACCAAAGTTTTAGTTATATTTTTTTCTAAAAGCACTCGGGCAGTTTTATCATCAACGCCGAAAATAAGCTCGACCAAACTTACTAATGTTTGTTCGTCGTGTGGGACAAATAAGTGGCCTTTGTTAGCACTGACACTGAACCAACTTTTTTGAGTTGGTGGTGACAGTAATAAATCGCCTTCGAGTTGTAAGAGCTCGGTGTCTGGGGACACCCAGTTAATCTTCCACTGTTCAACAAGGGGTTGAAAAGCTTCCATTAATACTTGCAAACCTGAACGACTTGAAAATCTAATTGGTTTCATAAGACTTACTTCATCGCCCTGAATTATATAGAGTTTCTATCATTTCATTTGCGATATTCATGACATGAGAGCTCGCCTGATAACCCCTTTGGACTATCATCATATCGGCAAACTCTTCTGCCAACTCAACGTTAGCAAGCTCAATACTTTCGCCAATGATTTCGCCAAACTCGCCAGAATCGGCTCGACCAAGAATGACATCTCCGTCGTTCATTGCTGAAAACAGTACTCCGCTTTCTTGCTTCAACATACTAACGTTGTTGACATTAGCTAACGCAACTTGGCCAGCTATTACATCATCACCATTTGAGTACGATAATTTTAAACTACCTGTTTTATCAAAGCTTACTCTTGTCAATCCAGCTAAGGCATGCCCATCTTCTGCTGATGCTGACATATCAGAATACTCTCCTGCGGCATAACCACTTGTGCTAGAGAAGTCTAAAGTAACGGTAGATTTATCAGCATCGGGATTTGCTGAATCTTGGGGGACTTCTATTTCTATTTGGCTAAATGCATCGACGATTTTTCCATCGGCGGAATACCGGACTTCTTCTGTAGAAACGACTTGGTCATTAGCATCTTTGACTTTAACAGTCCAACCAACCTCGCCAGTTGGTACTTCAATATCTTCGCCATCTGCATCTTTTTCAGTTTTGTATATTGCGTGTCTATCTGCGAACTCAAACTTGTAATTTAAGTTTTCTCCTATTCGACTAAAAACGAATACATTTTCTACAGAGTGTGCGTCGCCGTCTGCTGAAATATTTCCTTCAAACATCACTTTAGACGTTGCTTCGGGTGGCAAGAACTTGTTATCGGTAATATTGATGTTTTGCAAATTACCATTCTTATCAATACCAGATACTGCATAACCAGTTGCCTTATCTACCAGTATATTGTTTTCATCAATGGTAAATTGTCCAGCGCGAGTTAGGTAACTGTTTGCTCCATCTTGAAGAACAAAGAAACCTGCACCATCTATAGCTAAGTCGGTATAATTACCAGTACTTCTTATGTCACCTTGTTTTTCCCTTAAAAACTCGTTACTTAAAGTAGTACCATTATCCCCGGTAACACTTTGGTAAAAAGAGTCTTTAGCTTTAAAGCCTGGGGTGTTCATATTTGAAACGTTATTGGATAACTGATTTAGTCCTTTCGAAAAACTAACTAACCCAGATAGTCCGCTATAAAATGCTTGTAACATACTGATTTCCTTTTACTGATCTGTGACAACCGTTATGTCAGAGATAGAAATTCCTTTTAAGTACTCACTGCTTCCAGTGTCGACCGTCAAACTAGGGCCGTTTTCTGTATATTCAACAGCCTTAACAATTCCTGGTTGATTTGATGTTCCACTGCGGATTTCAACAGGTTTTCCAATTAAACTAGTTGCTTGCTCAACAGTTCCAAATGCCAATAAACTATCCAGCTTTTCATTCATCATCCTTGTTTGTTCTACTGCAGTAAACTGAGCCATTTGAGCCAGAAATTCTGCGTTATCTACGGGTTCCAAGGGATCTTGAAAGTTCAACTGCGCCATAAAAAGCTTAATAAAATCTTCTTGAGATAAGGTTGTATTATCCAAGGAACTTGCTTGCTGGGCACCTAAATTAGCGCCAATAGCTTCTACATTCACGATGACTTCCCTTTACTAATTGTTGGGTGACTCACTCCATTTAGTACATAACCAGTATGAGGTTTAAGACTACTTTCAATTTCGTGATACCACTCACTCATCTGTTCTTGATCAATACGATAATCTCGCAACACTACTTTGACATTTCCATCGACTAATCTGATATAAGTTAATTTCTTAAAAGATATAGAGTTAAAGGATTGTAATGTTGGGCTATTCGCCATTTGATAAGAGCTAAGTTGATTTGATGTCTTCTGAGCAGGTTTAGATAAATGGCCGAAATCTCTGAAGCCAATACCATTAAAAACAGATTTTAAGGGGGCAACACTACTAACATTTTCAGAGTTAGTAGATTGATTACCTTTATAGTAAGTTGACAAGTTTTCTTGAAACTTGATAACTACATTACCAGTTGCTGTAAATAACTGAGTATTAGCTTCTATTGTACTTATGTACTCTAAGCTTCCTGTAGCGACAAGAGTATATGGGTATAGTTGAGTTAAGTTACTGTTAACCAATGAGCCATTAGCCAATATACGATCGCTATGAAAGTGTTCGAAACTAGAATTTAAGTTATCTTTGAAGTGATGGCTCTGGGCCTCTAGCCATTCTTGATATTCACCCTCGTTAGATAAACGTCCATTTTGAGAAGAGTTCAACATTAATAGTTCTGCGCTACTTTCTGAATGCACTTTAGTTGAACCAGATAACACTTTTGATTCTTTTTTACCATTGACTAGCTGATAAAAATCACGTCCCGAAGCATTTCTCTGATTAGATTTTGATTCATATTTTGTTAGGTGTTCATTCGAAGCGACTGCAACCTCTAACATACTACACTTCCTTTTCTAGTATATTGTAATAACCATGGTTCTAAATGGTTATCGTCGATAATCAAAGCATTTTTATTGAACAAAGTGTACAACGAAGATTTTATACGATTGATTTTTTTGTGAATAAAAGAAAGCTCATCAATGATCAACAATTCTTTATCTAAGGTTGCTTTTTCCATATTGACCAATCGTTCTTTTTCACATTCAATCTCATCTATTATTTCAAATATCTCTTGTCTTCTGTAATAGCTTTCTTTATGAGAATCTATACAGCATTTGTATAAGTCATTAATGCGATTATCGCAGGACTTAATGTCTTTTTGTAACTTGGACATCTCTACAGCTAGTAGGCTCATACTTTGTTTTAGTTTGCTTAACATAGCTAAGCTAGCCTTCAAAGACCGAGAGTAAAGAGTAATCATTCGCTCAACTTCACTCTTGTCAACCTGCATCATTCAATATCCCCTGGAGGTCTGAATAAAGGCGCTGTAAACTCTTATTTTCATTTCTTTTACTTAGCAAATAAGATTCTATAAGTTTGCCTTTTTTATAAGCTAAGTCTAAATCCGCATTTTCATTCGATTTATAGGCCCCAATCTCAATCATTTCTTCGACATCCTTTTTGTCGGACAAATGTGTTCTAAGTTGATTTACAACATTCTGCTCCTCTATAGAGGAAACTCTATGCCACAACCTACTGTTACTCATTAAGACATCTACTGCTGGATATAGACCTTTGGAAGCCATTTTTCTTGATAACACAATGTGTCCATCGAGAATCCCCCTCATCGCGTCAGCAATGGGTTCCGAAAGATCATCACCTTCGACAAGCACTGAAAACAAAGCTGTAATCGAGCCTTTTCCTTTAAAGTTTCCCGTTCTCTCGACGACTTCCGGAAGCATGCTAAATACCGATGGGGTGTAACCTTTTGACGTTGGGGGTTCTCCGGCAGCTAAACCTATTTCGCGCTGTGCCATCGCGAACCTGGTTATTGAGTCAAGAGTCAGCAAAACATTCTTATTTTGCTCGCAAAAGTATTCTGCTATTGCCAATGCTGTAAATACTGCACACCGCCTGACCAATGGTGGCTCATCGGAGGTAGCCACAATAACTACTGACCTACTTAAACCTTCTTGACCCAAATTATCTTCAATGAAGTCTGCAACTTCTCTTCCTCGTTCGCCAATTAAAGCCACTACGTTTATCTGATCTGGGTCTGCATTCGCACACTGCCCTAATATAGTGCTTTTACCTACACCACTTCCTGCAAAGACTCCGATTCTCTGTCCTCTTCCAATAGGTAGCATAGTGTCAATAATTGGAACGCTTGTACTGACTCTATAATCCACTCGTTCTCGACTGAGTGGGTTATGCCTTTTGTCCCTTCTAAGAGGAGCTAACGACGTGCATTTAAGTGCGCCTAAATCATCAATTGGATTAACAAAAGCATCTATAGTTCGACCCAACAACTCATGCCCTACTTTAACCATAGATTTAACACCCAGGCCGATCACACGACTGTTTAGTGTTATTCCTTCCCCTTTCCCAATTGGCATAAGCAGGGTTTTGTTCTCAATAAACCCAATTACTTCGGCTAGAATAGTTTGATGATGATCTTCACTAAATATTTCACAGCGTTCACCTACGAAAACCTCTAGCCCAGAAGCCTCAGCCATCAAGCCACTGTAACGAGTAACTCGGCCAGAAGCTTTACCAAACTGAGTTGATTTAATGCTTTTGAGCAGTGAGTTAAACATTAAAGCTTTCTTCTGAAGATTGAATGAGTAACTGTTGAAACTGCTGTAGCTTAGTAGACAGCCTAAGGTCTAACTCTCCATCTGGAGAAGTTATAGTTACTCCACCAATTTCTTGGTTCTGGCAACTAACCATAATCAAATGAGGGTTGCTATCAATTAAAGAAGAGTATTGAGATTTTATTATATGTAGGTCTTCAGAATGAAATGCTAACGTAACTTTATTGTTCAAAGTGAGATTTTCTAGAATACTATTAATTAGAAACTCAACTCTGTTATCGCTTTGCAGGTAATCTTCACAGACAATACGACCTACGGCTTCAAACACCACCTCTAACAATTCACTTTTGGCTTTAAGGTACAAGTCGCCCTTGGCTTTAGTTAGAGCACTAGTAGCATCGCTTAGTAATTGCTCTGTTTTAATTAACTTATTTTGTTGTTCGCCTATGGCCGCTACCAAATTATCGCTTGATTCCTTATTATCCTTCTTACACTCTTGATACCCTTTCTCATATGCATCTTCTAGCTGCTGACGATAATAACTATCCATTTCTTGCCTAACTTTTTGAGCAATAGCTGAGTGCAAATCCTCATTGTTATGTTTCTTAGCTGCTTCTGACGTGAAGGTAGATTGCTGTTTAGCTGGGAGAGATAGAGCTTGCTTTCTCTTTATTTTACTCGTATCTAGTAAAACTGAAGCCATAACTAAAGCTCCTTACCCAAGTGTTCAGAAGCTAAATACAGAATTTTTTCTTGTACATAGATAGTTGTATTAGACACATTTCCATCAATTAGAGTATCTAACCACTTCCAGCAATACTTAGCCTTGAGTTCTCTCTTGACACTATCGGGAAAAAGCTCGTTAAGCAATTGGGCGTCCTCTACACTTAAGTAAGAGAGCTCATCGCTGAGCACAGCCAAGCTGCTCCTATTAAGAAATGCTAACTCACATTCTTTTGCGTAGTGAAGCTCGATCTCTGATGTAAGAGCGTTTAGATCCTCTGGGACTTTTAAAATAAAACTATCGATATAACCCTTCAATTCAATGGCTATGTCATTTGGTAACCTTTTTAGGATCCATTTTAAATCACGCTTATTTAATACCGCTAATCTACTCGCTATAACTTTTAAGGGCGACGTCATTGTGAACCCTTAACTTTATTGTTTTCCAACGCGATCCAATCTGATACTTCTTTAAGTAGCCTTTGCTTTTCATCTAAATCAAGTAGTTTGACTTTTTTCTTTAGATGGAACCGGGTTAACTGAAATACAACAACCGAAATGCAAGCTGAAATAATGAGGAAAAAAGCTATAAAATCAATACTTAGGTATTGGCTATACTTGTTAACGACTTCTCCCTGAGAGTTACTCTCGTTAGAGCTAATTATCTTAACCACTGGAGAAAGTTTTTCTTCCACTAATGGAGTAACATTATTCTCCATAAGAGAAGGCTGATGCCTAGGAATCGCTTTAACGGTGACGATATCACCTCTTTCAGCTTGAATACCGGATGCAGAAGCGACCAACTGCCGAATAGACTCAAGGTTACTTTTATCAACATCACCTATAACTAATACAGCGATAGACAAACGTATTAATTTTCCTGTTGCGGTTTCTGTTTCAATAAGTTCATTCCCATAGGAATACTCTTCTTCAAGAGTTTTTCCTTTTGATTGACTCAATTTTTTCTCAGAGGATTCATCTGTTTTTTCATATCGACGGCTAAGAAATCCACTCCCACCAGTCTGCGAATTACTTAGGCCTCGCTTTGTAGAGCGAACCTTATCGAAATCTAACTGGGTATGTACACCAACCTGAAAATTATCCTCTCCCAACACTGGTGAAAGGATATTTACAATTTTACCAGTAAAATACTCTTCAAACTCTTTCTGATAATGCAACCGGCTACCATCTTCTTCCATTTGCTGCAAGAGGTTATCATTATCGGCGAGGATATCTCCATTTCCATTTAGTAAAGTTATATTGTCAACTTTCAAACCTACTACTGATGAAGACACTAGATTTTTGATACCCACAACTTGTTTCTTACTGAGTACTTTATTTTCTTTAGTAATCACCGTAATAGAAGCTTTAACCGGTTCTTCTTCTTTTTGAAAAGACCTTTTCTCAGGAATAGATAAGTGTACTCTAGCCTGCTTAACATTATTGCTGCTTGAGATCGTTCTAGCCAACTCACCTTCTACTGCTCGCTGGTAATTCACTTTTTGGGCAAACTCAGTTAAACCAAAATCAGCATCATCAAATATTTCAAACCCCACAGGCTCCGTTATAGATACCCCCTCTCCAGCAAGATTAATACGGGTTTCTTGTACCACATTTTCGTTGACACTGATTGCGGTCCCATTCTCACTTAACAGAAAAGGTATATTCAGTTCCTTTAACTGCTTGGTTATTTTTGAAGCTTCACTTTGCTCTACTCCTGAGTAGAGCAAGCTATAATTTGGTCGATATATAAGCCACACTCCAAGCATTGAAAAAACAAGAACAAATATCATTCCAATAACTAAAGGTTTCTTTAAGTAACTAAAAACTATATCTCTATTGCTTGTACTCACTATAACTGCATCCTTAATAACTCTTGCAGGCCTTCAACCATCTTATTTCGTACAGTGACAGCTAGCTGCATTGTCATACTGGCTTCTTCAACGGCTAACATTACATCCTGAATATCAGCAGTACCTAATGCGTAATCGGAAGTTAGCGTATCCGCCTTACTTAACGAATCATCCAGGTTCTCTACACCATGAATAATTAAGCTATCAAATGTTGTTTCTGTAATTTTATTATCAAGCTTTTCAGATTGCTGAAGAAGACTAGTAGCTTTACCTTCATCCAATAAACTTATAGATTCGACCAACATCTTACTTACCTCCTAATTCCATAATTTTACTTCCCATGGAGCCTGCAGCGTTATACACGCGTAAATTAGCTTCGTACGCTCTATTTGCACTAACAACATCGATTAGCTGTTGTGTAGTATCGATATCTGGTCTCCAAGTCATTCCTGAGCTATCAGCATTTGGATCATTAGGAGAGTAACTGGACTTTAGTGGTATGTTATCCGAAGTTATTTTTAGTTTCGGATAATTTATATCACTTGAAGTTGTACTAGATGCTTGCATCCAATCTACTTTAGGCACATCTACTCGAAATAGTTGCGAAGAATCCCCTGCTTTCAGGTGTTTATTAGCATTAGCGATATTCATACCGGCGGCTTCAATAATCATTCGTTGTTGCAGCATTCCATACGCTGCAATTGACTTTATATCTCCGATACTCATTTATTGACCTTTTATACCAAGTTTCACTAATCCAATTTTCCTATTTAAAAGCTCAACCAACTTATTATATTTTGACGATGCTCTATCAGAATTGATTATCTCTTGGTCAAGTTGAACAGCCTGACTGTTTTCTGGTTGTTGAATGTCTGCTATTTGTTGAATACGAAAGTGTTGATATTGCTCTACAGTTTTATGTAAGTCAGCTGTATTATCTTGACGTAACATCACCTCCATGACTGAATCAAAGCTTGCTGTTTTAGCTTTAAAGTTGGCATTATTCGCATTGGCAACGTTAATCGCTGATACTTGTTGTTTGTATGATTCCATATTCATACTAAAGACCAACAGTTTGCTGGTTACATCGTCTATCATTCTAAAACTTCCTTATTGAACGACTAACTCTCCGTGCAAAGCTCCCGCACGATTAATCGATTGCAATATCGTAATGATGTCTCTAGTCGACAATTTCATATCGTTGAGAGCACTGATTAAGTCAGAAACGGTTGCACCTTGATCTAGCGTTACACCGCCGTTTCCTGTTTCCTCAACTTTGATATCTGTATCGGGCACAACCACCGTTCTTGCATTGCTGTTTGAATCTCCACCTTCACCAGGTAAGCCCCACCGGTCATAACGAAGAACAGAGTTAGGTTGCGATACCAAATAGTCGGTTTGAATACGAATTTTTAAGTCACCGTGTGTGATAGTTACGTTATCAATTTTGACGGTTCCGCCAGCCACTATGGTACCAGTCCGCTCATTAATGACTATTCGCGCAGCAGTTTCTGGAATAATACTCAACTCCTGAACTTCACCTATTTTCCGAAAAGCCAAATTCCTAGGAGCCTCACCTAAATCAATCCTAATCCTTCCTGCATGAAGTGTTTCAGCATGCAAACTAGCGTCTTTAGCATTTATCGCATCAACGATTTTGCTAGCAGTATGAAAGTTCGGTTCTTTTAACAGCAAAGTGAAACTGCCGTCACTAGAAATAACCTGATCATCGGTGGCATATTCAACCACAGCCCCTTTAGGAACAACGCCAGCTGTTGGGTGGTTTTTTTGCACTTTATTCCCATTAGAGTCAAAGGTATAACCCCCTACAGAAACAGATCCTTGGGCTATTGCTACAACTCGTCCATTTACTGCTTTTAAGGGCATTAATAATAATGTGCCACCAACAAGGCTGCGAGAGTCCCCTATAGATGAAACGTTAACGTCAATTCGATTACCCTTTTCTGAAAACGCTGGGATTGTAGCTGTCACCATAACCGCGGCTACATTTCGACTGCTTAAATCCTTAGGCGACACTGACACACCAAATTTTTGAAGTGCGTTCGCTACAGACTGAAGTGTTGCTTGGCTTCTTCTACTATCACCAGTTCCACTTAACCCAATAACTATTCCATATCCAGCGAGCACGTTGTCTCTCACGCCTTCAACTCTAGCTAGCGAGCCAATCTTTATTCCACTAAATGCATCAACAGGTAATGCAAAACCAAGGAAAAACCAAAAGAATACGATTCCACTAAATTTACAATTTTTCATCACAAGCCAAACCAACCAAATATTCTTGAGATTATCCCTGGCGTCTGACCATCATTTACAACACCGTTACCATTAAACTCAATACGAGAGTTTGTTAATCGGCTAGACAACACAGTATTGTCATCTCGAACATCAATAGGTCTAACAACACCACTTAAACCAATACGCTGCTCTTCACCATTAATGAGTAAAACTTGTTCACCTGAAATATTTAACATGCCAAATTCATCCACACTGTTCACTCGAACCGATATTTGGCCTTTGAAATACCCTTCTCTACGAGTATTAGCATCATCAATGCTATCTCTTCCGTAACCTAAGCCCGCAGTTTCTTTAGTTTGTGTGGTGTAAATAGATGCGTCGATGTCAACCTTAGTCTCAGATCCCGATCCAGCCCGGCTTTTAGCTTCAGTACTTTCCACAATAAGGACTGTTAAGGTATCTCCAACTTGATGCGCCCTGTTATCTGAGACTAATGATGAAAAGCCTCCTTGGCCGAAAAAATCTTCTGCTAAAACGTGTCCGCTGGCTGAAAGAAACAACAACAATATCGCTGCCTTAATGCTCATCTATTAATACCCTCCCTTTTAAGCTAACAGTTGCCGGTAAGTTGATCCCTAAAGACTCTATTGAAACAGTAATCTTATGTCCTGCATTGCCTGCATTAGCGGCTATGGCAATTGAATCTATTTTCACACCGTTTTTCATATAGGTTGCAATAACTCTATCTCCAGCTTCGATTAAGCTAGGTTCCTTGACTAAATCATAATTAATAAATTCACCACGCATTATGTCGTTTAAGGCAAATACTCCTTGTAATTTCCCATCTTCAGCATAAAAGTAGTTATCGTTAACAAATCTAGCCTTCTTGTACTTTCTTATTAAACATTCTTCCGAAAGTGCTCGCCCTTTAGGAATGGGACATGTCGCCATAAGTATCGGAACGTACACACTTAGTCCATACCTAACTCTAACTGATAGCTGTTGCTCTCCAGAATCAAAAATCAAGTCACCCACAACAACTGAAAAGTTGGAATTCCTCTCATCTAAGTTGAAATATGTTTTTGCAGAGACATCGTTTACGAGCACAGCTTGATTTCCAGGAAACCATTTGAAAAACGCCTCCTTTCCAAACTTGTTAAGAACCCACTGTTCCGTTTTATCACTCATGATACTTTGTATTACTTCAGGCTCCAGAATCTGAATAATGTTGATTTTTGCCTGTTTTTCGCCTCTCCAATTTACTGAAACAGCATCGACTAAAACGGTTTTAACAAGGTTTAACACTTCATCGCTTGTTACACTTTCTTTCCACTTAGGTGTAGGGATATTGTTAATCTTATTGCGTAGAGAATTATCGCTACTACGAACATGTAAAACATCAGATAATCGAGCACTATCTTCAATGCTAAGTTCAGGCCTTTTAAAAGATAGCGCTACTGTTGATGCATTCGAATTGAACACCACAAATAACAAGAAGAAAATGCAATAGCGCACCACTTACCCTCTAGCCAAATTATTCGCAGTTTCCATTAATTGATCAGCCGCTTGCACCACTCTTGCATTTAGCTGGTATGCTCTTTGCGCAAGAACTAGGTTAACCATTTCAGCCACCATCGACACATTGGATACCTCTAAAAACCCCTGCTTAACTTCGCCAAAACCCTCTTCACCGGGTTTTCCATAATATGCTGAACCACTGGATTCATTTGCTGCATATAAGCCGCCTCCTAGTGATTCAAGTTTGGTAACACTGGTGAACCTAGACAATTCTAATTCGCCTAGAAATGTAAGATCCGTTTGTTCTGGAAGTTGCGCATAAACCTCGCCATTACTAAGTACTTTTAGAGACTTAGCTTCCAGTGGAACAGATATATTGGAACTTAAAACGTGACCACTTTGACTAGACAAATTTCTATCAGCATTAACCGTAAGCTGGCCAACACGCGTGTAAACATGTGAGCCATTATCTAATCTCAACTCCAAAAAGCCCTGACCAGAAATAGCGATATCTAACTCAGAATCTGTTGCTCGAAGGTCACCATTTTCAAAGACAGAATTAATCTCATTTACTGAAGCACCGTTTCCTCGATACGCTCCCTCATTAGTACTAGCATTTTGCGTTCTTGAGTTTCCAGAAACGACTTGAGAAAAACTTACAGAATCTCGTTTGTAACCAATGGTATTAACGTTAGCTATATTATTAGATATTACATCTACATACGTTTGTTGGGTTTGAATACCCGAGCCTGCAATATACAAAGCATCAATCATTGTATTTCCCTATTTAGATTTTCCGATTTGGTTTATGCCGTTTTTCATTAAACCGTCATATAAAAGAAAATATCGTTGCATTAAGCTAAAGTGCTTTTGAGTAGCCATTAGTTGAACCATTTCCCCAGCAACGTCAACATTTGACGATTCAAGAGCACCTTGATAAACAACATATCCCTCTTCTACTTCTTGAGAAGAGGCTGAATTGTAATTTCCTGCTGTAGTTAAGAAAATCGACTCATTCGGCTTATGGATCAACAAGCGATCTATTTCTCTATCTCCCTCCCAAACAGCACCCTTTGAATCAATAGAGATTGAACCTAAACCTATATTAATCGGTCCACTTTTTCCTTGTACTAGAAACTTACCCATTGAAGTTACAAGTTGACCGGATTCATTCACTGAGAAAGAACCGTTTCTGGAAAGTAATTGCTGCCCGTTATTATCAACAACAAAAAAACCCGCTCCCTGCAAAGCGAAATCTAAATTGCGGTTTGTTCGCAACAACCGACCATCTGAGCTATTAATAAGGTCGGAATGAACGTCACCTTTACTTGAAAGAGTTTGAGCTTTAAAGCCAACGCTACTAACGTTGGAGACATTGTTACCTATGGTGTTAATTCGTCGAGTATCATCAGCCATTGCCATGGAAACGATAGAAATTGGATCAGTCATTTAATTCTCCAGCTTTATAGGTTGGATCGCTGCCGATACAACATCAAAGGAATTAACATTCATAGAGTTTGGGATTTCCGACATAGCAACCACTGCGAGCTTCGGTAGTATTCTTTCTGTCAGTTGTTTTAACCGCCGTCTAATGATCGGAGAGCAAATCAATACTGGCATTTGATTATGCGACATCATTTTTTGAGCACCGCGAGAAATTGAATTTAACAATTTTTCGGTACTAGATGGGTCGAGTGAAAATGCAGCCATTCGCTCAGGTGGGTTTAAGGCTGATATTAGTGTTCTCTCTAACACTGGGTCTAGGGTGAGTACATCTAAAACACCATTAGGACTGGTCAAAGGCTGACAAATAAAGGCTCCAAGCCTACTTCTTACATCTTCTACAAGCTTATCTGGAGATTGAGTTCTTTTTCCGGTATCTGCTAACACTTCCAAAATCAACTGTATGTTACGTATAGATACACCTTCTTTCAGTAACATCCTTAGAACGTTTTGGATTTCGGTTATTGTTAACACCGTAGGTACAATTTCTTCCAGCAATGTTTCGCATTGAGATTTGTTCCTAGCAATAATGTTATCAACTTCACTTCTAGTTAATAATTCATGTGAATTTGAACGTATTAACTCACTCAAATGAGTGACCACCATAGTTTGCCAATCAACCAACGTATAATTAGCAGCTTGGGCTGTTTTCTGACCCGCTTCTGAAACCCAGATTGCGGGCAGCCCATAAGTAGGTTCGACAGTTTTTTCACCGTCTAATTCCACTTTTGTTTGTGCCCCAGCGATAGCCAACTGGTGGTTAAGTTTTACATGACTTGAACCTAATTTAGCCCCATAGATAAAAATACCGTACGAACACTGGTCTATGTCAGTGTCATCAATTAACACTTTGATAGAGGGAATAACAAACCCTGACTCTAAGGCGTACTGCTTACGCATATTTTGAACGCGCTCAAATATTGACTCTCTTATTTCTTCAAGCGCATTCTGTAAACCTGTTCCCAATCTAAGTTCAATGGGGTGTAATTCTATATTCTGGTATAAATCCTCTTTCCCTCCCACACCCTCTTTCTTAGAAGTCTCAGGATCTGACAGGCTTTCTGAAGCCGAATCTGCTGCCTTATAGGCATATACGAGCAAACAAATCACTCCAACAATAACCGCTGCCAATGCAATTTTAGGTAGTCCTGGCAGGAACATTAAGAAAGTAAGAACAAATATCAAAATAACTAATATGATGGGATGAGAAGTGATTTGGCTTATCACTTCTGAGCCTAATTTAGAATCGGTGGCTGCTCGAGTTATTAAAATGCCTGTCGCTGTCGCTATAATCAATGAAGGTATTTGAGTAACAATACCATCCCCGACGGTTAATAAAGTATAAGTTTGAAGGGCTTCACTCCAGCTCATTCCATGATGCCCGACGCCCATCATTAAGCCAGCAATAATATCGATAAAAATAATTATAATCCCGGCTATTGCGTCACCTTTAACAAACTTAGTCGCACCATCCATTGCACCGTAAAAGTTTGCTTCCTGTTGAATTTCTTCACGTTTTTTCTTGGCTTCGGATTCATCTATTACACCAATATTCAAATCGGCATCGATACTCATTTGCTTGCCAGGCATGCTGTCCAAAGTAAACCTTGCAGCAACTTCAGCAACACGTTGTGCACCGTTCGTGACAACGACATATTGAACAACAATTAAAATAACAAACACAACTACACCGACGACATAATTTCCGCCGACAACGTAATGCCCAACAGCATCGATTACCTTACCTGCTCCAGCATCATCTAATATCAACCGAGTTGCTGAAATATTAAGTGCTAAACGGAACAATGTAGTGATCAATAAAATAGATGGAAAAGTGGAGAAACTCAGCGGTTTTTCAGCATAAAAGGTTAACAGTAGTACTAAAAGAGCAGTGCTTAAGTTACAAATTAGAAAAAAATCTAAAGCTACGGGCGGAAGGGGAATAAACAGAACAGCAAGAATTCCAACAGTCCCTACCACAAAAAGAAAATCACTTTTCTTTCCAAATAATCCTTTTTTCACATCACAGCCCTTTTGCCTGCCAGATAGCTCGGTACTCTGATGCCACGCCATCAAAACATCTTGCTGAAATGAAATCACCAGATTGGCAATCCTTATACAATAAACGTGCTAGAGGAGGGTTCCTTTTTATTAAAACCGAGAACTTACTCGCTCGCCTTCTAATCAGGAAAGCTAAGACTCCCTTACCACTAATCAGTACTTTCGGAGCCATCATAGATTCAGGCTCATACTGCAATGCTACTGCGTAATGGGTAGGGTTAGTAACCACCAAATCAGCATTTTTCACACTAGCTAAGGAGGTTATTTTTTTAATCATTTCTTGTTGATGCTTTCGTCTTTTATTTTTAATTTCTGGGTCGCCATCTCGCTTTTTATGTTCATCTCGTATCTCTCTATGTGACATTTTCATGTCCTTGATGAAGCTCCAACGAACAAAAGCTAGATCAACCAAAGAGAATACAAAAAGACCGCCACCAATCACTAATCCCAATAGAAAAATAAGCTCAAAAAACTTCCCAGATACTTTAGAGGGCTCTAAGTACCTCATAGAAATAATATGCCTTAAGAAATCAGAAGCGAGCCAGTACCCAACCAAACCGACATACAAGAACTTTAATAAAACCTTGGCAGATTCGAAGAAAATTTTTATTGAAAATATTTTTTTAAGATTGCTTATTGGATTTAGTCTTTTAAAATCAATTTTAATGGGCTCAGTCGACCACAAAAAACCTATTTGATAAATGGTTATCACTATTGAAAAAATAAGAGAAATGAAAAGAACAGGGAATACCACTGAGTATTCGTTTAAAAAGTAACTCCACACCCAAGCGAGCAAAACCTCATTATTTGATGTACCCAACTCCCCCAATGAGCGCATTGATATTGAGAATGCCGATGAAACAGAGCCCACAAACCAATCTGATACTGCATAGCTCAGCACTAAAAAAAGAAGCAAACTTACGACTCCCGTGAACTCTGTGCTTTTTGCAACCTGCCCTTTTTTTTTCGCTTCCTCTAGCTTATAGGGTGTAGGTTTTTCACTTTTATTTTGTTCGTCTTGAGACATTTACAATCCCTCTACAAACTTGGTAACTTGATGAGACATATCAATTAAGCCTGGCCCAGAGGTACGAACTGCAGCAGCAACAAAAAATAAACCACACAAAATTTTCAGTGGCAATGTGACGAAATAGACATTCATCTGAGGCATGGTTTTAGATATCATCCCAATCGTTGCATCCACTAAAAACAAAGCCACAAATACTGGTAAGAAAATCATAAATGCCGATACAAAAGTGATAGCCATGAAGCCAACGAACTTATTAGGGTCTAAATATATTTCGGCACCACCCAAAGGAATGACTTTAAGGCTAGTGATAATGATTTTGATTAGGTCTATATGAATATCTAAAGTGACAAATAGCGTAATAAATGAGGTTACCAAAACACTAGACAACAGTGTTCCAGACTGGCCTGAAAAGGGATTAAACATACTGGCAGCAGATAAGCCGACATGAACATCTAATGTTTTACCCACCATATCTATTGCACCGTACACAATTGCCAAACCAAATATAAATACACACCCTATAGCTAACTCAAATAAAACACTGACGAGCATATTATCAATCAATATATGGCTATTATCTGCAGACAGTGCATACAGTGCTGAAAGTACAACCAGAAAAACAATTCGAATAGTTTTGGGGACTCGCGAGAAAGGTGGAACCCCACCACTAATAACTAGGGGAGTTAAACGCGCCGCTGATAATACGATGGACTCATAAGCAGTCATCAAAAATAAAAACTCATAAGTTGACGATTTTTTCAATATGGTCTGTTGTAAACTGGACCAAAGAAAGAATCATCCAGCGACCAATAAGTAGCAAAGTAAGGCCTGCTGCTAGTAACTTTGGTACAAAAGTTAAAGTCATCTCCTGAATCTGAGTAGCAACCTGAAACAAGCTAACAATCAAACCCACAATTAAGCAAACACCAAGAATAGGCATAGAAATAGCAGCAGCCTTAATCAGCATCTGTGAAAGAATGATTACTGCTGAGTCGCTAGTCATTTGTATTGCCAGCTCGTTTATTGTTTATTGTATTTAGCAGAGATTTTATAGATTGATTATAGTGTGGAAGGCTAGAGTTTAGGATTATCTCAATCAGGTCATCCGCTTTCTTTTCATGGCCTTCTTTTCGTAGGATTATTGCTTGACAGAATAGACCAGAAAAACTTTTTTTGTCGATTCCCAAAGCTCGAGCTAAGTACTCCTTTGAACCTGATATATCTCCAGAGATAGCACTTAGAATAGCCAGCCCACCATGAGACTCCGCAAAATTTCGATCCAATTCTAAAGCTGAAGAAAAACATTGCCTACTATCTTGCAGCTGATCCAATAACATGTATGACCAAGCTAGGCCGTGCCAGGTTCCAATATGAGTAGGCATAACTTCAAGGGCTTGCTTAAAAGAACTCAGCGCTTTCTCAGGCGCATTATCATTTAATTGCAACTGTCCTCTTAGAGTTAATGCTCTACCTAATCTAGGCGACCTCTCTAAAACCTGCTTAACATGACTGTTAGCTAAACTAAAGTTTAAGTCAATTAGCTCGACAGTAGCTAATACTAATAAAGAGTCGATTTGGTTTTTATCAATTGAAAGGGCTAACTGTGCACATTCTTTAGCTTCTGAGTTTCTGCCTAAGTCCACATAAAGTAAACCAAGTTGACCTAAGGCTTCAGGGTGACTTGGCGAACTAGATAAAAAAGAATTGAGCGTATCCTCTGATTCTTCAAAAGAACCTAAAAAATGCTGTGATTTAGCTTTTGATAAAAGTAGTTCCGGAGATTCCTTGATTGCTTCGCGATTTTTTTCCAACAGCTCGATAATCTCTCGATGCTGACCTAAACGCATTGCCGCGTAGCAATAGTTATGCAACATCCAGCTTTTGGGGTCTACACCAAATATATAGCTCTCTAACCAATTAACCGCATATTGATACTCTGAGCAAGCAAGCGCAGAGTAAACAGCCCAATAAAGGCAATTTTCATCCGCCTCTAAGCCTTTCATCGTATCAAAAGATAAATCCCAAGCGAATTGTATATCACCTGACTTCATCGACAGCTCAATAACTTCCGCAATCAGGCGTATGTTAGTGGGGTCAAATTCTAGGTATTTTTTTCGCTCAACTAGCTTTTTACTGATATCCATATCAATCCGGTAGTTTATAGTTACTGAAAAGTCAAATTTCCAGTAGGATCGCTAGAGTACAGCCAGTTATTGAGCAGATCAATAATGAAATATTACTATTTATTGCTACTTTCTAAATTGATAACTCATCCATGACTCAGATCACAAGCTTACAAATACCATAACCAAATGCCCCAAATGTAGGATGGTAAAATCATGGATTGTTTTAAACCTACTGTATTACAACAAAACCGTCCGATTGAGGATTTAACTAATAGGCCATCTATACGTTCACTTTTTGTGGAAACAAGTTGTGATACTGAAGAGGATATTCCTAACGCTATGCCCCCTGACTTGTAATAACTTGTACTTCCATTAGCCTAGAGTGCACAATTGAGGTAATGGTGCTCCCTCAAAAGCTCAAAGTCGATACTTTTTATCGTCAGCCAGAGTGATGATTAGCGCTTTAGACTAACTTTACCTTCTTATAACCATCTTCTACGATCAATTATCCGAGCATATTTGAGTGAAGTTTAATAGCAGCGCTAAACATTAACTATTCAGATATTTATCACAAGCCTTAAACCAAGACCGTTGTGTCGCATAAGATTTACAAATGACAAGGGGTGAACAAACAACTATATTCGATTATGTAAGTGAACTTGGGTTTAGGCATTTTTTATCAACTTAGTCCCCAATCGGTCCCCCAAGTATGCAACCACACCAGTGTTTATGGGAATCTTCACTTTCTGTATCGGAAAGTAACCAAGGTTAGTAAACACTCACGTGCTTTAAGGGCTTTATAAATAAAGCCCTTGAATCAAAAATATAAAATAAAAAACAACTACCAAGCCCCATTACCTAACCATCCTATCAACGTTTTAAGCATTCACTAAAACTAAGCTCAAGCGACCTCACAGTTTAATAATTCCGCATCAATTAAGACTAAAAATATTGACTTAAATCAATTTTGGATTAAAGTTTCACTGTTTTCTGAAAGTTCAATAAAAGGAATTTGTCGCGTGCAATTATCAGAGAAGAGCCAAGCCTTTGTTCTCCACTTTGGAGAAATGGGCAGCCGTTGGGGATTCAATCGTACCGTAGGCCAAATACTGGCTTTGTTGGTGATTAACCAGCACCCTTTGCACGCGGAAAAAATTATGCAACAACTTGGCATTAGCCGCGGCAACGTGAGCATGGGATTAAAAGAACTGCAGTCTTGGCGTTTAGTTAAACTTAGTCATCAAGCAGGTCAACGTCGTGAATTTTTTACTGCCGCCGGTTCTATTTGGGAAATGGCCAGAACCGTATTTGAAGAGCGCAGTAAACGCGAAGTGGATCCAACCCTTTCCTTATTACGTTCTAATTTATTAGAAACGCCAGAAAACGAAGAAGACCAGTTTACCCAGCAAAAGATGGAAGAGATCCACGACCTGCTCGAGTTAATCACCCAATGGTCATATGCACTCAATACCATGAACCCAGACAAACTGCAGAGTTTGATGAAGATGGGCTCAGGTATTAGCAGAATTTTGGAATTAAAAGACAAAATCGTTGGTAACAAAGGATCTGCCGCCAGCTAATGAGATTATCAACCTTAACGAGGCTAAACCATGCTTGATGCCCTAATGCTCTCAAGGATACAGTTTGCTGCAAATATCAGCTTTCACATCCTGTTTCCCACCATCACCATTGCGATGTGTTGGTTCCTAGTTTTTTTTAAAGTACGCCATGATATGACCGGCAATCCGGTATGGATGCGCGCTTATCGCTTTTGGGTAAAAGTCTTTGCGCTCTCTTTTGCGATTGGAGTCGTAAGCGGTATTACTATGTCATTCCAGTTTGGTACTAACTGGCCTGGCTACATGGAAACCGTAGGTAACATTGCTGGCCCATTACTAGGTTACGAAGTACTCACCGCCTTTTTCTTGGAAGCCACTTTCTTGGGCATTATGTTATTCGGCATAAAGCGGGTGCCCAATAAGGTACATACCTTAGCGACTGTTTTAGTAGCAGTAGGCACGAGTTTATCGGCCTTCTGGATCCTAGCGCTAGATTCGTGGATGCAAACGCCAACCGGTTTTGAAATGCGCGATGGCGTCGCATTTCCAACAGACTGGGTAGCCATTGTATTTAACCCGTCGTTCCCTTACCGATTAACTCATATGTTAATTGCGTCTGGCTTAACGGCATCGTTCTTTATTGCAGGCATTTCTGCTTATCGCATATTGAAAGGTGATGTAAAAAAAGCCCCTCGCCTAACCCTAAAAATCAGCTTGCTGGTGGCCGCTGTATTAGCGCCAACTCAAGCTTTAGTCGGTGATTTTCATGGCTTGAATACGCTTGAACATCAGCCAGCAAAAATAGCGGCCATTGAAGGTATTTGGCATACCGAGAAAGGCGCACCCTTATTATTGTTTGCATTGCCAGACGAAGAAACCAAAACCAATAAGTACGCGATTGGAATTCCTAAACTGGCCAGCCTAATTTTAACCCACGAACTAGACGGTGAGTTAAAAGGCCTTAACGAGTTTGAAAACGAACATCCGCCAGTAGCTCCGGTATTTTGGAGTTTCCGAGTCATGGTTGGCTTAGGTTTACTAATGTTGGCACTAAGCTGGTTTGGTTCTTACCACATGGTTCGCAAAGGCAAAATGCCTAACTGGATGCTCAAGGTACTAGTGGCCACCACGTTCTCTGGTTGGGTTGCTACGCTGGCTGGTTGGTATGTGACCGAAATAGGCCGTCAGCCCTGGTTAGTCACCGGTGTTTTACGTACCGAAGATGCGGTAACAACATTGCCCGCCTCAAACGTTGCCTTTTCATTGGCGCTGTATTTAATCGTTTATACCTTCTTGCTGATTGCCTACATTCACACGGTATTCTTAATGGCACGAAAAGCGATTAAAGAAGAAGAGTTTGAAACCAATGAACCCCAACCAGACGGTAACTTAACTAATATTAATAATCCGCAAGACACTACAGAAGGGAGTGCCAAAGCATGATGGACGCTTACTGGTTACCGGTAATTTTCATCGGTTTAATGGGCCTGTCGGTTCTTATTTACGCAATACTCGACGGTTATGATTTAGGGGTAGGTATTTTACTGCCTATGGGCGAAGCTGATGAAGCGCAGCGCGATACCATGATTGCGTCAATTGGCCCATTTTGGGATGCCAACGAAACATGGCTAGTACTGGCCGTTGGTATCATGCTTATTGCCTTCCCGGCTGCTCATAGCATTGTGCTTTACCATTTGTATATTCCGGTGGCGATTATGCTGATCGGACTTATTATGCGTGGCGTAGCCTTCGACTTTAGAGCCAAAGCAGCGGTAGACCATAAGTTAGCCTGGGATCGTACTTTCAAAGCAGGTTCTATTCTCACTACATTAGCTCAAGGCTACATGCTAGGTTTATATGTAATGGGCTTTGAAGGAGGCGTAACCACTCACTTATTTGGCTTATTGAGTGGCTTAGGTGTTACTGCGGCCTATAGCTATATTGGCGCGGCATGGTTGGTAATGAAAACCGAACACCAACTACAACAGCGGGCCGTTACTTGGGCAAAACTTACTGGCCGTTTTTGTTTAGTTGGCGTGATTGCCGTATCAATAGTAAACCCACTAGTTAACCCTGGTGTATTTGATCGCTGGTTTGATTTTCCACTGGTGATGTTTGTGTTGCTGATCCCAGCCTTATGTTTCACCGCATTTTTGTTTAATGACTTTTTATTGGGTCGTTTACCCAAATCAGACGATCGTCATTGCTGGGTACCATTTTGCCTAGTGATGCTTATTTTCTTACTGTGTTTTAGCGCACTGGGATTCAGCTTCTTCCCCGATGTTGTACCGGGTCAAATGGACGTATGGGAAGCAGCATCGGCACCGGAATCTTTATCGGTGATTTTGATTGGAGCACTAATTGTAGTGCCAGTGATTCTGGCTTATACCGCTTTTTCATATTGGGTATTTAGAGGTAAAGCGACCTCTCTTAACTACCACTAAGTTACTAACACAAACAAAAAGAGCGCCAATTGGCGCTCTTTTTTTTATCAGAATAAACCTTAAAACTTCATGCTTACGCCAAGTTTGATTTGGCTATCATCTTTAATAGGAGAACTATCGTAGCCGGTACTATCGAAGTTTTTCTGTGTGTATTGAACGTAAGGCTGATAACTGCCTAAGTTAGTAAGAAACACTCTGGTTTCTAGTTCATTCACCTTCAGGTTGTTGTTTTTGTGTTCAGCGTTTGCATCTTTATTGATGTAGTTAAAAGATATACCAACGATATCGCCAGCCCAACCCGCGGTTAAATCGGTACGGTTTGTTTTCACATCACCAAGCTCGGTCTTACTAAAACCATTGTTTTGCGTATCCTCATAACGGTAACGGGCAGCGACAAAAATACCATTATCAAAGTTATAACCACCTTTTAAGGCAAACTTACCAGTATTTGCATCATTCGCTACATTACGGGTGTATTCAGCACGCGGTTGAACATAAGCGTTACCAAACTTGTAGGTGTAATCGGCAGCAAAGGTGGCTTCATGTAAACCAGACTCGTGCTGGTTTTCACCATAAGGGCGACCACCTAAACGGCTTTTTGCTTCAACATCAAAACCAAACTGACCATAATCAGTATCAAACTCATAACCACCTTTTAGAATACCCAGGTGCGGACCATTTCGATTACTCTCGGCAGCAACTTCACCACGAATAGCGTCTGCGGCAGCAAACTGACTAAAAGCAGCAAGAGAAAGTGTTGAAGCAACTATAATTTTTTTCATTTTGGAACCTTTCAGTAGATTTTTACTAAAACATCCGTGCATCGCTGAGTATCAGTAACATACTCACAAATATATCCATCGGCGCTATGATGATGAGATTGGGCAACCTGAACAAATCAGACTGTGTTAGCTTTTATTAACAGAGAGATCGACAACATGAACCTGCAAGCCATTGAAGCATTTGTACTGAGTCATCAGCTGGGCAGTATTTCTGCCGCAGCTAAACATATGCAAAAGAACCGCGCCCAGTTAAGCCAATGGATCAGTAATCTAGAAATAGATTGGAACGTTGAATTGTTTACCCGCAGCGGCCATAAACCAGTGCTCAGTGAACAGGGTTTAAAAATGCTGCCTTTGTGTGAGCAAATGCTTAAAGCGCAAAACCATCTTAGCCAGCAAGTAGAACAGATAGCACAGCAAGGGTGTTTTAGATTAAACCTAGGGGTAAGTAGTTTTTTACAAGACAGTACCGTGGCTAAAATACTAAGTCGATTTAATCATGCTTATCCCAATGTTGATTTAAAAATCTTTCAGCGTCGCGACGAACTGCTACTTAATTGGCAGGGCCCTAAACTCGATTTAGCCATTTGTTTTTACCGAGATGCCTTTCCCAATGATTACACCATAGAACCACTTTGCGAAATGCCGCTAGTGGCGGTGTGTTCTGCAACTCATCCACTAACAAAAGAAAAGTCACCGAATCTGCAACAAGTACTTAGTTACACTTGGGTCACCATTCTCGCTTCATCTAATACCCAAGTATGGGATCCAGACAGTATTCAACGACAAATTGAAGTAGAGCAACACTCACTCGCAATAGAACTATGCCGACAGGGAGTAGGCGTATTTGTAGGCCAACAACAACAGCTCATTCCCTATATTAAATCTGGCGAGCTTAAAGTGATTGCGCATAACGACGCCATTGCCAATGAACAGTTGGGGTTAATTTACAGCAAACACGCGAGTCCAAATCCAACACTTCAGGCTTTAATTAATGTGTGTAAAGCAGAATTCAACAACGAGTCCTCGGCTTAAGTCGCTAGTTTGTGAACAAGTATTTATTCACACATTTAAAAAGGGATCACTATTGTCTTTGCTGGATTAGATTCAATATTGGAATAGTTCCACGTGAAACTATCAACAACTAAATCACAGCTAACACGCAGCTAGTTAATTCAGTCATGATCACGTTACAATGGTTAAAACCTCTGCTGTTAACAGGATCGTAAGTGGATATAGAGATTATTGTAGGTTCAACCTTAGGTTCAGCTGAATACGTAGCCGATGAGCTAGAAGCACTACTAAAAGATGACCATCAGGTAAAAATTCATCTAAATGCTGAGTTTTCAGAGTTAAATCCAAGTGCTTTTTGGCTAATTTGCAGCTCAACGCATGGTGCAGGTGATGTACCAGACAATTTGCAGCCTTTTTTCCAACACTTACTTGAACAACAACCCGATCTTTCAACGGTGTCTTACAGTGTTGTAGCAATAGGGAGTAGTAGCTACGATACTTTTTGTGGTGCAGGCAAAAATCTTGACCAACAAATGAAAAAACTAGGCGCTAAATCCTTAAAACCACGCTTAGAAATAGACGTAGACCTTGAACCTGTACCCGAAGAACCAGCAGCTTTATGGTTAAAAAGCTGGAAAAATGAACTTATTTAAACCTAAACTCTGTGGATAAGCATAGGGATTAGCTATTAATTTACTATAGTTATTCCTATGGATAACCTTTGCCTACTATTCGTCTGTGGATAAGTACTAATTTAGATCCCAGCTTGTCCCCCGTTTAGATCGCTATCCGTCAACATGATCTGATCTAATCTAAGTTAATGATCTAAAAGTTAAAAAATGACTTATCTACAGATCAGGCCGATCCTAATAGTAGATCTAATAAAAGATCTTTAAAAAAAGATCTTATATATATATTAAGAGATCTACCCTTGATCTAATTCTGATCTAAGCATTCCCTTATCGTCACTTAACCAGTAAAATATCGCACCCTTTTGGGATCTGCTTGGTTTGAGGTAATAACACATGTTCTATAAACAACAATACGACGTCATTGTGATCGGTGGTGGTCATGCCGGTACAGAAGCTGCAGCGGCAGCTGCGCGTATGGGACAAAATACCTTATTGCTTACTCATAACATTGAGACCTTAGGTCAGATGTCATGTAACCCAGCCATTGGTGGCATTGGTAAAGGCCATTTAGTCAAAGAAATTGACGCCTTAGGTGGCTTGATGGCGCAAGCTGCAGATTTAGCAGGGATCCAATTTAGAACCTTAAACTCGTCAAAAGGCCCAGCAGTTAGAGCCACCCGCGCACAAGCAGATCGCGTATTGTATCGAGCAGCTATTCGCGAACGTTTAGAAAACCAAGCTAACTTAACTATCTTTCAGCAGTCCTGTGACGATTTGATCGTAGAAAACGACCAAGTGGTAGGGGTAGTGACTCAAATGGGCTTACAGTTGCGCGCACGCAGCGTAGTACTCACTGTAGGGACCTTTCTAGGTGGTATGATCCACATTGGTTTAAATAATCATGCTGGTGGCCGAGCAGGCGATCCACCGTCGATCGCTTTAGCGCAACGTTTACGCGAATTGCCATTGCGTGTTGATCGCTTAAAAACCGGTACACCTCCTCGTATTGATGCCCGTAGTATCGACTTTAGCCAAATGCAGCCTCAACCAGGTGATACCCCAACACCAGTATTTTCGTTTATTGGCAAACAAAGTGATCACCCACAGCAGATCCCTTGTTACATCACTCATACTAACGAATCTACTCACGATATTATTCGTGGTGGTTTAGACCGAAGCCCAATGTTTACAGGGGTAATCGAAGGTATTGGGCCACGTTATTGTCCGTCTATCGAAGACAAAGTTACTCGATTTGCAGACAAGAATTCTCATCAAATCTTCATTGAACCTGAGGGATTAACCACTCACGAGGTTTACCCAAATGGCATCTCAACCAGCTTGCCGTTTGATGTGCAAGTTGAGCTAGTGCATTCGATGAAAGGGCTAGAAAATGCCCATATCACGCGTCCAGGCTACGCCATTGAATACGACTTTTTCGATCCTAGAGATTTGAAACAAAGTTTAGAAAACAAATACTTAAAAGGTTTGTTCTTTGCTGGGCAAATTAACGGAACCACTGGTTACGAAGAAGCCGGTGCTCAAGGCTTAATTGCTGGTGCAAATGCAGCATTGTTTGCTCAAGGTAAAGAATCATGGGCGCCACGTCGCGATCAAGCCTACATGGGCGTATTGATTGATGATCTCGCCACATTAGGCACCAAAGAACCTTACCGAATGTTCACTAGCCGTGCTGAATACCGCTTATTATTACGCGAAGATAACGCCGATGTACGTTTGACTGAACAAGGCCGCGAACTAGGCTTAGTTGATGAGCATCGCTGGCAATTATTTAACACCAAAATGGAAGTGGTTGAGCAAGAGCGGCAGCGTTTAAAAGACACGTGGGTACACACTAATTCGACTCAATTGGATCAACTTAATCCAATGTTGAAAAATCCGATCAATCGCGAGCATTCTTTAGAAGAATTGATCCGCAGACCAGAGTTAACTTATCAACAACTTATGCGTATTGATGGTTTTGGACCTGGAGTCGATTTACCCGCAGCAGCGGAACAAGTAGAAATTCAAATTAAGTACGACGGTTACATTAAGCGTCAACTTGAAGAAATTAAGAAAACCCAAAAACACGAAAACACCCTACTACCTATCGATCTGGATTTTTCTAAGATCAGTGGTTTATCAAACGAAGTGGTGGCTAAGCTAACTAATTCTCGCCCAGAGACAATTGGTAAAGCCGCGCGTATTTCAGGTGTTACTCCAGCGGCCGTATCGCTATTATTGGTTTATTTGAAGAAACACGACTTAGCGCGCAAGTCGGCTTAGGATGATCGGGTGTTAAAATCTCGCTTACAGGGTTTATTAGCCCAAACGACCTTACAGCTCACCGAGCTACAAATATCTCAACTGGTTACTTTGGTTGAGCAACTCGATAAATGGAACAAAGCGTATAATCTTACCTCGGTAAGAGATCCTATGGAGATGATGGTAAAACACATTCTCGATAGTTTAGTGGTGAGCCCTCACTTACAAGGTGAACGTTTTATTGATGTGGGAACGGGGCCAGGTTTACCCGGTTTGCCTTTAGCCATTATTAATCCTGATAAACAGTTTGTATTGCTCGACAGTTTAGGTAAACGCATTACTTTTATTCGCCAAGTAAGCCACTTGCTTAAACTAGAAAACGTGACTGCAGTGCAATGTCGAGTAGAAGATTACCAACAAAACCTCGAATTTGATGGCGTAATAAGCAGAGCCTTCGCTTCTTTGCAGGATATGCTGAGTTGGTGTTCTCACCTACCGGCAAATAGTGGTAAATTCTATGCTTTAAAAGGCTTAGTGCCTGAACAAGAACTAGAAAACCTGCCTGAAGGGCTAAACTTACACAGTATCGAGAGTTTATCGGTTCCCGAACTTGAAGGTCAGCGACATCTAGTTATTATTGATAAAAATAACCCTTAGGCGAAAATATTGTGGGTAGAGTAATTGCGGTAGCCAACCAGAAAGGTGGCGTAGGAAAAACAACAACCAGCGTAAATTTAGCGGCGTCAATGGCGGCCACTAAACGCAAAGTCTTGTTAATTGACCTTGACCCACAAGGGAATGCCACCATGGGCAGTGGTGTAGATAAATACGAAGTACCAAAAACAGCCTACGAATTATTGATTGATGAAGAACCTATCGATCAAGTGACCGTTAAAGATACCAGCGGCTTTTTTGATTTAGTGGCTGCCAACTCTGACGTCACGGCAGCTGAAATAAAATTAATGGAGTTCTTTGCTCGCGAAGTGCGACTGCGCAATGCACTAGCACCTGTACGAGACTATTACGACTACATTTTCATTGATTGTCCGCCCTCGCTAAACATGCTTACCGTGAATGCGATGGCCGCAGCAGACAGTGTGCTGGTGCCAATGCAATGTGAATACTATGCTTTAGAGGGGTTAACGGCTTTGGTAGATACCATTAGTAAGTTAGCCTCGGTAGTAAACCCAGATCTACAAGTTGAAGGGATTCTTCGAACTATGTTTGATCCTCGCAATCGTTTGTCCTCAGATGTGAGTGATCAACTTAAACAGCACTTTGGTAAGAAAGTTTACCGTACTGTGATCCCAAGAAATGTACGTTTGGCCGAAGCGCCTAGCTTTGGTAAACCAGCCATGTATTATGATAAAACATCAAATGGTTCTAAGGCTTACCTCGCTTTAGCCGGTGAAATTATTCGCCGACACGAAGAAGAAACCGAAGCAGTGGTTGTCGATTAATGAATACGGATAAAGACATGTCAGCGAGAAAACGTGGATTAGGCAAAGGTTTAGACTTATTACTGAGTACCAGTAATAACGCTCGTCAACGCCAAGTTGAAGAAGATACAAAAGCCGATTCTAATCAACAAACCGTTGATCAAAACCGCGGAGATTTACGCAAATTACCCATTGAATGGCTACGTCCTGGAAAATACCAGCCGCGTAAAGACATGTCGGCAGAAGCCCTTGAAGAACTCGCTCATTCGATTGAAGCACAAGGTGTTATTCAACCTATTGTGGTTCGTGAGTTGGGTGAAAACCAGTTTGAAATTATTGCCGGAGAGCGCCGCTGGCGTGCTTCACAGCAAATTCACCTGCATGAAGTACCTTGTTTAATTAAGAACGTTAGTGATGAAAATGCAGTTGCTATTGCGCTGATTGAAAACATTCAACGTGAAGACCTTAACGCCATGGAAGAAGCGGTGGCGCTAGATCGCTTAATGACCGAGTTTGAGTTAACCCACCAACAAGTGGCTGAAGCTGTGGGGAAATCACGTACAACCGTGACTAACTTATTGCGCTTAAATAGCTTAGACGAAGACGTAAAAATCTTACTGGAGCATGGCGACATTGAAATGGGTCATGCTCGTGCGTTGCTGGCGTTAAGTGGCGAAACTCAAGCTGAAACGGCTCGAAATGTGGCAGCCAAAGGCTTAACGGTGCGTGATACTGAAAAGCTAGTTAAGACTGTTTTGAACCCTAAAGCACCTAAACCCGAAGCTAAAGTTGATCCAGACATTAACAGACTAGAGCAAAGAATAAGCGAACGGTTAGGAGCTGGCGTTAAAATCCAACAAAATAAGAAAGGCCAAGGAAAACTGGTTATTGATTATGCTAATTTGGATGAGTTAGATGCTATTTTGGCGCTCTTCATCGATTCTGATGAAACACTTTAGTTTTTATAAACTATCTTCGCCTACATTTCTTTGATCTCACTTACCTTCTTTTCACCTTAAAATGACCAAAATCACTGGTTTGTAACACAAAATTTAACAATAACCGCTATTTGTTTATATAGCCTGTTACAAATTAGTGTCTTGGGCACCGCTACTGATTGCAAAACCACACTTTCAACGTATAATCATTAGGCTTTTTCGCAAGCCCTTTTTACCTATTTTTAGGTAATGGGTTAAATGTAAAAACTAGTAGAGGTCGAGAATGTCTGGGTCTTTAACAACAGAAGTTCGCCTTAAGGCGCTATATTTTGTTATTTTTCAGACAGGGTTTGTCGCACTGCTAACACTTAAAAGTGGTTTCTTTTTTGATAAAGACGTCGCTGTTTCTGTGTTAATCGGAGGTTTGATCTTCTTACTACCAAATGCGTTGTTTACGTTGATGGCATTTATGTTTGTCGGCGCTAGACATCAAAAATACGTAGTATTAAGTTTTTATCTCGGGGAAGTCGTAAAACTTTCTCTTACAGCCATAATGTTCATACTGGTATTTGCCTTGCTAAATGTAGAGCCTTTGGCCCTATTGCTTGGTTTTATACTTAGTACGTTAACGCAATGGACTGCCTCTATTTTTCTTAGTAACAAAAATAGGATGATAAATGGCTGCTGAAGGTAACGTTTCAGGCTATATCCAGCACCACCTGACAAACGCTCAAATGTGTATGGCCGATGGCGGTCTGGCATTTAATTACGCTTGTAAGGATGCAGGGTTCTGGACCTGGCACATTGATTCACTCCTGTTTTCAGTTGGCTTGGGTGCCTTGTTCTTATTTCTTTTTTATAAGGCTGGGCAAAAAGCAACAACTGGCGTACCTGGCAAGTTTCAATGTTTTGTTGAAATGATGGTTGAGTTTGTTGATGGGGCGGTACGAGATGCCTTCCATCGCACTGACCGTGTTATTGCGCCAATTGGCTTAACCATCTTCGTGTGGATTTTCCTCATGAACTTGATGGATTTAGTCCCTGTTGACTTTATACCCCACGTCGCCGGACTGATGGGCGCTGAGTACTTTAAAATTGTACCTACCACTGATTTAAACATTACATTAGGCATGTCTATTGCCGTGTTTGGTTTAATCATTTTTTACAGTATTAAAGTGAAGGGTGTTAAAGGGTTTACTAAAGAGCTTACGCTTCAACCTTTTAATCACTGGGCTTTTATTCCTTTTAACTTCTTATTGGAAACGGTCACTTTATTGGCCAAGCCATTTTCGCTCGCTTTGCGTTTGTTCGGTAACCTGTATGCAGGTGAATTGATCTTTATTCTTATTGCCGCACTTGTTCCTTTATGGGCTCAATGGACACTTTCTGTTCCATGGGCAATTTTCCATATTCTGGTCATTGTGCTTCAGGCGTTTATTTTCATGATGCTAACGATAGTTTATCTAGCCTTAGCCCATGAAGATCACTAATTAAGTTTAATAAAAACTGTTTTAACCTAATAAATACTTTTGGAGAAATTCATGGAAACTGTTGTTGGTTTTACTATTATCGCTGTTGCAATCATGCTGAGCATGGCCGCTCTTGGTACTGCTATCGGTTTTGCACTTTTAGGCGGTAAATTATTAGAAGCATCAGCCCGTCAACCTGAGCTAGCCCCTGCACTACAAACTAAAATGTTTATTATTGCTGGTCTACTAGATGCGATCTCAATGATTGCTGTGGGTATCGCGTTATTCTTCGTATTCGCTAACCCGTTTGTTGCCTTGTTAGGTTAATCCTTCGATTCCTAACAAATAGGGAGGTGTCGTTGTGAATATCAATGCAACCATGTTTGGACAAGCTATTTCGTTCGCGATCTTCTGTTGGTTCTGCGTTAAATACGTATGGCCACCATTAATCGACGCGATTGAAGCTCGTCAAAAGAAAATTGCGGATGGTTTAGCTGACGCTGAACGTGCCGGTAAAGATCTTCAATTAGCTCAAGCGAAAGCGTCTGAGCAAATGAAAGATGCTAAATCGGAAGCTGCTGTGATTGTTGAGCAAGCTAATAAGCGCAAAATTCAAATCATCGACGAAGCAAAAGAGTTGGCTAACCTAGAGCGTGAGAAAATTCTTGCTCAAGGTAATGCTGAAGTTGAAGCAGAACGTAATCGTGCTCGTGAAGAGTTACGTGCACAAGTTGCTGCTTTAGCCATCGCTGGCGCTGAGAAAATTCTTGAGCGTTCAATCGACAAAGAAGCCAACAAGCATATTGTTGATAAGCTAGTCGCTGAGCTGAAATAAGGGATAAAAGGTAGAGCTTATGGCTGATTTAACCACCATTGCTCGTCCCTACGCTAAAGCTGCGTTTGATTTTGCCGTTGAGCACAAAGCCTTAGATGAGTGGACTGAAATGTTAGCGTTTGTTGCCGAAGTGGCAGCCAACGAGCATGTTTCTGTGCAACTGAAAAGGGAATCGGCAACTACTTTGGTAAATTTGTTTACCACTGTATGTGCTGAGCAGCTTAACGAGCATGGCCTTAACTTAATTAAGTTAATGGCTGAAAATGCACGTTTAGACGCGTTGCCTGCTGTGTTAGCACTATTTTTGGAGTACAAGGCCGAATTGGCTAAAGAGATAACAGCTGATGTTGTTTCTGCTACAGAACTAGATGCCGCGCAGCAAGCGCAAATTAGTGCTTCCTTGGAACAGCGTTTATCACGCAAAGTGAAGCTTAACTGTAGTGTTGATGCCTCGCTAATGGCTGGAGTGATTGTTCACGCTGGCGATTTGGTGATTGATAGCTCTGTAAAAGGGCAATTGGCAAAACTATCCGACGCACTGCAAGCGTAATTGGGGAATAGAGTATGCAACTGAATTCCACTGAAATAAGTGAACTGATCAAGCAAAGAATTGAACAGTTCGAAGTTGTCAGTGAAGCTCGTAACGAAGGTACTATCGTTTCTGTAAGTGATGGTATTATTCGTATTAATGGTCTTGCCGATGTAATGCAAGGTGAGATGATTGAGCTTCCTGGTAGCCGTTATGCTATCGCACTAAACCTAGAGCGTGACTCTGTTGGTGCTGTAGTAATGGGTCCTTATGCTGATTTAGCTGAGGGCGATAAAGTTAAAAGTTCTGGTCGTATTTTGGAAGTTCCAGTAGGTCGTGGCCTGCTAGGACGTGTACTTAATACACTGGGTGAGCCAATTGATGGTAAAGGCGCAGTAGACAACGATGGTTTCTCGCCAATCGAAGTTATTGCACCTGGCGTAATGGAACGTAAATCGGTAGACAAACCTGTGCAAACAGGGATTAAAGCGATTGACTCTATGATTCCAATCGGCCGTGGTCAACGTGAGTTGATTATTGGTGACCGTCAGATCGGTAAAACAGCTATCGCTGTAGATACCATCATTAACCAGAAAAGCTCTGGCATTAAGTGTGTGTACGTTGCTATTGGCCAAAAAGCTTCAACTATCGCGAACGTTGTTCGTAAGTTAGAAGAATATGGCGCAATGGAATACACCACGATTGTTGCAGCATCTGCTTCTGATTCAGCCGCATTACAATACCTAGCGCCTTACGCGGGTTGTACTATGGGTGAATACTTCCGTGATCGCGGTGAAGACGCGTTAATCATCTATGATGATTTATCTAAGCAAGCTGTTGCTTATCGTCAAATTTCATTGCTACTACGTCGACCTCCTGGTCGTGAAGCTTACCCTGGTGATGTTTTCTACCTTCACTCTCGTTTATTAGAGCGTGCGTCTCAAGTTAACGAGAAATACGTAGAAGAGTTCACTAAAGGTGAAGTTAAAGGCAAATCAGGTTCATTAACGGCATTGCCGATTATTGAAACTCAAGCCGGTGACGTATCTGCATTCGTACCTACCAACGTAATTTCGATTACCGATGGTCAAATCTTCCTAACAGGCCAGTTGTTTAACTCTGGTACTCGTCCGGCGGTTGACCCAGGTATTTCGGTATCTCGTGTTGGTGGTGCTGCACAAACTAAGATTATTAAGAAACTGTCTGGTGGTATTCGTACCGCACTGGCGCAATACCGTGAATTAGCGGCATTTGCTCAGTTTGCATCTGACTTAGATGATGCAACCCGTAAGCAGTTAGACCATGGTCAAAAAGTAACAGAGCTAATGAAGCAGAAGCAATTCAGCCCATTATCTGTAGCTGAACAGGCGCTAGGTTTATACGCAGCGGAAAAAGGTTTCTTAATGGATATCGAAATTAACAAGATTGTTGATTTTGAAACCGCGTTGCTAGCTTACGCTAACAACGAGCATGCTGATCTATTGGCGTCTATTAACGAAAAAGGCGATTACAACGACGAGATTGAAGCTTCGATTAAAGGCTTGTTAGAAAGCTTTAAATCTACGCAATCTTGGTAATCAACCCTGACGAATAGGAGCGAATAGATATGGCCGGCGCTAAAGAAATTAAAGGTAAGATTGGTAGTGTTAAAAACACTCAAAAAATTACCAAAGCGATGGAGATGGTTGCAGCGAGTAAAATGCGTCGTTCTCAGGACAGCATGGAAAGCAGCCGCCCCTACGCAGTAGCTATGCGCAAAGTAATTGGTCATATCGCGCTTGGTAAACTCGAATATAAGCATCCGTATGCTGTAGAACGAGAAGCTAAGCGTGTTGGTTACATCGTGGTGTCTACTGACCGCGGTCTGTGTGGCGGCTTAAACATTAACTTGTTTAAGAAAGTTGTTACAGACATGCAGCAGTGGAAAGATAAAGGTGTTGAAGCTGATTTAGCCGTTATTGGCGGAAAAGCAACCGCATTTTTTAATAACCACGGTGGCAATGTGGTAGCTCAAAACTCAGGCTTGGGTGATAACCCAACCGTTGAAGAGCTAATCGGTACCGTAAAAGTGATGCTTGAAGCCTACGATGAAGGCAAATTGGATCGCATTTATGTGGTGTATAACCATTTTGTTAACACCATGGTACAAGAACCAACAATGGACCAATTATTGCCGCTGCCTAAAGCAGATGACCCAGAAATTGCGTCTCGCAGTTGGGATTATTTATACGAACCAAGTGCCGAAGAGATACTCGACGGTTTATTGGTACGTTATATCGAATCTCAAGTTTATCAAGGTGTGGTAGAAAACCTCGCTTGTGAACAAGCTGCACGAATGGTTGCAATGAAAGCGGCAACCGACAATGCGGGTAATTTAATTGACGATCTTCAGTTGATTTACAACAAAGAACGTCAAGCAGCAATTACTCAAGAATTGAGCGAAATTTCTGCGGGAGCTGCAGCCGTTTAAGGCGAGGCATTAAGCAAAAATATTTAGAGGAATCAACATGAGTAACGGTAACATCGTCCAAGTAATTGGCGCTGTTGTGGACGTTGAATTTCCACATGACAGTGTACCGAAGGTATACAATGCTCTAGAAGTTCAAGGCGAAGATCTCGTACTTGAAGTTCAACAGCAGATTGGTGGTGGCGTAGTTCGTTGTATCTGTATGGGTGCATCGGAAGGTATTCGTCGCGGCCTAGAAGTGGTTGATACTGGTGACGCGATTAAAGTACCTGTGGGTGAAGCCACCCTAGGTCGCATTATGAACGTACTAGGTCATACAATTGACCACAAAGGTGAAATTGAGACTGAAGAGCGCTACAAAATTCACCGTGCTGCTCCTTCTTACGAAGAGCAAGCTACGTCTAACGAATTGTTAGAAACGGGCGTTAAAGTTATCGACTTGATTTGTCCATTCGCTAAGGGTGGTAAAATTGGTCTGTTTGGTGGTGCCGGTGTAGGTAAAACCGTAAACATGATGGAGTTAATCAACAACATCGCTAAAGCACACTCAGGTTTATCTGTGTTTGCTGGTGTTGGTGAGCGTACTCGTGAAGGTAACGATTTCTACTACGAGATGGAAGAAGCCGGGGTACTAGATAAAGTAGCCATGGTTTACGGTCAGATGAACGAGCCACCAGGAAACCGTTTACGCGTAGCGTTAACTGGTTTGACTATGGCTGAGAAGTTCCGTGACGAAGGTAAAGACGTATTGTTGTTCATCGACAACATCTACCGTTATACCTTAGCCGGAACCGAAGTATCTGCACTGTTAGGTCGTATGCCATCAGCGGTAGGTTATCAGCCAACATTGGCTGAAGAAATGGGTGTTCTTCAAGAACGTATTACATCTACTAAGACTGGTTCGATTACTTCGATCCAGGCGGTATATGTACCTGCGGATGACTTGACTGACCCATCTCCAGCAACCACCTTTGCTCACTTAGACGCAACCGTTACTCTAAACCGTAACATTGCTGCTATGGGCTTATACCCTGCCATTGACCCATTGGATTCAAACTCTCGTCAGTTAGATCCACTAGTGGTTGGTCAAGAGCACTACGACATTGCTCGTGGCGTTCAAGGTGTACTACAACGTTATAAAGAATTGAAAGATATTATTGCGATTCTAGGTATGGATGAATTGTCTGAAGAAGACAAACAAACCGTAGCTCGTGCGCGTAAGATTGAGAAATTCTTAACTCAAGATTATCACGTAGCCGAAGTTTTCACTGGTAACCCAGGTAAACTTATTCCGCTTAAAGATACTATCCGTAGCTTTAAAGGCCTATTGGCTGGCGATTACGACGATATTCCAGAGCAAGCGTTCTTGTATGCAGGCGATATTGATGACGTGCTTGAGCGCGCCAAAAATATGTAAGCTTCGCCAATTGGCGTAACAGGAGGCTGAAATGGCAGCGATGACAGTTCACTTGGACGTGGTTAGCGCCGAAGAGAAGATTTTCTCGGGTCGCGTTGAACATCTACGAGTAACCGGTGAAGAGGGTGAGTTAGGAGTATTGCATGGTCATGCTCCACTACTAACCCCAATTAAGCCTGGTATGGTTCGCATGGTAAAACAGCACGGTCACGAAGAGGTGATTTACATCTCGGGTGGTTTCTTGGAAGTACAACCAGGAAATGTAACCGTACTAGCTGATACCGCGATTCGAGGCAACGAGCTCGATAAAGCCAAAGCCCAGCAAGCTAAACAAGCAGCTGAGGAAAGCATTAGCAATCCAAACAGCGATGTGGATTTTGCGAGAGCTCAAGTTGAATTAGCCAAAGCGATGGCTCAACTTCAGGTTATCGAAATCCTCGGAAAAAACATCCGATAGGTTTAGTTTGATAATAAAAAGGCGCTCTCAGAGCGCCTTTTTTGTCTGTGTAAAATGATGTTAACATCAACGAAAGATCGCAATTTACCCGCTACTATAGGTTTTAATACAGACCGCTAGTTAACAGTGTTAATTAGTACATTTACAATAGTTGGCTGACAGAGCGAGAGCTTTGCGACCAAAAGGCAAAGGATGGTTATGGCAACAATTGCGCCATTAAATCAGGCTAATAAAGCGTTATTGTCGGAGCGTATTCAAGGCCTTATTAAGGCCCTTTCGGCGGGCATTTACGAGCGTGAAGAAAGCTTTAAGTTATGTTTATTAGCGGCCTTAGCGGGAGAGAGCGTATTCCTATTGGGTCCGCCAGGCATAGCCAAAAGCATGATTGCCAAACGTTTAGTTAAAGCGTTTGAAAGCCAAAGCTTTTTTGATTATCTAATGACTCGCTTCTCTACGCCAGAAGAAGTGTTTGGCCCCTTATCGATTCAAGAGCTCAAAGATAACGGCAAGTATGTGCGTTTAACCGAAGGTTACTTGCCCACTGCACATATCGTATTTCTCGATGAAATTTGGAAAGCCGGACCTGCAATTCTTAATACCCTACTTACCGTAGTTAACGAGCGTACCTTTAGAAATAGCTATGAAAACCTACCGGTACCGATGCGCTTACTTATCTCTGCGTCTAATGAATTACCCGAAGAAGACAGCGGCTTAGAAGCACTTTATGACCGTATGTTACTGCGGGTATTTGTAAACCGCATTCAGCACAAAGATAACTTTAAAGCGCTACTGTTAGACAACCAAACTCTGCAGGATATTCCTGAACACTTAGTGATTAAGGATTCTGAGTATCAAGCTTGGCAAAATCAACTTGGCCAAGTAAGCATGAGCGATAGCGTTTTTGAAAAAATGTACCTGATTAAAGGCCTGATTGAACAAGGCTCACCAGTTGCAGGCGATGCCACCATTATTAGCGATTTGTATGTATCGGACAGGCGCTGGAAAAAATCGGTTCACTTACTGCAAACCAGTGCGTTTTTTAATGGTCGTTCAGAAATCAATCCATTGGATCTCATCCTGCTACAAGACTGTCTATGGCATAACTTAGAAGATCGGCAATTTGTACAGACCTGTATCAGTGATTATGCGGTTAATCATGCCTTTGACCAGCTTAAGCTTAAAGAGCTTGCAGAGGGCGCAGAGCGCCACTATAACGCTACGGTAGACGATATTTGTGAGCAACTGCGTGTGCAGTTCACCCATGACTCCGGTTTGCGTAAAGACCAATACAAGTTTGATTTTGGCGACGCTAAACGTTACGCCAACAAACATGGCGGTGAATTGTTTAAGTTAGTGGTTCTGCAAAGCAACCTAGCGGTGAGTGAAAAAGATAAAGGTGAAACGCGTTGGGTATACGTTGATGCAGCAGAGTTTACTAAGAAAATAAAAAGTGGCAGTTGTGAAATGCTGGGTCGAATTAATCAAGGTTCTGAATTATGTCGACTACAATTTGAGATTGATATCAACCACCAGCTGGTGATTAAAGATATTGCCAACCGACCGCTATTACTCGGTTTAGCTAAACAGCAAGCTTTAGCAGAAGAGCTGGTTAAAGGTTGGCAGCAGCAAATTGACGCGGTATTGGCTACCATCAAACAAGCGGAATTTGAATTGAAGCGTTGTCGTGGTCAATTTCACGGGGCTTTACCGCATAATTTCATTGCTAACCAACTCCCAGAAGCGATTGAAATAAGCTTAATGGAAGTGGATCAAATGGTGAATGCAGTGAGTGAGTTATTGGACAAGCAGGCTTACAGAATGCGCAATATTAACGAGTTTTTTGAATAATCTATGCTAGATAGCCTGCAATTTGGGGTTATGTTGGCCGAATCGGGGCTGCTTGACGAAGCGGTGCGTGAAGTGATGATGCGCCCGCAGCTAATGATGATTGCAGAATCTAGCCCTGGTATTCAAAGCGCAATGAAAAGCCAAGTGAGCAAATGGAAAAACCAAATTCGCGCTCAACTTGGTCAAGTGACTATTGAAGAAAAGTTTGCCGAAGAGATCGCGCTCTATCAATTGTCTATTGAATTAGAAAGCACTGAATTTGTAAAACGGCTGGACGATATTCTTATACAACTCAGCGTTTGTTCGGCTTTCTTTGGTAAAGCCAGCGAATTAGCCGCCCACCCTCATCATCGTTACAGCCCTATGTTTCAGAGTTACTTTTGCAACCAATGGTTTGAAAGCATTGCCGCTGAGCTTAAGCAAGCCCAAAGTGATGAAGTGAAACAACACAAACAAGCCTTGTTAACCGATCTCTATCAGCGAGTTGATACCTTAAACGCGATGCCTGAAATGACCGAGTCTGGCGACGCTAATAAACTTGGCCGTCTGTGGGATATGGCTGCCGCTAAACTCAGTAAAACTGAAGTCAATCTGCTTCAGCAATTTGCCGCTTTTTTAAAAGGGCAAAAGGGTTTGCAAAAAATAGCTGAGCAGCTGGGAAGAATGGCTGACCAAGTAAGTGACCCTAATAGTTCCAAAGCTCCAGTGGAAGAACTTGAGCTGGTTGAAGAACAGTTAGATCAAGTGACCGACGATATTGTGGGGATTCATGAAGGTAATGATTTGTCCAAATTACTGCCCAATGAAACCATGTTTTTGGCCTACCCTGAGCTCGAAGTGATTTTCTATAAGCACTTAGTCGATCATCAATTAATGAATTACCATATGCAGGGTAAGCAGCGTAAGTTACGCAAAGTAAAAACCCACAAAAAAGCTGCTGAACAAGCCATGTTAGATAAAGGCCCGTTTATTTTAGCTATTGATAGCTCGGGATCTATGGAAGGTTTCCCTGAGAAATGCGCTAAAGCTCTAGCCTATGGTTTGATGCAGATAGCCTTGGCGGAAGAGCGCGATTGTTATGTAGTGATGTTTTCTACCGAACTCATTACCTACGAACTCACTAAAAAAGATGGTCTGCGAGAAGTTCTCAATTTCTTGTCTTATAGTTTTCATGGCGGCACAGATATGCCGTCTGCGCTTGAACGAGCCATCGAACAGATGCTCGATGACAAATATAAAAATGCTGATTTAGTGGTGCTATCAGATTTTATTGCTCCCGCGCCACCAGCAGCCTTAACGCAAAAAATCGAGCAGCTAAAAGCAGAGAAAAACCGTTTTCATGCCTTAAACTTATCTAGCTACGGTAATCCAGAGCTAATGCAAATTTTCGATCATTTGTGGGACTACACTCGCTCACCCATTCAGCGCTTGTTTAAACGCTAATTCCAAAGCGAATCAGTTTCGCTTACACTTGTTGGGTTATCGAATCAGATTGGTTAATTGGGAAAAATTAGCCGTAAAAAAGGAAACAAAATGAATTTTAGTGTCGTGATTTTGGCTGCGGGTAAAGGAACAAGGATGCGTTCAACATTACCTAAGGTTCTACACAAATTAGCAGACAAACCAATGGTGCAACATGTTATCGATACCGCTAAAAAACTGAAACCAGATGCCATTCACCTTATCTATGGCCATGGCGGTGATTTAATTCAACAGCAAATCCAAGACCCAAGTTTAAACTGGGTAGAACAAGCTGAGCAACTAGGCACGGGCCATGCGATGCAACAAGCGGCCCCTCACTTCGCTGCTAATCAGCCGGTTGTGATGTTATATGGCGATACGCCACTGATTAGCGAGCAAACCATTCAGCGTTTGATTGAAGCTTTACCTAACAATGGTATTGGCTTGCTAACGGTTGACCAAGCTGACCCTACTGGTTATGGACGTATTGTGCGTGAAAACGGCAGCGTAGCAGCGATTGTAGAGCATAAAGATGCCACTCCAGAGCAACTGGCTATTACCGAAGTAAATACCGGTGTGCTAGTGGCAAACAGCAATGACTTTACCCGTTGGTTAGCTCAATTAAGTAACGATAATGCTCAGGGTGAATATTACGTTACCGACATTATTGAAATGGCGACGAAAGAAGGCAACGTGGTACAAGCGGTTCAACCAGACTCTATTGTTGAAGTTCAAGGGGTAAATGACCGGGTTCAACTTAATGGTTTAGAGCGTGCCTACCAGAAAGGGCAAGCGGAGCAGTTATTGCGAGATGGCGTGAGCCTAGCCGATGCTAATCGTTTTGACTTACGTGGCGAGTTAAGTATTGGCAACGATTGTTTCATCGACATCAACGTTATTATTAAAGGTAAAGTTACCATTGGTAACAATGTAACTATCGAAGCGAATGCCATTTTAATCGACTGTGAGATTGGCGATAACGTAACCATTAAAGCCAACAGCATTATTGAGCAAGCGAGCTTAGCGGCTGATGCTTCAGCGGGTCCATTTGCTCGCTTACGCCCTGGCGCTAAATTAGAGCAAGATGCTCATGTGGGTAACTTCGTAGAAATGAAGAAATCAACATTAGGCAAAGGCTCTAAAGCTGGGCACTTAACTTACCTAGGTGATACTACGGTGGGTGCAAAAGTGAATATTGGTGCCGGCACGATTACCTGCAACTATGATGGTGTAAACAAGTTTCAAACCATTATTGAAGATGGCGTATTCATTGGCAGTGATACTCAGTTAGTAGCGCCAGTTACCGTGGGTAAGAACGCAACGGTAGGGGCTGGGTCTACTATTACTAGCAATGTAGAGCCAGAAACCTTAGCTATTTCTCGTACCAAACAGCGTAATATTAGCGGTTGGCAACGACCAGTTAAAAAGTCTTAACTAATTAATACTCTGTTAAAAAAGCGACCTTAGGTCGCTTTTTTTGTTTTAGGGACCGTTTTATAAAAAATTGAATCTTTTGAAGCTGTAACTAGCGCACATAAATCCTTACTTTTATTAGGTATAACTAGGCTTTTGTCTGTAGGGATAGACCATGAATAAACAGTTTGAGCACACGCTACCAAATAGCGAAGGTTACTTTGGTGAGTATGGTGGCAGCTTTATTCCACCAGAGTTACAAGCGGTGATGAACGATATTAACCAGGCGTACCAAGAGATTCGTCAAGATCCTGAGTTTGTAGCTGAATTAACCCGTTTGTATCAAGATTATGTTGGCCGCCCTAGCCCTATTTTCCATGCTCAACACCTTTCTCAAACCTATGGTTGCGACATTTACCTTAAACGAGAAGATCTAAACCATACTGGAGCGCATAAAATTAACCATTGCTTGGGCGAAGTACTGCTCGCTAAGAAAATGGGAAAAACTAAAGTCATTGCTGAAACTGGAGCTGGCCAACATGGTGTAGCGTTGGCTACGGCGGCTGCGCTATTAGGCTTAGAGTGTGATATTCATATGGGGGAAGTGGATATTGCAAAAGAGCACCCTAATGTGGTGAGAATGCGTATCCTCGGCGCTAATGTTATTCCTGCAACTCATGGCCGAAAAACCCTTAAAGAAGCGGTAGATAGTGCTTTCCAGGCTTATATGGCTGATCCGCATACTCAGTTATATGCTATTGGCTCGGTGGTTGGTCCTCACCCATTCCCAATGATGGTTCGCGATTTTCAATCGATTATTGGTATTGAAGCGCGTCAGCAGTTTCAAGATATGAAAGGCCAACTGCCAGACCACTTGGTGGCTTGTGTAGGCGGCGGTTCAAATGCTATGGGCTTGTTCAGCGCCTTTTTAGAAGACAGTAACGTCGCCATGCATGGTTGTGAACCCGCAGGCCGAAGCTTAGATGAAGTGGGCGAGCATGCTGCTACCCTAACCAAAGGTGAGCCAGGCACAATGCATGGATTTCACTCCTATATGCTTAAAGATGATAAAGGTGAACCAGAGAAAGTTTACTCGGTAGCCAGTGGTTTAGATTACCCAGCCGTAGGCCCACAACATGCTTACCTGAAAGACCTCGGCCGCGTGCAATATGGAGTGGTAAGCGACAAAGAAGCGATAGATGCTTTTTTTGAGTTGTCGCGACTAGAAGGCATTATTCCAGCCATTGAATCTGCCCATGCGGTTGCTCATGCAATTAACCTCGCCAAGCAAGGTGCTAAAGGAACAATTTTGATTAACTTGTCAGGCAGGGGCGATAAAGATATCGACTTTGTGGTAGAGAACTACGGTAAGCAATACGGTATTGCGTCACTGATATAAATAGTTTGGCCACAAACTAAAGGTTTGTGGCCAGTTTTTTAGAATCTATAAGCAACGTTTAACATTGGACCACGATAATTATATTTCAGCGTGGTGTCATTCCAATTGGCTTCAACTAAGTAGTAGTTATAACCCAGCTCCACATCCCAGTTTGGGTTTATGTGGTAAGAAACTGAGGCATTTAAATCAGCTAAATAACCACTAGTATTATCAACTGAGATATAGAAAAACTGAGTGTGTGCGCCAACTGTCCAATCTTCGCTTAACTTGTAATCTGCCCATAAACCCAAATCTGGCAATGGTGCTGTAGTTGAGTTATCAACAACCTCTCCTTGAGTATTTGCGCCATCACAAATTGTGGTGCCGTTGTTTTCAATACAACCTGCTATTTCGCCACTAAAGCCCATTTCAATGAACATTACGTGCAAACCTAAAGATCCACCAATTTCCGCTTTATCTGTCTTGTAAAACGAATAACCATAACCTGCGCGTAGTATGTCTATATCCATACGAGTATCGATAGCGGCACCAACAACTATGCCTTTATCAGGGTTATCTGGAAGGGTGTAGCCAAAAGTAGATTTGGTTCTAGCTTGGCGGTGTAGGCGTCGCCAATCCGCATAAACATAGTGGCGCTCGTTAAACTTATAACCAGCTTCAAAGAAAGGAAGAAACTGGGTTTCTTCAAGGTTTAAGTGATCTTCAAAGTCTAACTCAAAGTCCTTTCCATCGAATGCTTTAGTGGAAATAGAGGAATCGGTTTGAGCCCAAAAACCACCGGCTTTTATCACCCATTCTCCAGCATTAAGGGGGGCGTTAATCATTGTTGTTAACGCGGCGAGGCATAGCCACTGCTTGGTTTTCATATACTGTCCTTGTAACGAGCTTGAAATAGCTTCTCATTAGGGCTACTTCTACCTTAGTCACTATCAATGTGAGCTATTTGTTAGTATAAGCGCTTAAATCTGATAGTAAAATACTAACAAGTCTCTATTATTAGCTTACAGTTGTACTTTGTTTGAGTGTTTTAATTAACACTGTGGTTTGGCTTTGAAGCTAATAGATTTGCTGGAGAAGAAGATGTTAAAGGAACTAATGCGCTATTGGAGTGCGATTGTCTTGGGTGTTGCACTGCTCGCATCCCCAGTACATACGGTTTACGCTCAAGAATCAGGGAGCGATCAAGCTTCTCTATTACTGGATAAGTATCAGCGCCAGCAAGAGCGGATTGAACGTATTAGAGCCAATCAAGATACCGTCTCCACCATTGAACAAGCCGCTATTTCACATCGCTTGTTAGAACGACACTTGCATGCTTTTGAAACCATTAATCAATTATCTCAATATTTGATCGAGCAAAATGCGCTAGGGCTAGCGGATAAGCAAGTGTTGGCTGAAGTTGAGCAAATCATTAATCAAAACAATCAAGATTTGGTTAGCGGTATTGAGAAGCAACAAAAGCAATTTAACGAAGACTATGCCAAAGAAGAAGCAGATAGCATTAAAGCGTTTCAGCTTTATATAGAACACCTATCAAGTGCTGATTTAATTTATTCCGCCATGGTTCAACAAATTATTAATCAGCAAGCGCTAGGCTTTGATGTTGCCAGCGAAAAACAATATACCGTTGACCACCTATACACGCGTGCAGAGTCGTTCTCTGGCATGGTGGGCTTAGTGGGTAAAAAGCGCGAAGAGTTAGGCAAGCTAATTAAAATTACCCCTGACGACCAAAGTTTAAAAGACCAATTAGCGGTGGTTACCGAGCAGCTCGCTGTTGCTGGGGTTAGTTTTAAACTTACTGTCGATCTACTCACTCAGTTGGGTTTTGATGCTTCGTTCTATCAGCAAACCTTACTTAAGCTAGGCGGGCAAATTACTACTGACGTATTGGATGTGAATATTCTTAGTGGCATCGCTAAACGTTGGGTTGACCGCTTAACCGAGTATTTCGTAGAGCATGGTGGTGAGTGGATCTTTAAACTCATTTTGCTGGTGGTTATTTACTATTTGTTCCGCTCGCTATCGCGCTTAGTGCGTAAGCTAATGACCAAGAGTTTAGATTCATCAAAGCTGAATTTGTCGTCTTTAATGAAAGATATGATCATTTCTTCAGTAGCACGGATTGTGATTATTATAGGTATTTTGTTCGCGCTAGCCCAAGTGGGCATCTCACTGGCTCCTATCTTGGCGGGTTTAGGTGTGGCCGGTTTCATTATCGGTTTTGCCCTGCAAGATACTCTTGGTAACTTTGCTGCTGGATTGATGATTTTAATCTATCGCCCTTACGATGTAGGTGACATGGTTGAAGTTGGTGGTGGTGTATTTGGTAAGGTTAAAAGCATGAATTTGGTATCAACCACCATTTTGACTATTGATAATCAAACCTTGGTTATACCTAACAGTAAAATTTGGGGAGACGTGATTAAAAACGTGACTGCTCAAAAGCTACGCCGTGTAGATTTAGTTTTTGGTATTGGTTACTCCGACGATATTGAAAAAACAGAAGCGGTACTTAAAGAGCTGTTAGATAAACACCCAATGGTGCTACCAGAGCCAGAACCAATGGTGAAGTTACACGTACTTAACGAATCATCGGTCGATTTTATCGTGCGACCTTGGGTTAAAACCGACGATTACTGGGATGTGTATTGGGATATTACTCGAGAAGTTAAAATGCGCTTCGACAACGATGGTATTTCTATCCCATTCCCGCAGCGCGATGTACATTTTTACCCTGCCACCGCAGAGGCTGCTCAAATCGAAAAATAGTACTTATCGTTCCTTTTTAAGGGATTAGACGAGGGCTTGGTGATTGTCACCAAGCCCTTTTGTTTTGGTCTGCTATGTTGCTGCGTGAATAGCTGGAAAATTTGGCTAAAATAAGTAAAATAGCGCTTCATTTTTGAGCAGAGGTTATAGCCGTTTCGTGAGTCGTCAACGTGCCCTAGAAAAAATTGCTAAGTGTTTAGAATTGGGTAACTCCTCAAATGTACATGAGGCCGCCCAAGCTATTCGTATGGCCCACCGTTTAATGCTTAAACACGGTTTAGATCAAGCCGATATTGAGCTGATTCAAATGGGCAAAACCTCTACCCAAACCTTACTGCCTGCTAATGTTGGTGAAAACATCCTGCGTATTATTCGCGGTATTAATGGCCGCTTTGGTGTTGAAGCGGTATTGATTAATCACAAAGGCTTAAAACGCGCTGAGTTTGTAGGTTTAGCTGAACGCGCAGTATTTGCCGCTTTTGCTTTTGATATTGTTTACCGAGAAATGAACCAGCAAGTAGGGTCGTTCCGTAATAGTTTTGCTGGTTCGGGTACTGACAACGTAACACTTGCTCGCAGAGTGGCCTCATTTACTGCCGGATGGTTAGAAGGTGCGCTAGAAAAACTTCCTGACTTAGTTACCGATGGTCGCAACGAGCATATGGATGACTACTTAGATGAAATGTTTGAGAAGTTAGACCGCGAAACCTTTAAAGCTAAAATTAAAGCCTCAATGGGCCAGTTAACCCCTGATTTTCAAACCGGTATAAAGAAAGGTCGTAAGTTGTCGGTTAATCGCCCGGTTGAAGGTGCACGCGGGCCCACTTTGTTACGTCAGCATTAACTTGCCCGGTGAGTCCGAGCAAGTTAAGCCAATACCTTTAGCTTACTTTTAAAATTTTACTGGTGTTGGTATGGCCGGTTTGGTCAAACACATCACCGTGAGTCAGTATGACTAAATCCCCTTTATTTAAATAACCCTGCTCTTTTAACAAAGCTATCGCGGTGTGTGAAACCGAAATAATATCTTCGCTGCTTTCATCAAAATGAATTGGGTAAACCCCGCGATAAAGCGCACAGCGGCTGAGCGTTTTGGCATGGCGTGATAAAGAGAAAATCGGTAAACCACTACTTAAACGCGACATAAGCAGCGGTGTGCTGCCAGATTCCGTTAAGGCGATAATCGCTTTCATGCCCTTCATATGGTTAGCGGCAAACATGGTGCTCATGGCTACTGTTTCAGAAATGCTTTCAAACACCTCGTTAATTCGGTATTTAGATACGTTTATGCTGCGCTGCTTTTCTGCGCCTAAACATACGGTTGCCATGGCTTGCACGGTTTCAATTGGGTATTCACCAGCGGCCGTTTCACCTGAAAGCATGACCGCGTCGGTACCGTCGAGTACCGCGTTGGCGACATCCATGACTTCAGCGCGGGTTGGCATGGGTGCGCTAATCATCGATTCCATCATTTGCGTGGCGGTAATCACTGCTCGGTTATATTTGCGGGTTAAACGAATTAAGGTTTTCTGAACGCCAACGAGCTCGGCATCGCCAATCTCAACACCTAAATCGCCACGCGCTACCATTACTGCGTCTGAGGCTTTAATAATGTCGATCATTGCTTCTTCTGTTGCAACGGTTTCTGCGCGCTCTACTTTGGCTACTAGCTTTGTGGCCAAGCCAGCTTGTTGAGTAAGCCGTCTTGCATAGTGCATGTCTTCGCCACTATTGGGGAAGGAAACGGCTAAGTAATCAACTTCAATTTTTGCAGCGGTTAGAATATCAGCTTTATCTTTGTCGGTAAGTGCTGCAGCAGATAAGCCTCCACCCAGTTTGTTAATGCCTTTGTTGTTAGACAAAATGCCACCAATGGTTACTTCAGTGGTTACCTGGCTATTTTGTACGGCAGTTACTTTTAGTTGGATACGACCATCATCAAGTAACAAGGTATCGCCGGGCTCTACGTCGTTTGGTAGATGTTTGTAATCTAGGCCAACTTGCTTTTCATCACCTAGACCTTTGCCTAGCTCACTGTCTAATACAAACTGGTCACCTAGGTTAAGGTTTACTTTGCCATCTTTAAAAGTAGATACCCTAATTTTGGGACCTTGTAGGTCACCCAATATAGCCACATGAACTTTATGTTTCGCCGCTATTTCGCGAACTTGTTTGGCGCGGGCTAAATGGTCTTCTGCGGTGCCGTGGGAAAAGTTTAGGCGCACCATGTTTGCGCCATTTAAAATTAATTGCTCAAGTACGTCGTCTTTGTCGGTGGCGGGGCCTAAGGTGGTGACAATTTTAGTGCGTCTTAACATGTTGCTTATCCTTAAAAAGAGTGAGATGTCTGTTTAAATCCGCTGTTACTGTTTTAATTATATGTAAATCGGCTTGTCTCTTGGTTTTTTTTTATCTCTCAAGTACATTGCCCTTTAGGGATACTATTCGTGTGGGGAAGAAGATGAAACAAGCAATCTTGGCAGAAATGAAAGTACTGCCAGAAATCGATCCAGAATATGAAGTGAAACGCCGAATCGAGTTTATTAAAGAGCGTTTACAACAAGCAAAAGTAAAAACCTTAATACTCGGGATTAGTGGTGGTGTAGATTCAACCACCACAGGACGTTTGGCTCAACTAGCGGTTGAACAGTTAAATAAAGACACTAATAGCCAAGATTATCGCTTTATCGCTATGCGTTTGCCGTTTGGAGAGCAAAAAGACGAAGCCGATGCGCAGCTTGCTTTAAGCTTTATCAAACCTTCTCACGTTGTTACTACCAACATTAAAGCCGGCACCGAGGGTTTACACCAAAGTGCCAGTGAAAGCTTACTCGCTGCAGGTTTAACGATGCCAAACCAAGCAGCGGTAGATTTTGCCAAGGGCAATGTAAAAGCCAGAATGCGAATGGTGGCACAGTACGAAATTGCCGGTCTTAAGGGTGGCTTGGTGATTGGTACCGATCATTCGGCAGAGAATCTTACCGGTTTTTATACTAAACATGGCGACGGAGCCTGTGATATTGCACCTATCTTTGGTTTGAATAAACGCCAAGTTCGTCAGGTGGCAGCTTACTTAGGGGCTCCAGAGCCGTTGATTGGCAAAGCACCCACCGCAGATTTAGAAGAAGACCGCCCACAATTGCCAGACGAAGTGGCGCTAGGTGTAACATACGATCAAATTGATGACTTTTTAGAAGGTAGAGCGGTAGAGGCTGAAGTAGAACAGAAGCTGATCGCCATTTATCAGCGTACGCAGCATAAACGCCAAGCGATACCAACCATTTACGATTAAGCCCATCGCCATAGGGTATAAGCCGAGCTCGCCAGGGTTCGGCTTTGTTTGATCTGTATCTTATATTGTTAGCATGACTTGTTGTCTAATTGCAGCCGAATTTTTTGAGGAATCCATTTTGGGCAACACCATCCTATTTAGTCTCGACCTTTTTGGCACTGCAGTATTTGCTATCTCTGGGGTGTTAATTGCTAGCCGCAGAAAAATGGATTTATTTGGTGCTTTAGTTTTGGCCTGCGTTACTGCCATTGGCGGAGGTACCATTCGGGATATGGCGTTAGGTGCCAGCCCAGTATTTTGGGTTGAAAATGGCTTGTACCTTTGGGTTATTCTCATTGCCAGCTTAAGCTCGGTATTATTACTCAATAACTTTCCAACACCGCCTCGTTGGTTACTACCAGTGGCCGATGCTATTGGAATGGCGGTATTCATGGCGATTGGTGCAGAAAAAGCCCTGCAATATGGCGCGCCAATGATTGTGGCCGTTACCATGGGGGTTATTACTGCTTGTGGTGGAGGAATGATCCGTGACGTGCTGGCTAATCAAGTTCCCTTAGTATTACAAAGAGAAGTGTACGCCACTGCTTGTATTGTTGGCGGTTTGGTCTGGGTGGCGGCATTATTTTTAGAGTTTTCCGCCACACTTGCCACCAGCGCCTGCATTTTTACCGCGCTTATCATTCGTTTAGTGGCTATTCGTTATCATTTATCGCTGCCTAAGCTTGCCAAAAACCGTCAGTAATTACTTATTAACTACAAGCTGTGTGCGATATCTCTCACAAGCTTGTGCGTTAACAGCAGCAAAGCTTACAAAGTTTGAAAATAATTAATTATAAAAAACAATGGTTTAGTGTTTTTGTCAGTTTTTGTAAGTAAAAAAGTGAAAGTTTTTTTGTTTATCGGCTTTTTCTAAAAATTAGTTTCCGTATAGTTGTTTGTGCACGGAGGCACTGACGTTTATCAGGAAGAGAAACGTAGCAGGAGCTAAAAAGGACAACTACAGGATGTAGTAAAGGGACACCTCCTAGGAAGGAGACGTGCAACTGGTATGGAAGACCGGTTATGCCATAGAAGGCTAAAGGACAGCTCAAAGGATTTGAGAAAAGGATAACTACAGGACGTAGTAACACAGTCAAAAAGGATTGCAGGGAGCAACTACCCGTTCACGGATTTGAGCGATATGACTACTAGGGGCGACACGTAAGTGTCGCCCCGACCTTTTTCTAAGACCCAGCCAAGTGCTGGGTTTTTTGTTTGTGCTGTTAGTTATTATTTTGTACCTCTTTAAATCTGCTTAACCTTGTTAAATAGATTATTAAACTGCATTTTTGTCTATATGGTGGTTTTAATCACTTATTTGTTTGTTTCTGTTAGATGCTTGTCTGGTGATCCTCCTTTAGCTGTGTGAGAGATCGACCATTCTATTATCGGGATAAATCCTTTTGTTTGTCAGCAAGTAATCTAGCTTGTATTTATATTTCAAATACTTAGCTTTTTTTTACCCCTTAAGTAATAGTTTTGTTTGGTGTTTTTTATTTTGGGGTGGCTAGGCTTTTATAGTGACTACGGTAAAGTACTAACCATCAGGAAGAGCAAGGATTCAGGAAGAATTAGGCAGGACGCCAAGGTATATAGGACGCAAGGCTCAGGATGAGCGGCTTATCAAGGTAGATGAGTTTAGGATGTCAGCACAGGAATGCTAGAGGGCGAAATACTAACAGCTTCAGGATGAAGTATCAGGACACCTCCAGGACGGAGCGAGCAAGCGTTTAGGATGAATGCTTATGCCATAGAAGGCTAAAGGAAAGCCCAAAGGAATTGGGAAGAGGAAACGCTAAGGATTAGTGTAAAAAAGTCAAAAAGGATTGCAGGGAGCAATTAACGTTCAGGGAACTAGAGCGATATGACTACTTTAAAGGCGATACTTCGGTATCGCCTTTTTCTTTGCTTAAGGCTAAATATTTCACTTCTCCTCTACTGCTTTCCTGGGCCATTTATTGTTCAAATAGTTTTTTAGTTGGTTTGCATAGGTGCTGGTAACTTTTTATCTTTTATAAGCCAGTATCAGCTTTACTTTATTCGCTAGCCTTGGTGTGAGAGATCTGCCCGACCTAAGCTCAGAAATATCACTGCTTTTACTTTCGCTATTTAAAATATTTGTTATTTTTCAGTTGCTTGGTGCTTTATGGGCTTTTCTTGAACGAGAAAAAGTAAAAATAAACTTTGGGGCTACTGGGATTCGTCAGTCAAAGCGGTAAAGTACTAACCATCAGGACGAGCCAAGGCTTAGGAAGAGTCAGGGCAAGATGCCAAGGTACAAAGGAAGCAAGGCTCAGGATGAGCAGACTTATCAAGGTAGATGAGTTAAGGATGTCAGCACAGGCGTGCTAGAAAGCAAAGTACCAAACAGCTTCAGGATGAAGTAAAGGACACCTCCAGGATGGAGAGAGCAAGCGTTTAGGATGAATGCTTATGCCATAGACGGCTAAAGGATAGCCCAAAGGAATTGGGAAGAGGAAACACTAAGGATTGGTGTAAAAAAGTCAAAAAGGATTGCAGGGAGCAATTACCCGTTCACGGATTTGAGCGATATGACTACTAAAAAAGGGCGATACTTCGGTATCGCCCTTTTTTTATTGCTTAGTGTCCCACCAATTTGCTTGCTTCATTAAATAGCTAAGCACCAGTAAACTGCTTAAACCCGCTAGGGTATGGGCAATAATAATTGCCAAGAAAATCATTTTACTGCTTCCCATTAGTGCACCTAAGTAGATAGCCGGTAACATAAAACCAAATAAGCGAATTAAGTTAATGGCCATCGCCAGCAAAGGTTTAGCCAGCGCATTAAGAGTTTGTGCTAATAACAAAGGTACTGCCATCATGCCGTAACAAAATGGCACCAGCTGCAGATAGTATTGGCTCAGCTCAGCCACCTCTGCATCGTGGTTTAAACTTTGGCTAATAACTGGGGCCAGTAAGTACATTAATACTGCCAGCAATAGCTGCCAAACAACCGCCAAACGAATAGCGTGATGCACAATATATTGTGCACGCGCCGCTTGGCCTGCGCCTACATTTTGCCCCACTAACATAGGGATCACTGAATTGATGGCCATTACTCCAATAAACAATAAGGCCTCAACCCGAGTTGCAAAACCATAAGCCGCCACCGTCGCAGTGCCAGCACTGGCCAGTATTACTAAAGTAACGGTAGTTGCTATTGGTGTGAGTAGTTGCGAAAACACTGCGGGTAGCGCAATGCTCAACAGCTTTTGCCAAGAACTAAGCAATTGTTGCCACGAGCATAATTCAAAGCGCAGCAACTTAAGTTTAAATTTTAGTAAGTAAAGCGCCACTAAAAAGGTCAGTGCCCAAGCAATTGCTGTGGCTAGCGCAGCACCTTGCACACCCATTGCGGGAATCGGCCCCCAACCAAAAATAAGAATGGGATCGAGTACGCCATTCACAATGCCCGCTACCAACATCACCATACTGGGGGTTTTGCTGTCGCCACTGGCGCGAATAGCGGCATTTCCCACCATGGGAACCACCAGTAAGGGTACTGATAAGTACCAAATCTGCATATATTGCTCGATATAAGGCATTACCGGTAATTCAGCGCCCAAATTGCTAAAAAGGGGAAATATGCTTACATACCCTAGGCTGGCGATGAGTATTATTAGCAATAAACTGAGTAGTAATCCGTGGCTGGTTAAGCGAGCTGCTTGCTGTTGCTGCTGAGCGCCCAATAGCCTGCCAACGTGAGACGACAAGCCAATGCCTAAACCCATGGCAATACTGGTTATCGCAAAGGTAATAGGAAAGGTGAAAGACACACCCGCGAGTTGATCGGTGCCTAACATAGCCACAAAAAAGGTATCAACAAGGTTAAAGAAAATGATCGCAAAAATGCCCACAAAACTGGGGCTGGTTTTTTTAATGATAAGAGGCGTGATGGGGGCATCAAGCAATTGTTGGCGTTGTTGTTCCATTAACATCAGGCTTTAAGGTCTTGCGCTCAGTATACTTGGCTAGCTGCTTTAGCGAAAGAATCCAGCTTTAGCATGAAAAACTACCATTAACTGTTCATTTTTTAATCGCTATTGTTGTTTTTAAGAGCGGAAAACGGTAAATTGCGCCTTCCTAAATTGCGAGAGAAGTTATGTCTCAGTTTGACAGTATTCGCCCTTACCAAGATTCTGAAGTAAAAAGCACACTTAAACGTCTAATTAATGACCCTGAATTTACCTCTACACTGATTAAGTTTCGCTTTCCACGCGCCCGTGGAGCCTTTTTAGCGCTAACTTCATTTGCCTTGCGCCAAGTGCTTAAGTTTAAAGTAAGAAATGTGACCAAAGTTTACGACTTCCAGGTAATGGTAGAGCGTTACATGGCTCACATGGTGAAAACAACTACCTCGCAATTAAGCTCTAGCGGTTTAGACCATCTCGATTTAAGCAAACCGCATTTGTTTATTTCTAACCACCGAGACATTGCTTTAGATCCCGCCTTTGTAAACTACATTTTGCATAACAACGGCCAAGACACCGTGCAAATTGCGATTGGAGACAATCTGCTAACCAAACCTTGGGTGGCGGATATGATGCGTTTAAACCGGAGTTTTATTGTTAAACGTTCGGCCAGTGCTAAACGAGAGAAGTTGGCAAACCTAAAAGAGTTGTCTGCATACATTCAACATACTTTGAATGAAACCGGTGACCACATTTGGATTGCTCAGCGTGAAGGCCGCGCTAAAGACGGTTTAGATATTACCAACTCGGCACTTATTTCAATGTTGGCGCTGAATAAACCTAAAGAGCAAAGCTTTGCTGAATACATTAGCCAGTTAAACATTGTGCCTGTGTCTATTTCCTATGAGTTTGATCCTTGCGACTTAGCCAAAGCCAATGAATTGGTAGAGCAAAATGAACATGGCGAATATCAAAAACAAGAGCATGAAGACATTTACAGTATTTCGCGAGGCATTGTGGGTCAAAAAGGCCAGGTACATGTGCACTTTGCCGAGCCGCTAAGTGGTGAATATGAGTCAGCTAAAGAAGTGGCCGAAGCCTTAGATAAAGCGATTATTGGTAACTACCAACTGATGCCTACCAACTGGATAGCCCTGGGAGATGCGATTCCTGAAGGTATTCCTGCTAACGAATTAGCTAACGCTAAGCGCTATTTTGAGGCGAAGTCTCGCGATGTTAGTGCAGAGGTCCGATCTCAGTTGTACGCAATGTACGCAAACCCGATCAAGGCTAGACAGCAACTGTCTGAATAATAAGGTTTTTAAAACTTTAATATTGCCTTGGCACTGTAGCTGCATACCCCTTAATAGGTATCAAATTTAAGGGGTAAACCATGTTCAGAACCAAAACCAGCCAAACCATTGCTAATGTCGTTGCCGATCAAGATAAACTTGAGCAATTGCTTTCTTTAATGCTGCCTGATGAGTTGAGTGAGCTAGATCAAATGGGGTCGCAACATTGCCGCAGAAAGCGACAAGCTAGCGGACGTTCGCACTCAATTTCGGCCAAACTTTAGTCATTAAGCCTTAATATATTTACTGTGTAATCGTCTGATACTGATAGACTATATTCAAAGAGCCAACGAATAGGTTCTCCATCTCAGTTATTCAGCATAAAATAAGACAGCACAGTATATGACCTTAAAAACTCAAGCGGGTGTGTCATTTCCACTCGGCGCGACTTACCAAGGTAAGGGCGTAAATTTTAGTATTTTCTCTAAAAGTGCTACGGGAGTAAGGCTTTTTTTATTTAAAGAAGTGAACTCTCGTAAACCTTTTGCCGAAATCTCTTTAGATGCAAACTTAAATCGTACAGATCACTATTGGCATATCTTTGTCGAAGATCTAGAAGTTGGCACCTTATACGGCTATCAAATAGACGGCCCTTGGGAGCCAGAGCGCGGTTTGCGTTTTGACCCAAGTAAAGTCCTGCTCGACCCCTACGCTAAAATTACTCATTTCCCCGATAACTACCTACGCCAAGTGGCTGCACGCCATGGTCACGTTAATACCAACCAGTGTATTAAAGGCGCAGTGGTAGATTCGCGTGGCTTTGACTGGCAAGGTACGCATCCAATTAAGCGCTCGCTGCAAGATACGGTGATTTATGAATTGCACGTAGCGGGTTTTACTAAGCATCCATCTTCGGGGGTGCCAGAGCATAAACGGGGTACTTATGCCGGGGTAATTGAAAAAATCCCTTATCTTAAAGAGCTTGGAGTTACCGCCATTGAACTGATGCCAGTGCAGCAGTTCGATTTACAAGATGCACCCCTAGGCAAGAACAACTATTGGGGCTACAGCCCAATTAACTTCTTCTCGCCGCATAACGCTTACAGCTCAGACAAAAGTGTTTGTGGCGCCTTTAACGAATTTAGAACTATGGTGCGTGAGCTACATAAAGCCGGCATTGAGGTGATTTTGGATGTGGTATTTAACCACACCGCAGAAGGTGGCCACGACGGACCTACCTTAAGCATGAAGGGTTTGCAAAACGACACCTACTACATGCTAGAGAATGAGAAACGTTGGTATAGCAACTATTCTGGCTGCGGCAATACTTGTAATGCTAACCACTCGGTAATGCGCCGGATGATTCGAGACGCACTGCGTTTTTGGGTTAACGAAATGCATGTAGACGGCTTCCGTTTCGATTTAGCCTCGGTACTGGCGCGTGACTCCAAAGGTCATGTAATGAAAGAGCCGCCATTGCTATGGTCAATCGATTCAGATCCTTCACTTGCCGGCACAAAAATTATTGCCGAAGCGTGGGATGCCGCAGGTCTGTATCAAGTCGGTGAGTTTGTTGGCGACCGTTGGAATGAGTGGAATGGTAAATTCCGCGACGATGTACGTTCGTTCTTCCGCAGTGACTCCGGCGTAGTGGGTAAATTTGCTTCGCGTTTATTAGGCAGCCCAGACATTTACTACAAAGATAACCACTCGCCACAGCGCTCGGTTAACTTGGTGACCGCTCACGATGGTTTCACCCTCAATGATTTAGTCAGCTACAACGACAAACACAATCTTGAAAATGGCGAAAACAATCGTGACGGTGATAACCACAACATTAGTTATAACTACGGTGTAGAAGGGCCAACCTTAAACCCTAAAGTGAATGACTTGCGTGAACAGCAAATGAAGAACTTCTTTGTTACCTTGCTGCTGTCGCTAGGTACACCAATGATTACCATGGGCGACGAAGTTAAGCGTACTCAAGGTGGTAATAACAATGCCTATTGCCAAGATAACGAAACCTCATGGTTTGATTGGACCCTAGTGGACAAAAATCCAGAGCTACTGCGTTTTGTGCGAGAGCTGATTAAGCTGCGCCGTTACGACGATGTGCTGGAAGAGAAAATTCACTTAAGCCTGTCAGATGTGATTCACGATGCCAATATTGAATGGCATGGAGTAAAACAAGGTCAACCAGATTGGTCTGAGAATAGTCACTCTGTTGCCATGACCATGTTAGACCCATATAGCAAAGATCGCATGTATATGGTGTTTAACTCCTACTGGGAAGAGCTAGAGTTTGAAGTTCCAAGCATTGAAGGGCATTGGTTTATGCTGGTAAATACTTCAGCAAAATCGCCAGAAGATGTGTATGACTTTAAAACAGCACCTATGCTAGAAACCGGTTCGGTTAAAGTCGCGGCGCGCTCGGTAATGATATTTGTGGCTAACCCGCAAATAGAAAAACGTATTGAGGATGTCTGCTAAGCAGCTTTATCTGTAATAAGGGCTGGGCAATGCTTAGCCCAAGATGGGTGGGAAGCGTGTGAATAGCTAAACACGCTACCCAACATCAACACCAATAATAAAACCCGCACACCAATCGATAAAAACGCCATTTTCTGTTCCTCTTTGCCTCCGTCCTTGTGAATGTTTGTTTATTTGCTATCAAATGATTTGAGAGCAGTATTAACGGAAAGTTTCACTTTTTTAATAGCTTACGGATATTTGTTTGATAAAAGTGACTCAGGTTGGATTTTTATGTTGAGATAACAAATTCTTGTTGTATTCGTAATTAGTCAGTTTTTGTTACTTGTTCATTTCATAATATCGGCCTGAATTCAGCGCATTGCTGGGTTAGCTGACGCCACTTAACTATGGAACTAGCAAGGTAGTTAGGTTCATCGAAGTGAGCGGCACTACTGATGTGAATGAGAACGAATATTTGCTCACTGTTATCGCAGTGAATAGTTAAGTGATAAGCAAACGGAACAATATTACTGTGAATACTCAGAAACTAAATAAAGCGCTCTATCAAAGGACCATGCTGCTGAGAACGATACTAGCATCGGTTACCTTATTGCTGATGGTAAGTTGCACCATGGAAGTCAATGCAGGCAATATCGCACGAGTAAAAACAAGCGATTTAAAACAAGCCTAATTGAGCGCTGGTGATTTGCTCAAAATCTAAGTTAATAAAAGGCAAAATTCCATCGGCAATTGGCTGCAATTGTTTATCTAAGTAGTGCTGATAATCAATTTGGTTGATACGGTTAGTAATGGGTTCGGGGCCATTTATGGTCATCCAATAAGCAATGCTACCCTTGTTTTGATATTGCAGTGCTTTGCCTAAGGCTTTGTTATGTTCATCGGCTAGGCGGGCTGCTCGTACTTGAGGCGGTACATTTTTTACGTATTCGGCTAGCTTGCGGCGTAGTCGTTTTCGGTAAATGAGCTGCTGATCGAAATCTCCCGCCATTAGCTGTTCCACAGTATCTAATACAAACTGTCGCGGATCTTGGTCTGCAAACAAACGCTCTAACAGGCCGGTTTGAAATATCTTAGCCATTTCGGTCCAATCAGAACGCACTGTTTCTAGGCCTTTAATTACCATTTGGTTTTGTGCTGTTAAACCGGCGTAGCGTTTCTTGCTACCGGTTTCTGAGCCACGAATGGTGGGCATTAAGAATCGCGAAAAATGGGTTTCAAACTCAATCTCCAAATGGCTGTCTAGTTGCATCTCATTGGCCAATTTTTGCTGCCAATATTGATTTATGCCCTCCGCCAGTTGTTGGCCAATTTGTTTGGCTTGCTCTGGATTCACCTCTTGGTTTAGCCACACAAAGGTAGAATCGGTATCGCCGTAAATCACCTCATGACCTTGCTTGATGATCCAATCAGCGGTTTCTTGCATCAGCTGGTGGCCGCGCATGGTAATTGAGCTGGCTAAGCGCGGATCGTGAAAACGGCAACCGGTCGATCCCAGTACCCCATAAAAACTGTTCATTAAAATTTTAATCGCTTGCGAGCGCGCGCTGTCTTTATCGGCTTTAGCTTGATCGCGCTGTAACCACAGCTGATTAATTATCTCTGGCAAGAAATGCTTGTCGCGACTAAATACGCCGCCTCTAAAGCCCTCAATGGCAGTGTCTGGCTTAGCTAGGCCTTCAATAAGCCCTAATGGGTCAATTTTAAAAGTACGAATGATAGAGGGATACAGGCTCTTAAAATCCAATACCAACACATTTTTGTACAAACCCGGTTTAGAGTTCATTACATAGCCGCCGGGGCTATCGGCTACAAAGTCGCGGGTTAAATTAGGCGCTACATACCCGGCGCGGTGCAGTTTAGGTAAATATACATTGGTAAAGGCGGCCACCGAGCCACCGCTTCTGTCTAACATCAAGCCGGTGAGCTGGCTACGCAAACACAAATATTCCAAAATCTGGGTGTGTTTAAAAATATCTAATACCAGTTTGCAGTCTTCGAGGTTGTAAGCCGCTAGTTGCGGTTTGTTATGGGCGAAGTTGTGGTTAATTTCGGCCATACGGTCGTGCACTTCATCCACCAGTTTGCCGCGATTTAATAGCTGCTGGGCAACATTTTCTAGGCTAAAACTATCAAATTGGTAGGTAGCCGACTTTAGCGAATCGATGCCGTCCACCACCACTCGCCCTGGAATACTAATAAACCCAGTATGCTCATTATCGCTGCGCTCGCGCCAGCGGGCTGCCCCTTGCTCACGGCCAATCGCCAGTTTTAAGCCATGTAAGGCAGCACGTTTAACCAGCAATCTAAAATCAAAATTGATGACATTCCAACCAATTATGATGTCCGGGTCAATGCTTTGAAACTCAAGTTCTAGCTGCTTTAGCAGAGCATATTCGTTGGCTAACCATGTGATGGGCGTATCGGCGGCTTGCTCGGGGCCGATCATCAAAACCCGTTGGTAGTTAACGCTGTATAAACCAATGGAATATAGCTGGCCTTTTTCGCTGCATTCTATGTCTAGCGATAATACCGACAGCGTAGGCGTATATTGGGCGGTTTTGATTTTGGCCTGTTGCACTGCCGGGTATTGCGGATTAGTGCTTTGCTCGCCGGCAAAGGCCATGCTGCCATAACAGAAACGCTCGGTAAGAAAGCGCTCATGCAGTTTTATGTCGCTTTCAAAACAGTGTAAACCGGCCTGTCTTAGTTGTTGGGCTGCGTTGTAGTGTTCGTCTATGCTGGCAAAGTAACAGGCGCTGATGGCTTGATGCTGAAAAGTGTTTAACTCAAGCTGCTGATGTTTGGCCAGTGCACTCCCTAGCACGTCTTGTACTTGTGGAAGCTCTTCGCTTAATACAAAAAATACCGGCTGTTGATCATTTACCTCTAGGCGGATTGGCCCATTGTCGCTGGCCAGCCACAATTGAATGCAAGCGCGGCCTTGGCGATCGTAACTATTGGCGGTCAGTAAAAAACCTTGTCCTTGCCGTTGTTGGCGCATTTCTATCAAGCACTCGTTGGCTGTTATTTCTGCTTGGCAACTTAGCACAAAGCGTAACAAGTTCGCTAATTTAGCAGCTTGCTGCTTACGTTGTTTATTCGGCCATTTGTGAATAGTGGTTAATGTTAGCCAGCTAATAGACAAGCCTCTGCTTTGCTAGCACAGTGGCTAAATAGCCAAATGAATAATGGGAGCAACAATGCAAAGCCAATTTGAGCGAATGATGGCCGGCCTTAGTTTTAATCGCTGGGATAAAGACTTGGGCGAGCGCCGTTTAGCTACCAGGCTAATTACCCACAAGTTTAATTTAACAGCACCCGAAGAAGCCGAACTGCGCGAAACCTTGGTGCGTGAGTTATTTGCAAAAGTGGGCAGCAATATTGAGGTATGCCCACCACTTACCGTGGATTATGGCGATACGGTATTTATTGGCGACGACGTATTCATTAATACCAATTTCACTTTGGTTAATTCTGGCAAAATTACTATTGGTGATCGGGTGATGATTGCGCCCAATGTTAGTTTATTCTCGATTAATCACGCCTTAGATCCCGAACTACGCAAAACTTACATGAATCAACAAGGCGAGCGAGAGGTCATCGATTACCCCGCGCCTATTACCATTGGTGATGATGTGTGGATCGGTGGCCACACCGTTATTCTTGCGGGCGTAACGGTTGGCAATGGATCCGTTGTGGCTGCTGGCGCGGTAGTAACTAAAGATGTACCCGCAGGCGTATTGGTGGGTGGAAATCCGGCTAAGGTGATTCGCGAGATACAAGCCGGGGAAACGGTGCGAGAAGCGATAGGTCAGTAATATAAATTAAAATCGGATTAGATGATTAAATTCAAAAATATTCTAAAAAACAGCTTAATTAATTTTAGTGTTATAGATAAATAGATAGATTCTATTAATGCTTATATTATAATAAATTAACAGAAGGTTTTAACTGTGTTTATTGGTTACTTATAAGTTACAGTGATGTGATTTAGCTTGTAAACCATTATTTAATGATTTCCCTTTGCGGAAAAACAAGGAAAGTTGAACGTGAAAAAAGTGTTACAGGTTATGTTTTTATCATTATTTTTTTTCAAGGCATATGCGGGAACAATTCGACTTGATTATTCTGATGATTTTTATGACTCTAGCAGTGGTTCATATTTTGAAGATGGTTTTACGACTACCGCGACTAACGGATTTCACTCCGTAAAAATGAATGATTTAGCGTGGTATGAAACAGATAATTTGTTGTCTATTTCTTCAGAAGGAAGCCTTTTTAATCTTGTGTATCTAAGATTACCTCATAGGGCTTTTGCAGGCCTCACTTTTGAGTCTTCAAAAGGCGGTTTACTTTCAGTTGGCAGTATTTCAGGTTATGTGTTTTTTGACGGAGATGATTGGCAAGGAATTGATTCATTTACGGTAAGAACAAGTTTGAGTAACTTCGATATATTGACAAGAATAGAAAGTATTGTTTTAGACACCACTCCTGTTGCTGAGCCATCTACCTTAATTCTATTTATATTTTGTTGTGGTGTTTTAGTTCTATCAGAGCGAAGGAAGAATTCAGTAATAGTTATTTCTTAGTTGATAAAAGTATTAAATAACAATTTAACCTTTTATTGCTTAAACAAAAAAAGCTGGCCTAGGCCAGCTCTTTGCATTTAACGCGTTATATAAAGCGGAGGTTTATTTCCAGGCTTTAAAGGCGTTAATCAAACCATTGGTTGAGCTATCGTGGCTATCTACTGCTTCGCCGTCTTTTAGCTCTGGTAAAATTTGGTTAGCTAGCTGCTTACCTAATTCTACGCCCCATTGGTCGAAACTAAAGATGTTCCAGATTACGCCTTGTACGAAGATTTTGTGTTCGTACATCGCTACCATGGCACCTAAAGAGTACGGGGTAATTTTCTTAACCAAGATTGAGTTGGTTGGTTTGTTACCGGTGAATACTTTAAACGGTGCTAGTTCTGCTACTTCGGCGGCTGATTTACCGGCTGCTACTAGCTCTGCTTCTACGGTTTCGCGCGACTTACCAAAAGCTAAGGCTTCAGTTTGGGCGAAGAAGTTAGACATTAGCTTCGAGTGGTGATCAGACAACGGGTTATAGGTTTGCGCTGGTGCAATAAAGTCACAAGGAATGAGTTTGGTACCTTGGTGAATTAGCTGGTAGAACGCGTGCTGGCCGTTGGTACCTGGTTCGCCCCAAATAATTGGGCCCGTTTGGTAATCTACTGGGTTGCCGTTGCGGTCTACATTTTTACCGTTAGACTCCATGTCGCCTTGCTGGAAGTAAGCAGCAAAACGGTGCATGTATTGGTCGTAAGGTAGAATAGATACGCTTTCTGCACCGTAGAAGTTGTTGTACCAAATACCTAGCAAGGCCAAGATAACTGGCAAGTTTTGCTCTAATTCGGTTTCTGCAAAGTGCTTGTCCATGGCGTGTGCGCCATCTAACAACTCAATGAAGTTATCAAAACCCACGGTTAGCGCTACTGAAAGGCCAATCGCCGACCAAGAAGAGTAACGACCGCCTACCCAATCCCAAAACTCAAACATGTTGTCGGTATCAATACCGAACTCTGCTACTGCTTTACCGTTGGTAGATAGGGCTGCGAAGTGCTTAGCTACATGAGCTTCGTCGCTAGCGGCAGCTAAGAACCAATCACGCGCGCTGTGGGCGTTAGTCATGGTTTCTTGAGTAGTAAAGGTTTTAGACGCAACCAAGAACAATGTGGTTTCTGGGTCTACTTGCTTAAGTGTTTCAGCAATGTGAGTGCCGTCTACGTTTGATACAAAGTGCGTAGTAATGTGCTCAAGTTTGTAAGCACCTAGCGCTTCAGTAATCATTACTGGGCCAAGATCTGAACCACCAATACCAATGTTTACAATGCTGGTAATTGATTTACCGGTGTAACCTTTCCACTCGCCAGAGTGAATTTTTGCGCAGAAGCCTTTCATTTTCTCTAGCACTGCGTTTACACCTGGCATTACGTCTTCGCCGTCTACCATTACTGGGGTATTACTGCGGTTACGTAGTGCGGTGTGCAATACGGCGCGACCTTCAGTTTGGTTGATTTTCTCACCCGAGAACATGGCTTTAATTGCGCTGTCTAGCTTGGTTTCTTTCGCTAGGGCAAACAATTGTTGCATGGTGTCTTCGGTGATGAAGTTTTTCGAGTAATCTAGCAAGATTTGCTCGTTAAACGATACAGAGAAACGGTTGAAGCGGTCTGAGTCAGCGGCGAATAGCTCGCTAAGTTGAACCTCTTTTTGTGTTTCGAAATGTGCTTGTAACGCTTTCCAAGCCTGTGTAGTAGTTGGATTAATATTGTCCAGCATTGACCTTGTTCCTTAGATGCTTTACCTAGTTGACCGAGTTGCAAGATTATTGACCAATATACTTGCGGGTAGCACTTTACCCTTTCTGGGAAAAAGGACGCAAGCAATCAGATCAATATTGTTATCAAGCCTGCGATTTATTTTAGCTAAGTTTGATGGATTTGTGGTGAATGTGCTTATCTACAACATTTTTTGGCAGGCAACGGCTGGCTGATTAAGTCGCCTTGTGGAGATTTAACAATGCCCACATGTAAGGAACTACCCTAAATTCGCTGCTTTTAACTTGTAGAACTAAACATGCGAGACTGAGTTTTTGAGGGCTATTCCCTTTTAGTTGTTTGTTGTGAGGCTTGCGCTATTTTTTCTGATAAAAAAGACATTTACGGAACAACCAGCAAGCCAGGCCTTAAAGTCATTACTAACTGAAATTACCATCAAGGTTTTGTGATCTCGCGGCGTGTTTTAAGCAGGTGCGAGCGAGGGTTTTTCTGTTCTCGTTGTTCTAGTTATTGCTACAATGCACACAAATTATTCGCCACTCCTTGTAAGGGTTCTGTTTTTGCGCAATGTGCAGCTACAAGTAAACACTGAAAACGCCCGCTATTTGCTCAATAATGGGCGGCTGGTGGCAATAATGACCGCAGTGTATAGCCTGATTTGGTGGGGCTTGTTTACGCCACATTATCAGTCAAATTCTCATATGTTGTGGTTAGTATTTATGCTGGTACTGTCGGCGGCATTTTACTTTTTTGCCCGTTATCAAACAGACTTTTCCTCTGATGCACAACCGTCTTCCCAGTTAACCCGCTACTTTAGCCTTGCTACCAGTAGCGGAGTATTGTGGGGAGTGGGCATTTTATTGTTCATGCCCGAGTTGGCAGGTGCGGAACGGCTATTATTGGTGGTGCTGGTGGGCGCCCTGTTATCTTTAGTGGTAGTGCCAAATTTACTTAGTATTCGTAGCTTTAATGGTTTTAGCATCCCCATTTTATTGGCCTTGCTAGTGAGTGTGGTTGGCGGCGAAAAAACTGAACTGGTGGCCTTTTTAGTGCTGCTGGTGTGCTGGGCGCAGCTCAACATTGTATTGCGCCGCGCTGAAACCTTAGTTAAAGACAACTTTTCCGAAGGGGCGCTTAACCGCGTTAAGGCCTTAGAGCTGGAAGACAGCCACGCTATTATGCGCCGCCAAAGTGAGCGCGATTCGCTAACCGGTTTGTATAATCGTGCGGTGTTTGAGCAAACCTTATCGCTGCACTGGCGTTTAAGTAGCCGAGCCAATACTTCTTTGAGTTTATTGCTGATCGATGTTGATTTCTTTAAGCCTTATAACGATCATTACGGGCACGTTGCTGGCGACCAATGCTTAACGATGGTGGCGAACTTGTTCACCGAAGCGTTACAGCGCGAAGATGACATAGTGGCACGTTATGGTGGCGAAGAATTTGTAATGGTATTGCCCAACACCGATACCAAAGGCGCATTGCAAGTTGCCGCAAGAGTAAGAACACTATTGGCCGAGGCGCAGCTACGCCACGAATATTCGGCCGCAGCCAGCTATGTTACCGTGAGTATTGGTGTGTCGTGCTTAATTCCGGTAGCCCAGCAAAGTACCAAAGAGATCGTAGACAAGGCCGACAAGGCCCTATATAGAGCCAAGCAGCTAGGCAGAAACCAAGCTGTAGTGGCCGCCCGTGGAGAAGTATAATGAGTATGCAGTTACATCGTATTGAAGAATTAATCGATTTACTCACGCCGGTTTGGAAACAGCAACCGGAGTTAAACTTAGTGGAAATTATCACTCAAATCGCCGACCAAGCTGGTTTTGACAAACCAATGAGTGAACTTACCGACGACGTGCTGATTTACCAATTAAAAATGCTAACCATTGGTAAAGAAGACATGATTCCTGGCATCGCTAAAGATTGTGAGGATGATTTTAAAACTGCTTTACTTAAAGCACGCGGCGTAAAAGTGTAATGTCTTAAGCGGCAATTGTTTCTCAATTGCCCGTTTTGCTTAAGCAAAGGCATCAGTTCCACCAGTGCCTCCCTCAAAAGGATTGAGTGATGAGTGAACGAATTCCTGTAAAAGATGTGAGCCCAAAACCCAAAGCGGCTAAAAAGCGCGCGCCGGTTGATCGATATAATCCCCAAGAACAAATTTATGTGCGCGAGCAAAAGGGCGTATTTCAGCGTTTGCGTAAATACATGGGCTGGGTGTTTATTGCCGCCTTTGTGATTGTACCGTTTATTCCTTACGGGGATCGCCAAGCTATTTTGTTGGATATGGGCGCGCGCCAATATCACTTTTTTAGCTTAACCTTGTGGCCGCAAGACTTACTATTGTTGGCGTGGTTCTTCATTATTGCCGCCTTTGCCTTGTTTTTTATTACCACCTTTTTAGGCCGTGTGTGGTGTGGTTACTTGTGCCCGCAAACGGTGTGGACCTTTATTTTTATTTGGTTTGAAGAAAAAATTGAGGGTAGTGCCAACAAACGGAAGCGGCTCGATCAGTCCAGTTGGAACTTCAATAAAGTATGGCGAAAAACCGCCAAACATAGCGCGTGGATTGCGGTGTCGGTATTTACCGCCTTGTCGTTTGCTGCCTACTTTGTGCCGGTTACAGAGTTGTGGAGGGATTTCTTCACGCTTAACGCCAGCAGTGCCGTTAACTTCTCAGTAATTTTCTTCACCGTGGCTACATACGCAAATGCCGGTTGGATGCGTACCATTGTGTGTACTCACATGTGCCCCTATGCACGCTTCCAGTCTGCGATGTTTGATAAAGACACCTTTATTGTGGCCTACGACACCGAGCGCGGAGAAAGCCGCGGCCCGCGTAAGCGTAGTGCCGACCCTAAAGCCTTGGGTTTAGGTGACTGTGTTGATTGTGATTTGTGTGTGCAGGTATGTCCTGCGGGTATCGATATTCGTGAAGGTTTACAGTACGAGTGTATTAACTGTGGTGCTTGTATCGATGCTTGTGACCAAACTATGGAGAAGATGAATTATCCAAAAGGGCTGATTCGTTATACCACCGAGCATAATTTAGCTGGGCAAAAAACAGATATTTTGCGGCCCAAGCTAATTGGTTACGGCGTTGTACTCACCCTAATGTTGGTAGCTTTTGTCTTTACCCTGCTAAGTGTTAAACCAATGCAGTTAGATGTATTGCGTGACCGAGGCGCCTTGTATACCGAAAACTCCGAAGGCTTAGTGGAAAACTCTTACACCCTGAAAGTGATTAACAAATCTTCTAATGCACGTGAATTCCATTTAAGTGTGCGTGGTTTTGAAGAGGTAGAGTGGATTGGCCAGCAGATTGTTACGGTGCCAGGTGGTGAGGTGTTTAGTGTGCCTATTACCCTAGCCAGTGACCCTTACCTGTTTAAACGCTCGATTGTTGATATTGAGTTTGTACTAGAAAGCGGTGACGACCAGTTTATTCAAGCTAGCCGCTTTATTAGTGGTGGCTAAGCAGTATGCGATTGGTATTGGCTTGTTTTGCCACCTTGCTGGTGCTGCCTTATCTATTGGCAGCATGTGGCTCGGTGGTACGAAAACGTCAATTGGGGCGGGTTGATAACCTTAATCCGCGCCAACAAGCCGCCCAGTTAAACAGTTTTGGTCAACGGATTTATGCCGCCCAGCAAAATGCCTGGGAGGCTATTATCCTCTTCGCCGGTAGCTTACTGATTGCCCAACTCGCTGGCCTCGATTTTCAGCTTATTCAAATCCCTGCGCTGTTATTTTTAGCCACTCGCTTAGTGCATCCGGTGGTATATGTTTACGGCTTAGCCACATTACGTTCGTTAGTGATGGCGGTAGCGTGGGCAAGTTGTATTTACATCGTGGTTCAAGCATTTAGCCAGCTAAGCGCTTAGTCGCTGACAACCCCTTTTACTGCTACACTGCGCCGATAATCTCTTGTTGAAGTCATGCCATGAGCGCCTTTCTATTTGCTGAACTGCATCCCGATTTAATCCTCGATGCTATTGAATCTCAGGGGATCTACCCCAGCAGCGGTTTACTTGCCTTAAACTCTTACGAAAACCGGGTTTATCAGTTTAAAGCGGAAGATGATCTGCGTTATGTCGTGAAGTTTTACCGCCCGGAGCGCTGGAGCAAAGCGCAAATTATTGAAGAGCACCAATTTAGCTTATCAATGGCTGAAGTGGATGTGCCCATTGTTGCACCGCTGGTGGTTAATGGCCGCACCTTGTTTGAATATCAGGGTTGGTTGTTTACTATTTTCCCTAGTGTTGGTGGGCGTGGCTTTGAGGTAGATAACCTTGACCAAATTGAGCGAGTTGGCCAATACCTAGGACGGATGCACCAAAAGGTAGGCACAACATTATTTGAGCACCGCTTATCGATTAATACCGAAGAAATGCTCGACCAGCCGCTAGAATTTTTGCGGGATTGGCTGCCTGAAGGTTTAACCCTGCCGTTTTTTACCATTGCCGAGCAAGTGGCCGAGGCCGCTAAAGCAGCTTACCAACCTAAATCGATTATTCGCCTGCATGGCGACTGCCACCCCAGCAATATTTTGTGGCGAGATGGCCCGATGCTGGTGGATTTAGATGACGCCCGTAATGGTCCAGCGGTTCAAGATTTATGGATGATGCTAGCAGGTGATGATAACGAGCGCCGTTTACAGCTAGAAGTATTGCTAGAGGGCTACGAAGCCTTTTGTGAGTTTGATATGAGCCAGTTAAGTCTTATTGAACCGCTGCGCGCCATGCGGATGATTCACTATATGGGCTGGTTAGCGCGCCGATGGCAAGATGCCGCTTTTCAACGTGCTTTTCCTTGGTTTAACTCGCAGCGTTACTGGGAAGACCAGATACTGGCACTTAAAGAACAGTTATCCGCTTTGCTGCAACCGCCTTTATCTTTAACACCCGCTTACTAGGAGCGCTTATGAGTGTTGAAATTGAAAGAAAATTTCTGGTAAACAGTGATGATTTTATTGCCCAAGCCAGCTCACATACTCGCATTGTACAAGCTTACTTAAATAGTAATAAACAGCGTACCGTGCGGATACGTATTCGCGGCCAGCAAGGTTTTCTCACTATAAAAGGTGCCAGCAATGAATCGGGTTTAAGCCGTTACGAGTGGGAAAAAGACATTCCGCTGGCTGAAGCCGAGCAACTGTTAACGCTGTGCGAGCCGGGCGCCATTGATAAAGTGCGCTACTTAGTCACCGTGGCCCAACACATTTTTGAAGTGGATGTGTTTGCTGGCGACAACCACGGTTTAGTGGTGGCTGAGGTAGAGCTTGGGAGTGAGCAAGAATGCTTTGAAAAGCCCATTTGGCTTGGCCAAGAGGTGACGGGACAAACTCAATACTACAACTCTCAATTAAGCCAAAACCCTTTCAAAAATTGGCCTTAAACAGAGTGTTCGTTCACATTACTCTCGCATATTTTCGAATTGTGCTGGCATCCTGCCGCTAGCCGTATAGGATTGATATAAAAGGTGAATAACTTGTAACGAGGTTGTGAATGACAAACTTTGTCACCCCCGTCGATGCAATGATGCATTGGCAAAAGCAGGATCCACAGCGCGTCTACCTCCGTCAGCCTATTGATGGCGTATATCACGAGAAAACGTGGGCCATGGTGGCCCGAGAAGCTGGGCAAATTGCTCAAGGCCTTGTTTCTGAGGGCTTAGAGCCCGGTGACAAGGTGGCCATTCTGGCTAAAAACAGTGCCGAGTGGTTTATTGCTGATCTGGCCATTATCATGGCTGGCTGCATCAGTATCCCTATTTATTCTACCGCCAGTGTCGATACCATTTCCTTTGTACTTAAACACAGTGAAGCAAAATTGCTGTTTGTGGGTAAGTTAGATGAGTGGGGTAAACAAGCCTCTGCAGTGCCGATTGGTTTAAAAACCGTCGCTATGCCTTACCCCACCATGCCTTGCCATATTCAGTGGCAAGATTGGTTAAATGACCTGCCAGTGATAGAAAAAAATCACCTGTGGGATAAAGATGACATTATGACCATCATCTATACCTCGGGCAGTACCGGTGACCCCAAAGGCGCTGAAATCAGCTTTGCTGCTTACCGCTTCGCCAGTGAACAACTGATTGAGGTATTAGAAGCCTCTAGCGAAGACCGAGTGATGTCTTACCTGCCTTTGGCGCACATTACCGAGCGCGTGTACATTCAAGGCACTAGCCTCTTTAACGGCCAGTTTAGTGTGTCTTTTGTAGAGTCTTTAGACACCTTCCCCGATAATTTGCGCAGTGTACAACCTACTTTGTTTATTTCGGTGCCGCGCTTGTGGGCTCGCTTTCAGCAAGGGGTATTTGAAAAACTGCCACCCAAAAAACTTAAGCTACTGCTGGCTATTCCTTTGGTATCAGGCTTGATTAAACGCAAAATTAAAAAAGCCTTGGGATTAAACAAAGCGCGAATTTTAGGCTGTGGCAGTGCCCCTGTTGCGCCTTCATTGCTGCGTTGGTATCAGTCGATTGGTTTGAATATTTCTGAAGCTTGGGGGATGACTGAGAACCTGGCTTACGGCACGCTTAATGTACCGTTCCGCAGCGATAAAATAGGCACCATTGGCAAAGCTGGGCCGGGCGTAGAGATTAAAATCTCTGAGCAGGGAGAGATCCTCGCGAGAGGCAACGGCATGATGCAGGGGTATTATAAACACGCCGATCTTACTGAAGAATCAATTGTGGATGGCTGGCTGCATACCGGTGATAAAGGCACACTGGACGACGATGGTTATGTAAAAATTATTGGTCGTTTAAAAGAAAGCTTTAAAACCGCGAAAGGAAAATACGTTGCCCCAGTTCCTATTGAACAGAGCGTGTCGGAAAATTCCATGGTGGAACAAGTGTGCGTGGTCGGCAGTGCAATGACTCAACCTTGTGCTTTAGTAGTGTTAGCCGCAGAAATGAAGCAGCATTCACAAGCACAAATTGAAGCTAGCCTTAACCGAACCTTAAATAAGGTCAACGAACACCTCGAAAGCCATGCTAAGCTGTCGCACGTTATGGTGGTGGAAGAAGATTGGAATGTGGATAACGCCTTGCTCACTCCCACCTTAAAAATTAGACGTAGCCAAATTGAACAGCATTATGCTGAACTTATTCATCGTGAATCAGATACCAAAGTAATGTTTGAAATGGGATCTTGGAATACGTAAATTAGTGTCAAGGCGATAGTCTGCGATTGACCGAGCGAATGCTTATCATTATGCTCGGTTTTTTATGAATTCACTGGAAGGAAATACAGGGTGATGAAAAAGTTACTGATTGGTTTAATGGCAATGCTCGCATTACCAATGGCAATGGCGGCTGATTTTAAAGAAGGCACGCATTACGACGTAATTAAACAAACGGCTACTGCTAAACCAGAAGTTATCGAGTTTTTCTCGTACTACTGTCCACACTGTTTTAAATTTGAGCCAGTGGCCGAGAGTATTAAAAAGTCTTTGCCTGAAGGCGTCGCTTTCAAAAAGAATCACGTAAGCTTTATTGGTGGTTCAATGGGTGAAGAAATGGTTCGTGCTTTTGCTGCAGCTGAAATGCTAGAAGTAGAGCCAGCGATTAGCCATGCTATCTTCGATTCAATTCATAACAAACGCCAAAACTTTACCAGTCGCGACGACTTGCGCAGTATATTTGTTGCTAACGGCGTAGACGGCAAGAAGTTTGATAGTGCAGCGAATAGCTTTGTGGTTAACGGCATGGTTTCGCAAATGGAAAAGAATACCATTAACTATAAAATTCGCGGTGTGCCTGCATTAGTTGTTAACGGTAAGTATCAAGTAAATACCGGTTCAGTTAAATCAATTGAAGAGCTAAATGAATTAGTTAGCTACTTGGCTAACCTTAAAGGTTAAGTTCACTTGATATAGCTAATAAAGCAGCCTTATGTGGCTGCTTTTTTTATGGGTGTTATAAACCTAAATCTACCTGATATTGCTGTTCATATTGACTTAATACTTGACCTATTTGGCCGCTTTTTTGTAGTTGATTTAGGCTTTTTTGCAGCTTGTCTAATACCCCTAAGTCACTGTTTTTGTTGCACGCTATGGCCCGCAACGCGCTATAAAAATGGTACTTTTTAGGTGAGATATCTAAATCAAACTGTTGGCGAATATAGGCCGCAGACAATATGTCGCTGGCCCAAGCACCGGTGCGGTGGCGGGTAAGTTTTTTGGCACTGTTTAAGTTGGTTTTAGCCAAATCAACCGTAATTGAAAAGCTAGTGAGGTATTCACCTACACCGCTGCCAGAATAGCTGCCAATGCGTAGCTTAGTTAAATCATCAAGACTGGCTAAGTGTTTAGCATGCAACTTACGCTGGTAAATAGCATAGCGACTAATAAACATTGGGCTTATCCAAATAAAAGAACTCTCTCTAGATTGCGTTCGTTCAATAGCAAATACACATTGGTTTGCAGAATCTAAGGCTACTGCGTAAGCGCGTTTAAGCGGCAGTAAGTGCAGCTCTATGTTTAGTTGGCTATGTTGTCTTAGTAGTTTAAGAATATCGATGCTGATGCCTGTTACGCCTTCATCGCCTTGAGAGACATAAGGTGGATCGATATAAGTATTAAAGACTAAGTCGCTGGCTCTAAGTATTTGACTGGAGAGCAATAGGCTGATTACCAACAACTTAACTAGGGTTGCCATTGTTTAATCAACTCCGAGTAAGCGAGGGTTTTGCCAGGTGGTTTTTCATTTTCCAATTTGGGTTTTGGTGAGCCAGGGTGTGCTAGCCATAAGGCTTCGTTTTGGCTTGAGATTAGTTTAGGGCTGCAAGCGCCTCTGGTTTCATGGCCTATTTTAGCGAGCGCTGCATCCATGCTTTTGGCTAACTCTTGCATGATTTTACTTACATCTTCCTTCTGGTCACTGGCGCGCCCTATGTATTGCCACCATAAAGCCGATAATGCGGGGTAATTGGGCACATTAAGCCCGGTTGGGGTCCATTCGTTACGCGCGTTACTTTGATAAAACTCAACTAGTCCCCCTAACTCCTCGGATCGCTGAGTAAACTCTGTGGACATAATATCGCTTTCACGAATAGGAGTTAGCCCTACCATGGTTTTACGTAAAGATACCGTTTTGGCCACGTTGAACTGGGCGTATAACCACGCCGCTTGCTGGCGTTTTAGCGGAGTAGATTTGAGTAAGGTCCATGCGCCTACGTCTTGGTAGCCAGATTTCATGCCCGGCTGCCAGTAAGCGCCGCGTGGTGAAGGTGCCACTCTCCATAAGGGTTTGCCATTGTCGTCGGTAATGGATAAATCTGGGTGACTTAAATCGGCAGTAAAGGCGGTATACCAAAAAATTTGTTGGGCAATATGGCCTTTAGCGATTTCTGCACCGGCTTCACTAAAGGTCATTTTTTGTGCTTCTGGTGGGGCATAGTGCACTAGCCAATCTACGTATTTTTGTATTGCGTAAATGGCTGCTGGCGAATCCAGTGCGCCACCGCGTTTAACGCTGGCTCCTACTGGGCGGCAACCATGACGGCGAATTCCCCATTCATCAACAGGAAGGCCGTTAGGCAAGCCTACATCGCCCATACCCGCCATAGATAACCAAGCATCAGAAATGCGCCAGCCTAATGAAGGGTCGCGCTTACCGTAGTCCATATGGCCATACACTTTATGGCCGTCAATCTGTTTTACGTGCTTGCTAAAAAACTCTGCGATGTCTTCATAAGCCGACCAATTCACTGGTACCGCAAGCGGGTAGCCATAAATGGCTTTAAACTGTTGCTGCAGTTCTGGGCGAGCGAACCAATCTTGGCGATACCAATATAGATTGGCAAATTGCTGGTCGGGTAGCTGCAGTATCTCGTTATAAGGGCTAGTGGTAAAAGCCAAGCCAATAAAGTCATTCACATCTAGGCTGGGCAGGGTGACTTGTTTACCTTGTTCACGCATAAACTCACTTAAGCTGAGAACTTTGTTTGAGCGAAAATGACCACCAATTAAATCGCTATCACTGACATAAACATCGTAATAGTTAATGCCTAAATCCATTTGGCTTTGCAGTTTTTTTACCACATCGTCTTCGCTGCTAAGTTCGTGAATCACTTTAATACCTGTGAGTTGGTAAAACAGTGGGGCAATGACGGTGGCTTCATACCAGTGAGTATTGATACGCTCGGAGATGGCGCGAATAGTTATACCTTGAAAGGGTTTGGCGGCTTGTTTAAACCAAGCAAGCTCTTCAATTTGTTGTTGTTGGCTGAGGCTGGATGGACGAAACTCATTAAGCCAAGGGCTATAATCTTCAGCCCAGCTAGCATTAATAAAGCAGCACAAGAACAACAAGATGATACGCAAGTTGTCTCTCCCTAACAGTTCACTCCTATAAAAATAGCAGTAAAATCAGGCTGTCATGGCTGCAAATTGGCGGCAGTTAGTTTTTTAGTACGGATTGTAGATACTGATCCTTGTTTTGCCATGTGCCATCTAACCACAGTTTAAATTGGCGTTTGAAGTGTTTGTCTTGCAGGTAGTCGCCCCGTAATTCGTTGCCAATGCTAATGGTGTCTATTTTTACCACCACTTTATCTAGCCGGCCTGCCAGCAAAGCCTTAAACGGCGGGTGTTGCTCGGTAGTGCCTGGGTAGGCCAAAGTAACATCAATAATCTGGTCAAATTGTTCGCCTAAAGCGGAAAGCGTGTAAGCAATGCCCAATGCTTTGGGAGGTAATAGATGCTGATAAGTACTGTGATTTTGTTGTTTGCCTTGAGTAAATCGCGTGCCCTCGACAAAGTTAATCACAGTGGTGGGACTGTTTTTAAACTTTTCACAAGAACGTTGAGTAGAGGCTAAGTCCTTACCGCGTTTCTCTGGGTGCTTAAGCAAGTACTGGCGTGAGTAGCGGCGCATAAATGGCATATCTAGCGCCCAACAAGCCAAGCCCACAAAGGGTACATACAAAAGCTGTTGTTTTAAGAAGAACTTAGGCATGGGAATACGCGAACCAAAAAGCATGCATAACAACACAATGTCGGCCCAGCTTTGATGGTTGCATATCATCAAATACCAGCTGTTTTTGTTCAGTTGGCTGTTATCTTCAATAACAAACTCTGTGTTGTTTACTAGCCGAAAAATTCCACGGTTTATTTCACTCCAACACCACATTAGTTGGTTGGTGACTTTTCCTATCATTGGGTATAGCGGCTTAGGCAGTAGCAGTTTGATAAGGCCACAAACAATAATCAATGAGCCCACTAAGGCGGTATTGATAATGGCTAAACTTGCTGAAAGCAATGTTAAAAAAGGTGTAGGCAAAAAACGTAACATAGTGATCGATATAGCTCTATAGATAGCCTAGGGCCGGTAGTTATTGAGATTTAAATCAGCTTAAATTATGGTTGGCGCCATTCTAGCATTTTTTTTGATAAGCGAAACGCAGACCACTGTATAGTAACTGTCATTGAACGCTGTTTAGTTTCACGATTAGGATTGCCACATGAGTGAGTTTGTTTTACACCCCCAACTGCAAAAAGACGGTATTTGGCTCGGCGATTTTGAATTGTCTCGAGTATTGCTGATTAACGATAGCCAATTTCCATGGTTGGTTTTAGTGCCAATGCAAGATGATATTGGTGATATATATCAATTAGATAGTTGCCAACAGGCGCAGTTTTGGCGAGAATCTAAACGCTTGAGTGAAGCGCTTATCAAGCTTTATAAGGGAGATAAGCTTAACTTGGCTGCTTTAGGCAATATGGTGCCACAACTGCATGTTCATCACGTAGTTCGTTATCATAATGACCCGCTTTGGCCGCAGCCTATATGGGGAAAATTACCCGCTAAGCCTTACAGTGAGCAAGAAAAAGCCCAGCAAGTGGCTCAATTACACCATGCTTTAGCGCCACTTTGGCAGTTAAAAGCTGAATAGCACACTTTAGTGCACTAAATAAGAACAGTTAGGGAGAACTATGAACGGTTTTTGGAAAGGGTTATTCATCATCATTTTGGTGATGCTAACGGTAAGGTGCGACACCAATAGTTCTTTATACAAAGCTGAAGAGAACGGCATCCGTTTAGAAGCGCCACGATTCTTAGTTACGCCATTTATCTGGGTAGACAAACAAGTCGGTGAACCCATCGTGTGGGGCTACAACTCGCCGTTTGCCGATGATTACGAGTTTAAATATGCTAAGGCTAGAGAAGACGACGCTCCTCCAGCCGAATAGTTAGTTTAGCTAAAACGGAGGTTTTTGAGGTGTAAACTCAGAGCCTCTGCAACACCACTTAAGTGACTATGCACCTGTTGGCTTTGCTGCGCCGCTCCCGCATTTGCTTCGCTACCGTCGCGCAATACAACAATATTTTGTGCTATTTCATCGGTGGCCTGGCGCTGTTGTTCGGTTGCCACTGCATTGTGTTGGTTGCGTTGCTCTAACCCAGACACCATTTGCTCAATTTGTTCAATTTGCTGAATATTTTTCTGAGCTTGCTCGGCCTGCTGCGCTAAGCCATTGGTGGTGCCAACAATCTCTGTTTCAACTGTTTCCGATACTTGCTGCAACTGCCCAATGGTTTGCATGATTTCTTCGGTTGATTGTTGAGTACGTGAGGCTAAGTTACGCACCTCATCTGCGACTACAGCAAAACCACGCCCTTGTTCACCCGCTCGAGCGGCCTCAATAGCGGCATTAAGCGCTAACAGGTTGGTTTGTTCAGATATAGCATTAATCACATCAATCACTGAGCCGATGTTTTGACTGCACTCACGTAACTCTTCTACTGCAGGTTTGGCTGAGGCCATTTGCTGCGAAAGTTGGTTAAGTTGCTGCACGGTGTTGAGTTGTTGCTTTAAGCTTGTTTGAGCAAGCTCTACAGTTTGTTTGGACACTTGAGCCGTCTCGGCACTATTAGTGGCGACCTCTTCCACCGAGCTGTTCATTTCAGTCATGGCGGACGCAATCTGGTCGATTTCGCCAAATTGGGTTTGAGTATTTTGGCGAGTGGTATGAGTGGCTGAGGCTAGCTCAGTATTGGCATCCAGCAAGTTGTCGCTAGAGGCTTTTACATCTTGCAGTAAACCTTGGGTTTGTTGGCGTAGGCTTTCTAGTTTTATACCAATCTCTGATAACTCATTATTGCCTTCAATGTGAATGGAATGGTTATAGTTACCCGCCGCTAGGTGGTCAATGGCGCTGGTTAATTGGGTCATTTGTCGCTTTAGACTGCGGCTGATTAATACTCCCACTATGCCAAATAGGCCAAAAGCACACACAAGGCGTAGTAAGGTAAATAAGTACACACTGTTAAGTTCGTCTTCGATTCGGTCAATGTATACGCCGGTGCCAATGATCCAGTTCCAGTCATTAACTTGTTTTACATAAGACAGCTTAGCGTGCATCACTTGCGTTTGCGGGTGTAAAAAGTTGTATTCAACTGCGCCTTCGCCACTGTTTCTCACTGTATCGCGCATCGCTTGCCAGTGAGCTAAACCCTTGGCATCACGCACTTGGCTCATATCTCGGCCAATGCTGGCAGGGCGAATTGGGTGCATTAATAGTTTCAGGTCTAAGTCATTCACCCAAAAGTATTCATTGCCTTGGTAACGCAGTCTTGCCAGCGCCGCTAGCGCTTGTTGTTGGGCTTCTTCGCGTCCCAGAGTGTTTTGCTGCTGTTGGTAGTATGATACTAGGCTGGTGGCTAAATCTAAGTTGGTGCTAAGTTGAGTTTCGTAGCTTTGGTAGAGTGTTTGCTTAAGTGTTTGGGTATTGGTCCAAGATTGTATACACACTACCAGTAACACTAGCGCTGAACTAAGTAGAAATAGATGGGGTATTTTTATTTTACTGAACATAGTTTCACTTCTCGATTTAAGTGCGACTATGTTCAGATAAGGTTGATGTTTTGGGCTTAATTTAGATCAACTTACTAACAAGTTTAAAATAAAATTAAAGTAATAACTGTAATTTGTATCATTTACTCATCATCTAAGTGATCCCAAGCCTCTTTGCTCATTTGCATTTTAGCCCACCAAGCATCATTAGCGACAATTTGGCCTTCATCATCAATTTGCGGAATCGGCAACCCTTTGCGTCGGCAAGCTTCTGCAAAAATCGGGTGACCGCCTTCAAACATAATTCGGTTTTGCTCTTCTGCGGGCACTGAGCTTGGGCCTTGATACATCTTGGCATTTTCGCGTTGGCGCTGTGCTTCATACAAAATGAGGGCGCTGGCTACCGATACATTCAGTGACTGAACCATGCCCACCATTGGCACAATAATATCTTGGTCGGCCAAGCTTAAGGCTTTATCAGAAATGCCGTATTTCTCTTGCCCCATTAAAATGGCGGTAGGTTTGGTATAGTCTATTTCGCGAAAATCTACGGCGCTTTCAGACAAGTTAGTGGCAAGAATTTGCATGCCACTGTTACGCATTTGAGCCACCGCATCATCAATGTTTTCGTGGTTATGTACGTTAACCCAGTTTTGGCTACCGGTGGCAGTGCCTCGGCGCAATTCGTCTTGGTAGTTTTCCCATACCGCATGCACGTGGTCTACACCAACAGCGTCACAGGTACGCACAATCGCCGATAGGTTGTGGGGTTTATGCACATTCTCCATACAGATGGTTAAATCGGTTTGGCGGGCATCTAACATTGCGCGAATGCGTTGATAGCGTTCTGGAGTCATGGTGTTCTCGTTACTTGTTTCTTAAGCGCACTACGCGTAATACCTCAGGCATTACCCTAATTTTACGCATGATATCGGCAAGATGAATTCGGCTATGCGTGGTTACCAGTAAGTCAACGGTATAAACTCGCCCCTCTTTTTCTTCGGTAACGATGTTTACAATGTTGGCGCCGGTGGAGGCCACTACATTGGTTAAACTGGCCAAAATACCTTGGTGGTTAACCATGTCGATGCGCATTTCAGTTTTGTATTCAGCTTCCGCTGCAGCATCTTTCGACCAATCAACGTTGATGTAGCGATCAGGTTCTTTTTGGTAACCACTAATGTTTTTACAGGCTTCTAAATGCACTACTAAGCCTTTGCCTTGGCTAATGTGCGCTACCACTGGGTCGCCAGGGATTGGGCGACAACAATTGCCGTAGGTAAGCAGTAAACCTTCGGCGCCTTGAATGGCAATTTTGCCTTTGCTCTGGTGGCTTAGTTCATCGGTGTTTCCTAACAAGCGGCGAGCCACCACAATGCTCATGGCATTGCCTAAGCCAATTTCTGCCAGTAAGTCATTTAGCGACTCAGCTTTTAAATCTTTTAATACTTGTTCTAAAGACTCAGGGTTTATCTTGTCTAACTTCACGCTGCCTAGGGCATGGTTTAGTAAGCGACGGCCTAGGTTTACAGATTCTTCACGGCGTTGGTTTTTCAGCAATTGGCGGATTTTACCGCGCGCTTTACCGGTTACCACAAAGTTTAACCATGCCGCATTTGGGCGAGCACCCGGAGCGGTAATCACTTCAATGGTTTGGCCGTTGCTCAGTGCTTTACTTAATGGGAACGGATGGCGGTTTACTCGTGCGCCAACACAGGCGTGGCCAACGTCGGTATGCACCGCGTAGGCAAAATCTACCGGGGTTGCGCCAGTAGGCAATTCAATAATCTTGCCTTCAGGGGTGAACACGTAGATCTCATCAGGGAATAAATCGGTTTTAACGTTCTCAATAAATTCGAAAGAAGAACCGGCACTTTGCTGCAGTTCTAACAAGCTTTGCATCCAGCGTTGAGCGCGTATTTGCGCCGTGGTGCTTGAGCTTTCGTCAGTTTGTTTATAAGACCAGTGCGCGGCCACACCTTTGTCGGCCATTTGGTCCATGTGTTCAGTACGAATTTGTACTTCCACTGGCACACCATGCGGCCCGACTAACGACGTGTGAAGGCTCTGGTAGCCGTTAGCCTTTGGAATGGCTACATAATCTTTAAAACGGCCTGGACGTGGCTTATAGAGGCTGTGGCTTAAGCCTAAAGCCCGATAACAGGTGTCTAGGCTATCTACAATGATACGAAAAGCGTAAATATCCATAACTTCATGGAATTGCAGCTCTTTGCTAACCATTTTCTTGTAAATGCTGTAGAGGTTTTTCTCACGACCACTCACATCAGCTTCAATGCCCGCTTCTTCAATACGACCTTGCAGCTCTTGATGAATGCCGTTAATCAGTTCTTTGCGGTTACCGCGGGCATTTTTAACCGACTCTTTTAATACGCGGTAACGCATTGGATACAGCGCTTCAAAACCAAGCTCTTCCAACTCATTCTTAATGCTATGAATACCTAAGCGGTTGGCAATCGGTGCGTAAATCTCTAGCGTTTCGCGCGCAATACGACGGCGTTTATCGGGGCGTAATGACCCTAAGGTACGCATGTTATGGGTGCGATCAGCAAGTTTGATAAGGATGACGCGGATGTCTTGCACCATCGCCATCATCATCTTACGGAAGTTTTCTACCTGCGCTTCTTTTTTGTCTCGAAACTTAATTTTGTCGAGTTTACTGACACCTTCTACCAAGTCGGCAATTTCGGTACCGAATTGTTCTTGAAGTTGTTCGTAAGTTACTGGCGTATCTTCAATGGTGTCGTGCAGCACGGCGGCGGCAAGTGTTTGATGATCCAGCTTTAATTCAGCAAGAATGCGGGCAACAGCCAGCGGGTGAGTAATATAAGGTTCGCCGCTAGAGCGGAACTGACCTTCATGGGCATCTTTGCCCAATATATAGGCGTCACGTAATAGCGTTACGTGTTCTTCGCTTAAGTAACTCGAGGCGACTTCGCGCAGGCTTTCGAATAAGTACAAACATTACCTCATCAGCGGAGGAGCGCAGAAATAGATATGATTGAATGGAATTATGGGAGTTTTACCGTGCAGAGTAAACCCAGCACGGTAATTTTATAGACGGGTACGGACTAGATGCGTTTATCGGCGATAGCGGCAACGGCTGCCAATTCGGCGGCTTCACGTTCCTGACGTTCCTGACGGTCTTGAGCATCCATTGTTTCTGTGGTGATCAAACCTTCTTCAATTTCACGCAAAGCGATAACGGTTGGTTTGTCGTTATCTACTTCAACTAGAGGGTCTTTGCCTTCTACTGCGATCTGACGCGCGCGACGTGCGGCGATAAGGACAAGATCAAAGCGGTTGCCGACTTGTTCTACTGCATCTTCTACTGTTACTCGTGCCATGCACAGCTCCGTTGACTAAAAATGACGCAAGATCCTAGCCGATCTTATGATGATTAGCTAGCATTTAACGTGATTATTTCGATAAAAGTTCATCTAACAGGTCGCGGTGTTTAGCGGCTTGCTGACGGGTTTGTAATCGTTGTCCAGTAATAATGGCGGTAAGCTCACTTAATGCTTCGTCAAAATTACTGTTAATGATTAAGTAATCGTACTCATTATAATGAGACATTTCACTTTCTGCTTCGTCCATGCGCTTCTTGATAACATCAGGGCTATCTTGTCCGCGCATGTGTAAACGATTCTCTAATTCTTCGCGGCTAGGCGGCAAAATAAACACCGATACCGCTTCTGGCATCATTTGTTTCACTTGGCGAGCACCTTGCCAATCAATGTCTAAGAATACATCAATGCCTTCGGCCAGGGTTTTTTCAATGGTATGGCGAGAGGTGCCATAAAAGTTGCCAAATACTTCAGCATATTCAAAAAATGCTTGTTCGCTAATCAGCTTTTTAAATTCAGCGTGGTCAATAAAATGATAGTGATTACCATCAATTTCACCGGGGCGTGAAGCACGCGTGGTATGAGATACAGACACTTGAGCAGGGTAAGCGCGGTGGCGAGAAAGGTAAGCATTGATCATGCTTGATTTACCTGCGCCGCTAGGGGCTGAAACGATGTATAAAGTGCCGGTAATTGCCATGTTGAATTCTTAACGAATGTATAAAGGCGCCTAAGGTTACCATTTTGTGGTTTTTTTTAAAGTACCCACGCTTGGAAAATCGCCAGCTAATCCTATGATTCTGTTTGTTTTTGTACTGCCAAGCGTTTTTCGTGGCTTGATTTGTGGCAAATGGCTGTGTAGCTGCTAAATTTAACTCATTGTATTAATTCATTTTTGTTTTTATTTGGCAGGCGGCTAGTGCTTGTTTATCAACATTAAAGGTGAGTTCGTTTATGGCAGCTAAAATCGATAAGAAGTCTTATGAAAAACGCTTGGCAGAATTACAGACTGAGCTGGTGAAATTGCAGCAATGGGTGGTTGCCGAAGGCCTGAAAGTAGTGGTGATTTTTGAAGGGCGTGATGCTGCGGGTAAAGGTGGCGTGATTAAACGGATTGCAGAAAAGCTAAACCCTCGGGTTTGCCGAATTGCAGCCTTACCTGCCCCTAACGAACGCGAGAAAAGCCAATGGTATTTTCAACGTTACGTGGCACATTTGCCGGCTGCGGGTGAAATAGTGCTGTTTGACCGTTCTTGGTATAACCGAGCAGGTGTAGAGAAAGTGATGGGCTTTTGTAGTGACCAACAGCATCAAGATTTTTTGCGTGCCTGCCCCGAATTTGAGCGAATGTTAATTCGTTCTGGCACTATTTTGATTAAGTATTGGTTTTCGGTTTCCGATGAAGAACAAGAGAAACGGTTTTTAGAGCGTATAGAAAATCCCATGAAACGCTGGAAGTTTAGCCCCATGGATTTAGAGTCTCGTTCTCGTTGGGTGGCTTATTCACAAGCAAAAGATGAAATGTTTGCTTATACCGATACCAAACATTCGCCGTGGTGGGTGGTTAATTCAGACAATAAGAAAAGTGCGCGGCTAAATTGTATTAGCCACTTTCTATCGCAAATTGATTACCAAGATTTAGAACATGCCGAGATAGTATTGCCGCCGATCGACAAAAAAGATTATGTGAGAGTACCGATTAACGAACAAAGTTTTGTGCCAGAGCGTTATTAGTTGAGGTTTTGTCTTGGCTAAAGGGTATTATTAACCGGTATTTTTAGAGATAGCATTGGTGATTACGTGGCAACTTGGCAACACTTGTTCGAGACTGAGCAACAGCAAGAGTACTACCGGCAATTACTCGCCCGAGTGGCAGCTGAACGAGAGTTGGGCAAAGTTATTTACCCGCCGGAGTCACAAGTCTTTGCTGCCTTTGATGCCTGCCATTTAGAGCAGTTAAAGGTGGTCATTCTTGGCCAGGATCCCTACCACGGCAAAGGCCAAGCACATGGTTTGAGTTTTAGTGTGGCCGAAGGCCTCAAAATCCCGCCGTCTTTACGCAATATCTACAAAGAGCTCGCCGCCGATATCACTGGTTTTGAGATTCCACAGCATGGCAACTTGAGTGCTTGGGCTAATCAAGGCGTATTGTTACTAAATACCGTGTTAACCGTGGAACAAGCTAAGGCTCATTCTCATGCTAAGTTTGGTTGGGAAACCTTTACCGATGCTGTGATTAAGCAGATTAGCCAGCAATGCCAAGGTGTGGTGTTTTTGTTGTGGGGAGCGCATGCGCAAAAGAAAGGCAAGGTTATTGATACCAGCAAACACCATGTATTAAGTGCAGTGCATCCCTCGCCCTTATCGGCACATCGTGGTTTTCTGGGGTGTGGGCACTTTTCTAAAACTAATCAACTATTAACACAGCAAAACAAGCAGCCGATTAACTGGCAAGTTTAGCTGGCTAATTGAGAGCGATTTCGGCCGCTATCTTTGGCCTGATACAAAGCCCCGTCGGCTCGATTGAATGCATGGTTAAAAGCTTCATCTTTATTTACTCGGGTTAAACCAATGCTCATGCTGAGTTTTATGTGTTGTTGTTTACCTTGGTTAGACAGCAAAAAATCCTGCCGATAAATCAGTTCGCGTAAACGTTCAGCAAAGTTAAAGGCATCTACTTCATGTGGGTGTTGCGATAGCAATACAAACTCTTCTCCACCCCAACGAGCAAAAATATCTTGGCTACGAATGGCTGCGCTAAGTTGGCGAGCAAAAAAGCGTAATACTTCATCGCCGTTGTTATGGCCATAGCGGTCGTTAATTTGTTTAAAGTTGTCAATATCAAAAACAAACAAATAGTGGTTTTCGCCGGTCAGCGGATGTTCTTCAACGCTATCTAATAAACCACGACGATTAAGCACTCCAGTAAGTTGGTCGTTGCTGGCGCTATGTTTTAGCTCATCTACATCTTGTTCTAAGGTGTGTATGGATTGGGTTAAACGCTTTTTTTGATGGAGAATATAACGGCAAAATTCAGCACTAAAGTACGCTAACCAGATGAAGATAATACTGGCATACAGGCTCTCGTTACTGATCCACTTACCTTCCGCTTCTACCTTGAACAGCTCTATCTTATACAAACCGTCTGCCGCCGTTGAGGGGATGTCAAAGGAGATTTCTTTTATCGAGGAAAAGTCTAGCTGGAAGTCTTCTCGTGATTGGTAAAAGCGATTTAGCCACCAAGCGGGAATAGAAAATTGGCTAAGCTGGGCACTGGCTGCTTGGTGAAGCTCTTTTTGCTCGAAATAAGTAAACATAAACTTGGCGCTAGATAAATCGTTGCCGTTGGTTGCCTCTGTACCACGCATAAAAAAGCGTAACTCGGTACTTGGGCCTTCAAACACTACGTCGACATTAACTTTGTCGTAGTCGCTAAGGTTGATGTTACGTAAACCTAAGTATTTATCGCCGGATTCACCTGCTGCCTGAGAATGGTACTTAATACTCACTCCGCAATATTTGGCCGGAATGGCGCTATCTTCTACGTCACACACCAACTCTTGGTTATTGGTAAGCCAATAAGCGTAGGAATTACCGCCACTGTTTTTGTCGGAAAATAGATCCATCATCATGTCTGCACGAGGATAGAGCTGCAGCTTTTTACTGGGTAGCCACTGCGCCGCTACTAACACCGCCAAGGAACCAATAATTAAGGTATTACGTATCCACGACCAGTAATTGGAATGTTTGTTCATTCACACCTTATTGATTAAAGGAATAAAGCAAATTGATATTATTAAAATATTAATTGGATGTAGTTAAGAATAATGTGAGCTAATAAGTTAATTAAGCTTTTACTTACGTTTTTTGTTTTTTATCGCTCAAAGTCTAGTCCAAACTTTGGGGGCGCGGTATAACTTCCACAAAATCACTTCGGAGGACTTATGGCAAAGGCAAAGGCGCGCGCCAAGCACATTATTGTTAGCTCAGAAAAGAAAGCCAATGAGATAGTAGAAAAGCTCAACAAAGGTTCTAGTTTTGAAGCCATGGCGGCGCGATTTTCTTGTTGTCCATCGGCCAAAGAAGGCGGCGATTTGGGTGAGTTTGTGAAAGGTGAAATGGTAAAAAGTTTCGATAAAGCGGTGTTTTCTGGCCCGTTAAACCAAGTATTAGGGCCAGTAAAAACGCAGTTTGGTTATCACTTGATTAAAGTAACAGAGCGCTGGGATTGAACGGTTTACTCCGTGAGGTACTCAGTCACTTAAAGTGATTGAACACTCGAGCTCAATTGTTGGCCCAAGTCTTCTAACTTAAATGTTCCTTTCTCGGTTAAGTTAACCGCTGGCCATAAGCTTCCTATGTCCAGTTTTACATCTACTTTGTAATCCAGTTCGGGGCTTTTTAGTTGCACTAAAGAGCCTAGCAGGCGGAAAGTCGCGATTAAATTTGCTTGCGCTGGCAGGGTAAAATTGGCTTCACCGTAACCCGGTACTTCTGGTAAATCGCTGGTTGCGCCAGTGACCACTTCATGGCCGTTTAGTGACAGCGTGTATACCGCTCCGGCTAAACTTAGCGCTTGTTTGTTGGGATTTACCACGCGTAAGTTAATATCAAAACTCGGTGTCATGCTGTCACCAGAGGTAGGGATTACCGAGACTAAGTTTACTTTAGGCGGGTCGTTCGGAACTATGCTGCTACAGGCCATTAACCAAAAGCTAGAAGATAAGATCAAGATTTTACTCAGCGCTTGCCACATGTGGGGAAACCTATATGCAAAGAAACTATAGCTAGTTAAGCACACTCGATAGGGCTTTGCATTAGTGGCGGCGTAAATAGAAGCCCAGTTTAACGCTGGGCTCTAGGGTTATTAGTCGACTGTTTTCACCCAAAAGGTGCCCACTTCTGCGCGCACTACTTCTACTTCGGTGTCTGCTGCGATGGTGTGTTCACTCTTTAAGGTCCAGCTAATGCCAGAGTGTTTGTAAGTGCTTAAACCACGCTTATCAATTTCTTGGTGACAAAAGAAACGGTGACCATCAAAATCGCTACTCACTTGTTTATCGTCTGAGCTATTTTGTAACTTGCGCATTGGTTTCCACAATACGCCAGCTAACAAAGAGCTTAACACTGCATTGGCGAGCAAAATGCTATTCCAAGTATCGGGCAGTATGTTTAACCAAATCAGTGAGCCGGTGATTACCAACGACAAGCCGACAAAAAACAAAATGAACGTGGCAAAACCAATAATTACTACTTCAACAGTGAGTAAAATAATGCCCAGTGCAATTAAGATTTGCGGAATGTGATTGGCAAACAATTCAGCCATGGTTTAGCCTCGATTTAGCGTATTAAGGATGGTGGTAGCTTGAGCCACTAGCGAGCCTGCTTCTGTGCTGCTATCGGGTAACAATACTACACTCGATTCTTTAGCAATGGCATGTTTGGCTTCAATCGCCTTAGTGGCAAGATCTAATTGAATCGCCTTTTGGCCTTCAGGTGTAGCTGCTGACTCACCCACCGTCGTGATGGCTTTAGCTTGGGCATTAGCCACTGCAATAATGGCTTCGGCTTCACCTTCTGCGCTAAGTACTTGCTCACGTTTTTCTGCTTCTGCTTGTAATACGCGGGCTTGCTTTTCACCCTCTGCAATATTAATGGCAGCAGCTTTTTCACCTTCCGATTCCAGAATTTTAGCACGACGTTCACGCTCGGCGCGCATTTGCGATTCCATTGAATCCATAATCGAAGCCGGTGGCGTAATATCTTTAATTTCGTAACGTAATACTGCTACACCCCAAGAAGCTGATGCTTCGTTAATTTGGGTAACAATTTTGGCGTTAAGCGCATCACGCTCTTCAAAGGTTTTATCTAGTTCAATTTTACCAATTTCTGAACGCATGGTGGTTTGCGCTAGTTGAGTTACCGCAAACACGTAGTCTTCTACGCCGTAAGTAGCTTTGTATGGGTCAAGTACACGAAAGTACAATACACCGTCTACTGACAATGAAATGTTGTCTTTAGTAATCGCCGCTTGGCTTGGCACATCGTAAGCTTGCTCTTTTAGCGAGCGACGAGCTGATACTTGGTCAATCATTGGAATGAGGAAGTTTAATCCGGCTTCTTTGCTTGACTGATATTTACCGAAACGCTCAATCACCCACGCTTCATTTTGAGGTACAAATTTAATCGAGGATTTAAGCACGAACAATGCAAAAATCAGTAGCGCAACTTGCACCGTGAAGAAGTAATCAAAAACAATTGGCATAACACTTTCCTTACCAGTTAAAAAACTAATTTGTATCGCGAATAGGTCGTTACACTACGGCATTTATATGGACCGCTGATGACGCTGAATGCTCACCAGGGACATTTATTATTGAGCTGCAAGGTAATCATAAAAACTACATAGAATACAGCGCTTTTTGATAGATAAGTGATTGCGGTTGTAAAGCCAAGGATAAATAGATTGGCTTTACTGTTTAGCGTCATTTAACGACGCTAAATGCTGGTTTAAGGCCTGATCCCAATAAGGGTTTAAACCAAAGCGTTCGCTGAGAAAATCTATCATTACTCGGCTGCGTTGTGGCAAATGGCGAGTATTGGGATAGACTGCCCATGCAAACAACGAGGGCAAACTATAGTGTGGTAACACCACCTCCAATTCCCCTTTGGCAATCGCTTGCCATGCAATAAAATTAGGCGCAAGCGCAATACCGTGGCCAGCAATGGCTAAGTCCCCTAAAAAATCACCATTGTTGGCACTTATATGCGGCTGGTAATGAACATTATGTTGCTTGCCTTGTTGGTCTATCAGTTGCCAACTCGGTGCTGGACGATGGTTATAGTGCAGTATTTGATGTTGAGCTAAATCTTGGGCATGTTTTGGGCGGCCATGTTTGTTTAGGTAATGCGGGGCAGCGACTAATACAAAGTTGATCGGGGTAATTTTGCGCGCTTTAAGGCTGGAGTCTTTTAGTTCAGCAATCCGCAAGGCGATATCAATGCCCTCTGCCACTAAGTCGTGCTGGCTATCGGCTAAGCTAATTTTTAGTTTCACTCCTGGGTGCAACTGCATAAAGGTATCAAACGCGCTGTTTAAGTGAGCCAAACCAAAGGATAAAGGCACCGCAATATGCAAACTGCCGCTTAGGGTACGCTCTTGGCAGCTGGCCTCTTGGTTAAGTTGAGCAACTTCATCAAGGATGACTAAGCTACGTTGATAAAATTGCTGGCCGCTGTCACTTAGGCTTAAACTGCGCGTAGTACGTTGCATTAAATTGCTGCCCACCCGCTGCTCTAAGGCACTTAATCGACGACTCACCACTGACTTGGCCACGCCTAATTGCTCTGCAGCACGGCTAATACTGCCCGCTTCAACCACCCTCACAAAGACTTGCATCTCTTCTAATTGGCCCACGGCTCGCTTCTTATATTTTGTATCAAAGTATTGTTGCCATTATAGGAACAATGAATTGCCGATTGCACGGTTTGTTGCTTATTAAAACAACACTAATCTGTTCTCAAGCATTGGGTTTAAGCCCAAATTATCTGGAGAATAAATTTATGAACGCACTACAACAACTTAGCCAACCAACCGCCCGTTTATTACTGGCCTTAATTTTCATTGTGTCGGGTTACGGGAAAATTGCTGGCTACGCCGGCACCCAAGCTTACATGGAGGCAATGGGAGTACCAGGGATGTTATTACCGTTGGTGATTGCGCTTGAGTTAGTGGGCGGGTTAGCCATTTTAGTGGGCTGGAAAACCCGTGCGATTGCTTTTTTGTTAGCTGGTTTTAGCGTGGTAAGTGGATTGCTATTTCACTTTAATCCTGACGATCAAATTCAAATGATTATGTTGATGAAAAATGTCGCTATCGCCGGGGGTTTTTTATTGCTCGTCGCTCATGGTGCGGGTGCATATTCACTTGATAACCGTAGCGCTTAGGAGGATATATGCAGAACTCGAGACAGCTAGAGAAAGTGGTGGTTGGCCAAGCCACTAGCGACGGCGCAGGGGTAAAACTGACGCGAATGCTAGGTAACGCTCAGCTTCAGCACTTAGACCCTTTTTTAATGCTGGATTGTTTTGAATCGGATAAGCCTGACGACTATTTAGCGGGATTTCCCGAGCACCCTCACCGGGGATTTCAAACAGTAACCTACATTCTTAACGGCCGAATGCGCCACAAAGATAATGCTGGCCACGAGAGTGTGATAGAAGCGGGTGGCGTGCAATGGATGAATGCTGGGCGTGGAGTGATTCATTCAGAAATGCCAGAGCAAGAAAATGGTTTACTTAAGGGCTTTCAGCTTTGGGTTAACTTGGCTGCCGAGCACAAAATGTCGGCGCCGGGTTACCAAGAGTTAAGTGCTGAGCAAATTCCTGTGAGCCAAGACGAACAAGGCAACGTAATAAGGGTAGTCGCAGGCGAGTTGGCAAACGGTATTAAGGGAGCGGTGCAAACCCAGCAAACAACGGCCAGTTATTTAGACATAAGCTTGGTGGCAAGTGCCGACCTAAGTCTAGTATTGCCAGCGCATCACCATGGTTTTGTTTATGTGATTGAAGGCGAGGTGACCATTGGCCAAAGCAAACAAGCGATTAAGGCTTACCAGCTTGGAGTGCTTAGCGAAGGGGATGAGCTAAGTTTGCAGAGCCAGCAGGCTAGCCGAGTGTTAGTGGTAACCGGAGAACCAATTAATCAACCGATCGCTTGGGGTGGGCCATTTGTAATGAATACGCGTGAAGAAGTGCTGCAGGCCTTTGATGATTTTCAAAACAACAAATTTTAGTCGCGAACAATTTTAGGAGTAAATAATGGGTCTGTTAGTTGATGGAAAATGGCAAGATAAGTGGTACGAAACCAAAGAAAACAAAGGGCGCTTTGTACGCAGTGAAGCGCAATTTCGCAATTGGGTAACGGCCGATGGTAGCGCTGGCCCTAGTGGTAAAGAGGGTTTTAAGGCAGAAGCGGGTCGTTATCATTTGTACGTATCGCATGCTTGCCCATGGGCTAATCGCACTATGATCTTTCGCAAACTTAAAGGCCTTGAGCAGATGATTGATTACTCGGTAGTGCATTGGTTTATGGGTGAGAACGGCTGGACTTTTGCCCCTGGAGAAGGCGTGGTGAGTGACCCGATTAATCAGGCGGAGTTTATGCACCAAGTGTATACCGCAGCAGACGCCAATTATAGCGGCAGAGTAACGGTTCCAGTGTTGTGGGATAAACAGCAACAAACTATTGTGTCCAACGAATCTGCCGACATTATTCGCATGTTTAATTCAGCCTTTGATGACGTTGGCGCTAAAGCCGGTGATTATTATCCAGAGGCCTTGCAAGTAGAGATTGAGGAACTTAATCAGCGTATTTATCACAGCGTAAACAATGGTGTATACAGAGCTGGCTTTGCGACTACTCAAGAAGCTTACGAAGAGGCCTTGTATCCTTTATTCGAAAGCTTAGATTTTGTTGAGCAGATCTTAACTAAAAAGCGTTACTTAACCGGCAAGCAACTCACCGAAGCTGATTGGCGTTTATTCACCACCTTGATACGTTTTGATGTGGTCTATGTTGGGCATTTTAAATGTAATTTAAAACGTATTGTTGATTACCCCAATATTGATGCTTACATGCGTGAGCTTTACCAGATAGAAGGGATTGCTGAAACCATCAATTTTGAACATATCAAACGCCATTACTATCAAAGCCATGGTATGGTTAACCCTACTAGGGTGGTACCTGTAGGGCCTATTTTATACTTAGATAACGCCCACCAGCGAGACCACTTGTAAACTGGAAAATGAATAGTCAGTGGCAGTGATTGGCATTGACTATACTTAGGCTTAGTGCTTAATAATGAGATGCTTAGTGACAAAGTTGAGCCGTTTATTCACTATTAGTTTATTGTTGCTACTGCCGCTGGTAACAATGGCTAAGCCCCATATTTTGGTGATTGAAAGCTATCATCAGGAATACGCATGGGACCAAAGCTACATTCAAGGCTTAGAGTCGGTATTGGCCGACGACTACCAACTCAGTTACTTTCAAATGGATACCAAACGGATCCCCAGTTCGCGTCATCGTAGCCGCGGAGAAATGGCGTGGCAGCGTTACCTAGATCTAAAACCTGATCTAGTGATACTCGGTGACGATAACGCACTTAAATACCTAGGCCCAAGGTTTGCTAAAACCAAGCTACCAGTGGTGTATTTAGGCATTAACAATAATCCCCGTAGTTATCATGTTCACCAGCGGAAAAATATTACTGGAGTATTAGAGCGGCCATTAATAAAACGCACCGTGGCCACGGTGAGTACGTTAATGAATGAGCCGCCTAAGCGGATGTTAATACTGTTTGACGATAGCACCACCTCCAAAACGGTATTAAGAGAAACGTTTGGCGGAAATACCCAAGTAAATGTGTCTGGGATAAAGCTTGAATTACGCTTAATGAGCTCTTGGAGTGAGTGGCAATATAGTATTAATAATCTAGAGGAAGAGGGTTTTGATGCGGTTGTATTTGGCCTATATCACACACTAAGAGACGATAAGAATAAGCATGTTCCTGCCGAGCAAGTGATAACGTGGTCGGCAAAAAACACCTCTGTTCCACCCTTTGGTTTTTGGGATTTTTCCATAGGAAAAGATAAAGCCATAGGTGGTTTAGTGCTATTTGGTTTTGAGCAGGGGCGGCTAGCCGCAGAGCTAGCACATACCATTTTAACCACTGATGTGGTGCCGCATAGTCTTGGGCCTAAAACCGGAGAAAAAGGCCGTTATTTATTCAGTCGTAGTCAGTTAGAGCGTTATAATATAACGCTACCGGATAACATTAATAGTAAAGCCATATTTATAGACTAACTCGCTTAAGTGTTAGCCTTTGACTACGCTCAATAAATAAGCAGGAATTAGCCTATCTACTTGATTCACTATCGCGTAAACTCCTGCTGGTTTTTAAGGCAGCGTGACTGCCCTTCTATTTAATTCAGGATTTTTGCATGACTAATAACGATATTCTTCGCCGTCTTCGCTATTGCTTTAATTTCAACGATAACAAGATGATTGCCATTTTCGCCCAAGCTGATTTGAAAGTGAGCCGTGCAGAAGTAAGTGATTGGTTAAAAAAAGAAGATGATTCCGCTTACAAAAATTTAAGCGATAAAACCTTAGCCATTTTCTTAAACGGTTTAATCAACGACAAGCGTGGTAAGCGCGAAGGTGCTCAACCAGAGCCTGAAAAACGCTTAACCAACAACATTATGCTAATGAAGCTGAAAATTGCTTTAAACCTAAAAGCAGAAGATATGTTGGATGTATTAGGCTTAACCGGTTTCCAACTTAGCAAGCATGAGCTAAGTGCATTTTTCCGCAAATCTGATCACAAACATTACCGTTTGTGTAAAGACCAAGTTATGCGTAACTTCCTACATGGCATGCAACTAAAGTATCGCGCCAACCCAGATGAAGCCCCAGACTTTGAGTGGGATGCAGAATAAGCTTCCCGTTATTCAGATTAAAAAGCCGAGCAATGCTCGGCTTTTCAGTTTTTGAACCGGCTAAATTTAGTAGTAAGTATCGCTGTCACTATGAAACTGAGCATCGTCTGGATAAAGCTCGTAGGTGTGTCGAGTATGCAGGTTGCCAGTGTGTTGGTCGCGAATTAGGGCTACCCGATTAACTTCATCTAATTTATCGATAACAGCTTCGCCATTCTCGTAGATGCAGTTCATTCCAACTTTAAAGGTATGGTCACTCATGTGCTGACTCCTCATGGTAAAGGTTCAACAATAGTTACGTTTACTGGCAGGGTTTAGATCTTAAAGCGGAGTCGTAGAGAGTAAAACAGGCGAGAGATAACCCTCGCCCATTGCGTCAATTAAGCGGTTTGCGCTTGATTTACCTTACTGTCGTCGTTGGCAAGTTGTGGGTCATCTTGGTCGGTAACACTTAAGGTAACAACCGCAGCTACCACCATAGATGCGCCACCTAGTACTAGGGCCATCATTGAGTCGCCACCAAAGAATTCACGGGTAAAGTAACCTAAGATACCAGCCGCTAGAATTTGTGGGATAACAATGAAGAAGTTAAATACACCCATGAAAAAGCCCATTTTTTTGCTCGGTAACGAACCGGCTAAAATAGCGTATGGCATACATAAAATACTCGCCCAAGCAAAACCAATCCCAACCATGTTAATCATTAGCATTTTAGGATCGTTAATGAAGTACATGCCAGCAAGGCTTACACCGCCCAGAGTTAAACATAAAGCGTGAACCACTTTACGGCTAGTACGGGCAGCTAGCCAAGGTAAGGCAAAGGCGGCTAAAGCGCTAACACCGTTATACATTGCAAAACATAAACCTACCCAGTCTGCACCTTCATTGTATAAGGCTGAAGAAGTATCGGTTGCGCCATAAACACTGCTGGTTACTGCAGAGGTGGTGTAAATCCACATAGCAAACAAAGCAAACCATGAGAAAAACTGTACCACGGCCAATTGGCGCATGGTGGCGGGCATTTTTTTCACGTCAGCCCATACCGCGGCAAAACCGTCTCCGCTTTCTTGCTCAGGCTCGGCTGATTCGAAACGCTCCATTTCTTCTGGGCTGTATTCCTTGGTTTTTAGCACTGTCCACAAAACAGCACCAAAAAACACTACGGCACCAGCGTAGAACGAGATTTTAACCGACGGCGGAATAACCCCTTCTGGCGCTGTATTAGCAATGCCAAACCAGTTGGCTAGCACGTAAGGCATAGCCGAAGCGATAACCGAACCTACACCAATAAAGAAGGTTTGAACGGCAAAACCTTGGGTGCGTTGTTCGCTAGGTAGGTTATCAGCCACTAATGCGCGAAACGGTTCCATAGAGATGTTGATCGACGCATCTAAAATCCACAGCATACCGGCGGCAATCCACAGGTAAGGTGAGTTAGGCATAATGATTAAGGCCAGCGACGACATAATCGCGCCCGCTAAGAAATACGGACGGCGGCGGCCTAAGCCATTCCAGGTGCGGTCACTCATGTAGCCAATAATTGGCTGAATGAGTAAACCGGTAACAGGAGCGGCTAACCAAAGAATAGGGATTTGGTCGATGCTAGCGCCAAGCGTTTCAAAGATTCGGCTTACGTTGGCATTTTGTAAACCAAAACCAAATTGAATACCAAGAAATCCAAAACTCATGTTCCAGATTTGCCAAAAGCGTAATTTAGGTTTGTTTGTGTTCATAAACTGACTTACTGCTGGGAGGGTGTTTACCTAGTAAAACTAGATGCTAAAAAATCTGGCTGGATTGTGAATACAAAAGGTGACTTGATCCACAAAATTTGCACGATCTAGATCACAATAAAGGTTGAAAGTGTTTTCATTGTCACACTTATTGGTGTTTTGGGCTGCATTGTGAGAATTTGGTGAATAAATGTTCTGTATTTTTGACTGTTGGTAGATTAATTAGGGCAAGCAACAGAACAACATCGCCGATGCTGCTAGCTCGCTCACAGACTTGAATAACAACTTTAGAATGTTTACTCAATATCTGCTTAGCTAAGTAAATGTTAATGGTTTGTAACGGAGAGCGTGCGGTGTTGAGAGATAACTTGAGAGAGATTGAAACGAAAGCTGCGCCTCATTGCTTAATTGATGATTCGGGTAAGGTGCAATTTGGTCAATTTAATCAGCCGGTAGCGCAGCTTGGTTTGGCAGAGTTCCAATACTTAAGCAGCATGGATAAACCTGCTTCAGCCTGGACGAAGCATTTTCACTACAAGCAATTTCAATTTGTTAGCGTAAAAACTGCCCACTACATTTTGGGTTTTGCGATTGCCGACATTCGCTATTTAGGGAGTGGCTTTTGTTATGTGTACAACATTGCTACGCAAACCTTGCAAGAAGTGACTTGGTTAAAGCCCTGCGGACTGGCTTATGGCACCGAGCCCAGTAGCATGAACAGCCGCGCTTACATTAATGGCAAAAACACTCTCAGTATAACTATCAAAAATGGCCAATGGCAGCTGGCGGTGGAAACGCCATTTTTAAGTGCTGAATTAGCGCTAGTGTGTCAGCACACCGATCAAGTTATGGCTATGTGTAGCCCCACTGCTTACAACGGTTGGACATACACCCAAAAACATAATGCCTTGCGCGCTAGCGGAAATTTAACCATCAATGGAGAAGCCCAACACTTAAATGATGCACTGGCCGGTTACGATTTCTCGGCTGGGTATATGAGCCGTGAAACTAGCTGGCGCTGGGCAAGCATATCGGCTCAGTTAAACGATGTGTGTTTGGGAGTAAATCTCGCAGCAGGCGTAAACGAAACCGGCTTTAACGAAAATGTACTGTGGATAGACGGACAAAAGCAGCTGCTAGGCCCGGTTCATTTTGAGTTCACCAGAGTGCCAGCTAGTGGCAGCGAGCAAGTACCTACAGATTGGCATATCTACTCAGCAGACGGCCGCATTGATTTACTTTTTAGCCCGCTCAACTGCCGCCAAGAACGACTTAATTTATGGTTGCTTAAAAGCAATTTCCGCCAATATGTCGGCCACTTTAGCGGCGTGATTGTTGACCAAGAGGGTCAGCAAATTTACCTAGATAAAGTGCTGGGTTTAAGCGAAGACCATTTTGCCCGCTGGTAGCTAAATAAGGAATCAAACATGGATGTGAATACGTTAATTAGCCACCCGGAATACTTGCTGCTGGTATTAGCGCCGCTGTTTGTTCTATGCATGGTGGCAGAGTGGTATTGGGGGGATAAACGCGAGCACTTGGCGGAGTCTGCCCGTTACAAACCTACAGAAGTGCTGTGCAACTTTGTGTTAGCCGGCATGCATCAGCTCAGCGATTTACTTACCGGTTTGTTGATTAGCCAGCTGTATTTAATGCTATTTGCTTGGCGACTCTTTGAAATAGATATGAACGTATTCAGTTTTGTTGCTTTGATACTGGCTCAAGACTTTTGCTATTACTGGTTTCATCGCGCTAGCCATAGAGTACGTTGGATGTGGGCTGCGCACGTGGTGCACCACAGTTCTGAGAATATGAATTTTAGTACCGCGTTTAGGCAAAGCCTAATGTACCCCTTAGCCGGTATGTGGCTGTTTTGGTTGCCTTTGGTCATTATTGGCTTTGATCCTAAATGGGTGATTTTTGTGGTGCTGCTTAATTTAGGTTTACAGTTTTTTGTGCATACCCAAGCCATTAAAAGCTTAGGGCCGTTGGAGTGGCTATTTAATACTCCGTCACACCATCGAGTGCATCATGGGCGCAACCCGCAATATATTGATAAAAACTATGCCGGCGTTTTTATTATTTGGGATAAATTGTTTGGCAGTTTTGAGAAGGAACAGCAAACTGTTGAATACGGCATCACTCAGCCAATCGATAGCTTCAATCCTTTCGTCGTCACCTTTAAAGAGTGGCGAACAATGCTTAGAGAAGTGAACGTAGCGGGTTTGTCATTTAAACAACGCTGGCGTGTTTTATTTGCCCCGCCGACCAAGCAAGCAGAAAAATCAAAACATTAACATTTCAACCTTGATCTTAAGTTTCGCTTCACTATAATAAGTTTCGATTCGAAACTTAACCATTGGCAATATGATCAAACGAAACACCCAACAGCGTCGTCGCTTAATCTTAGAAAAGCTTGCCGAACTCGGTGAGGTAAAGGTTGACGAGCTCGCTCATGCTTTTGAAACATCAGAAGTTACGGTTCGAAAGGACTTAGCGAGTTTAGAAGCAAATGGCTTGTTGCTAAGGCGTTATGGCGGGGCAGTGCCTATTCCTACAGAGTTGATCAACGAACCCGATGAAGAACAAGTTTCAGAGCAAAAACAAGCGATTGCGCAATCGGCTGCCGGTTTAATACGCGACCATAATCGCATTATTATCGACAGCGGCAGCACTACCGCCGCCTTACTGCCGGAGCTCTCTGGCAAAGAAGGTTTAGTGGTAATGACTAACTCTTTAAGCATCGCTGGTGCCTTACGTGAGCTGGAAAACGAGCCCACCCTTTTGATGACCGGTGGCACGTGGGATACACATTCAGAGGCGTTTCAAGGTCAAGTAGCCGAGCAAGTATTGCGCGCTTACGACTTCGACCAATTGTTTATTGGTGCGGATGGTATTGATGTAGCGCGTGGTTCCACTACCTTTAATGAGCTGGTGGGTTTAAGCCAAGTAATGGCAGAAGTTGCAAGAGAAGTCGTGGTATTGGCCGAATCCAATAAAATTGGCCGCAGAATTCATAATCTAGAGTTGGCATGGTCCAAAATTTCAACTTTAGTCACAGACAATCAGTTAGACCCAGCCATCGCCGAGCAAATTCGTGCTCAAGGCGTTAATCTGGTTATAGCGAAATAAATTTACCGACAAGGAAAGAAGAACTATGTGTGGAATTGTAGGAGCAGTAGCTCAACGTGACATTGCTGAAATTTTAGTAGAAGGCTTACGCCGTTTAGAATACCGCGGTTATGACTCTGCCGGCGTTGCGGTAATTAACGCTGCAGGTGAACTGCAACGCGTGCGTCGTTTAGGTAAAGTGAAAGAGCTATCTGACGCAGTAAGCGAATCTCAAGTAAATGGTGCCATTGGTATTGCACATACCCGTTGGGCGACTCACGGCGAGCCAAGTGAAGTAAATGCTCACCCACACATCTCTAGTGATACTTTGTCGGTAGTACATAACGGTATTATTGAAAACCACGACCTGTTGCGTGAAAAACTACGTGGCTTGGGTTACACCTTTACCTCGCAAACCGATACCGAAGTGATTGTTCACTTGGTTCACCACGAACTAAAAACCGCTAGCTCACTGCGTGAAGCAGTGCAACGCGCAGTACCTCAACTGGAAGGTGCTTACGGCACAGTAGTGCTAGATCAAAACGACCCTGAGCGTATTGTTGTTGCTCGTTCTGGTAGCCCACTAGTGATTGGCCACGGTATTGGCGAAACCTTTATTGCATCAGACCAGCTGGCCTTGTTGCCTGTTACTCGCCGCTTTAGTTATTTAGAAGAAGGCGACGTAGCCGAAGTGACGCGCGCTGGCGCAGAAATCTTTGACTTAAACGGTGATCCAGTAGGGCGTGAAATTACCGAGTCTACGGTAGAGCACGATGCAGGCGGCAAAGCTGGTTTCCGTCACTTTATGGAAAAAGAGATTTTTGAACAGCCAAGTGCGCTTCGCCAAACCTTAGACCAACGTGTGTCTGCTAATGGCGTAAACATTGAAGAGTTTGGTGCCAATGGCGCTGAACTGCTATCTAAAGTAGAACATGTGCAAATTATTGCCTGTGGTACTTCGTACAACTCAGGCATGGTTGCTCGCTACTGGTTAGAAGCTGTGGCTGGCGTAACCTGTAACGTAGAAATCGCTTCAGAGTTCCGTTACCGCCAATCGGTAGTTCGTCCAAATAGCTTGTTTGTTACCTTGTCTCAATCAGGTGAAACGGCTGATACACTTGCCGCGCTGCGTATTGCTAAAGAGCTTGGTTACATGTCTAGCTTGGCCATTTGTAACGTACCAGGTTCATCGCTAGTGCGTGAATCAGACTTAGCCTTTATGACTAAAGCCGGCGTAGAAATTGGCGTAGCCTCTTCAAAAGCCTTCACTACCCAGTTGGTGGCGCTATTGCTACTCACTTTGGGCATTGGCCGTTTGCAAGGTCGAGTGACTGCCGAGCGCGAAGCCGAAGTGATTGCCGAGCTTAAGTTATTGCCTGCTAAAGTTGAGCAAGTATTAGCGACCTCAGAAATTATTGAAAAATTAGCAGAAGACTTTGCCGATAAAGAGCACACCTTGTTCCTAGGCCGTGGCGACCAATACCCAATTGCAATGGAAGGGGCGCTTAAGCTTAAAGAAATCTCTTACATTCACGCAGAAGCGTACGCAGCAGGCGAGCTAAAACACGGCCCGCTAGCGTTAATTGACGCCGATATGCCGGTAGTGGTTGTTGCGCCAAACAACGAATTGCTAGAGAAGCTTAAATCAAACGTTGAAGAAGTACGCGCACGTGGCGGCCAAATGTATGTATTTGCTGACCAAAACGCCCGCTTTAGCAGTGACGAAACCATGCGCGTATTAGAGTTGCCGCATGTAGACGAGTTAGTCGCGCCAGTACTTTACACCGTACCGCTACAGTTGTTGTCCTACCACGTAGCGTTAATTAAAGGCACCGACGTAGACCAACCACGTAACTTAGCCAAAGCCGTTACAGTGGAATAATCACAAACCCAAACAAGACTTCAAAGCCCTGCAGTGGTAAACGCTGCAGGGTTTTTTATTGTCTTGAATTGTCTCCACTATAGGAAATAGCACCAAGGTGTTGGAGGGATAACTACTAGCGGAATACACTATCAGAGCTGTGAGAATAAAGTGGTTAACTGTTCAATAGACAAGAGCTTAAGTATTACCACATTTATCTTCTTTTACGTGTTTCATAAGAGCATGGAATCTACCTTATGGTCGGTGGTTTTTTGTCTCACAGTTTACTTACTTTGTGTTTTGACTCTGCTTTCTAAAACTCCTCCTTTCATGCTGATATTTTTGTTATTCCATGCCTTAGGTAGCTGATGGTGCAAGGAAAAGGTGATAGTCTAATTTTCAATAAATGCGTGATTAGAAGAAAAATTCTTTGTTTAAACAAGGAGTTTATCCTTTTGATTAACGGCTAAATGTTTTAAAAGGTATACCATATTGTTCATTGAAAAGATTCAGCCTCTTGTTGAGCTTTCAACAGCATTGATTGCACCCTTGGTTGCTCTTTTAGGTCTGTATATAGCATTTCAACAATATAAAACGCATAAAATGAAACTGAAAAGTGATTTGTTTGATAGGCGATATGCACTTTTTGAGTGTGTACACGATTTTGTTGTAGCTGTAGCAAAACGTAACGGCGTTGATCAGTCACAGCGTGATAAGTTTATTGCTGGCACAAAAGGGGCTGAATTTTTGTTTGATGATGAAATCAAAGCTTATGTCGATGAAATTTGGACTCGTTCAGTAGACGCGAATGCATGGGTTGAAGATGGAAATGTTCAATCTAATGATCAGAACTTGGTTCCTCACGAAAAATGGTTTAATACACAACTCAGAACTATTAACTCGAAATTTGAAAAATATATGAGTTTGTCGCACTAAATATTTATCAAGGCGTTTAACTCGACACTCAACGTTTGGCATTTTTGTTTTGAAAAGTATACGCGAAGGTACCGTGCGGGTTAGTCAGGAGCTATATGGTCAGTTGTAGATATGATTAGAGTAATTATTGTTTTGGTTCTTGCAATGAATTTAACAGGCTGCCCAGCAATGCTGTATGCCTCATTGAAAAACCAAGCGGTATCGGACATAACGATTTTTGCTACTTCAAATCCAAATAGATCGTGGGTTGCTAGTAGCGGCAATAGTACAAAATTAGTATGGGGCGGCTGCATAATTGTTCAGGATAAAGACACTGAGAGCTATTTTTCCGCTGAGCCAATTCCTGAGAATGTGGTTCATGCAGGTATGTTTAGCTCTAAGCTAGAAGTCATGTATAAAAATGGTAATTTATTTTTTGTATCAATGAGCGGAGAGTTAATCGAAGTAAATAGAATTAGAGAGTGCAATAACACATAACAATCCAATCGGTGTCGCCTGCGGCTATACAGAAAAATTTCGATTTTTCTGCCCATTGTAAAGTCGGTAATTTTACCCTCCACATTGTTGCTAATACGGAAACTCCAATACGGCCTTCGCCGATCAAACCTTTACTTAGCCATGTCTAAAATTCTAGCCAGGGTATGGCGACTTTTGAATAGTTACTATTGTCCGTCAATATTAAACTCTTAATAGTTGCTGATCATATTTAAGTCTTTGTTTTATAATAAATTGATAGTCGATTCCATTTAGTATATTGTTTCGCCAATTAACATGGAACACAATAAAGACGGGAATCTATCAGTGTCCTTTAAGCTAAGTCACATATCGACATTTATCGCCTTAATCACGCTTTCACATTTATCTCATGCTGCTGACTATTTTGTTGCACCAAGCGGCGATGATGCCGCCGACGGCTCTATTGCTACGCCTTTTCTAAGCTTGGCTAAAGCTGCGCAAATAGCGGTTGCTGGCGATACCGTGAACATTCGAGAAGGTGTTTATCATGAGGTGTTACGGCCAAGTCATTCTGGGGTAGAGTCAAACCCGATTGTGTTTCAGTCTTATCAAGATGAAAAAGTAGTCATTACCGCCATGGAAGCGGTAAATAACTGGACAGAAGACTCGGTGAATATTTATGTTGCCGATGTTGCTTGGGATTTAGGCCAATCGAACTTTGTGATGCAAGGCAATACTGCCATGGATTTAGCGCGCTGGCCGAACAATATCGACGGTGACCCGTTTACTCAAAACTCGCTAAGAAACACGGGTGGCAGTGCCAGTGATGTAGCAAACAATGCTTATTTAGATTATTCACCGGGTATTCCTGATGCCGATTGGTCGAAGGGGGGCTCTGTTTATTTTTATGGGGATAAACCGGGTTCTGGCTGGACAACTTGGCGCGCCTTTATTACCAGCAATACCACCACTCAAGTGAGTTTTAGCCTAGATAAAAATCCCACTTGGATCCGCACTTTTCATGCCCCTGCCGATGGTGGTGACTTTTTCCTGCAAGGGATTAAAGAAGCTTTAGATTATCAGAACGAATGGTATTTTGATGCCGATAACAACAAGCTTTATGTGCAGCTGCCTGATGGCGTGATGCCAAGTGAAAACCAAGTGCAAATGCGTAAGCGTGAAACCACTATCGATTTATCTTCACGCAGTTATATTCATATTAAAAATCTTGCGGTATTCGGTGGCTCAATTGAGATTACTAGTGGAGCCTCGCACAACCACATTTATGGCGTGACCAGTTTATACGGCAACTACACACTAGGGGTGGTGTCGGGTTTTTCGTCAGATAATCAAAGCGTTAATATTCGTAGTGACTGGAACCAGTTTAACAGTGTAAACAACGTGATAGAGAAAAGTGAGATTGGCTTTGGCTCTGGTACCGGCATTTATGATTCTGGTGAAAATACCCAAATTCTCGATTCTTATATTCACGATTTTAACTACTTGGGCAATTACGACGCGATTATTAACGCTCGTGGTGGCAACAATACCAAGGTACTAAGAAACACCATTACCCGTGGTGGCCGAGATGCTATTCAAGCCTTTAATAACAATGCTGAATATGCCTTTAACGACATTTCTCGCAGTAATTTGATTGCCGATGATTGCGGCCTTTTTTACACCGTGGGCGGCCCTAGCAATACCGAGATCCACCACAACTGGCTGCACGATGCTTATTCATCGGGTAGTAAAAGCAAAGCGGCTGGTATCTATTTAGATAACGACGCCGAAGGTTTTGAGGTTCACCACAATGTGATTTGGAATACCGAGTGGTCGAATATTCAAATTAATTGGAATGGCACCGATATCAACATCTACAACAACACCCTATGGAATGGCAGCGCTACTATGGGGGCGTGGCATAAAGACGGTACTGCGTTTTCTAATGTGAATGTTTGGAACAACTTGTCTGATAAAGACTCGTGGGAACCGCAATCAGACAAGCAGAACAACTTAACCACGGCCGAATCTCCTTTTGTCGATTATGCCAATGGTGATTTTCGCTTAAAAGCCAGCTCTGCCCCTATTGATGCTGGCCGTGTTATTGCGGGTATTACCGACGATGTTACCGATGGTAACCCCGATGTTGGTGCTTACGAGAAAGGCGGCGATAACGAAAACTGGATAGCGGGCATAACCTGGGATAGACAGCTAGGCCCAACCGGTAATGGCTGTTATGGGCTTCCTGGAGAAGATTGTGTAAATCCGGCGGTGGAAGTGCCGCTGGCGAGCTTTAGTGTTAGCAGTTTGGAGGTTGATGAGAATCAACAGGTAACTATTGTTGTTACGCTTTCTAGTGACGCAGGGGTTTACCCAGTGACCATTCCCTATACCTTGAGCGGCACCGCTGATAGCAGTGACCACAACTTGCTTGCCGATAGCTTAGTGATTAACGCTGGCACTGAAGGCTCTTTAACTTTTCGGGTACTAGCAGACGAGTTGATTGAAGGTGACGAAACGCTAGTGATTAGTATGGGAACGCTGATTAATGCTCTTGCAGGCACTAATGATTCTGTAACGGTAACCATAAAAGATAAAACAACAGCACCTACACCGGACCCAGACCCTACGCCGGACCCAGACCCTACGCCGGACCCGGACCCTACGCCGGACCCAGACCCTACGCCGGACCCAGATCCTACACCGGACCCAGACCCGACTCCAGATCCTGAGCCCACGCCGGATTCAGACAGTGGTGGCGGTAGTGTAGGTTTTGGCCTGCTATTGATGCTGGCTGTGCTGAGGCTGAATAGAACCAAGCTGTAGGGTAACCATTCAAGCTAAGTAAGCGGGTAGCTGCGAAATCAGCATTACAAATTAATCGTAGAGGCTTATCATTGGCGTTATCTATATCGTTCAATATAAGCCTTATGAAGCGCCTAATTTATCTATTAAGTCTTGTTCCGTTTTTTGTGGTCGCCGCTGATGTTCACATTGATATCTTGGGGATTAAGGCAGGAAAAGGACAAATAGTGGTAAGCGTATGGGACTCAGAAGACAACTATCTTAAAACCCCTTTTCTTATAAAAACCATTGCTGCTAGTAACATTCGAAATAAACAACTTAGGTTTACCTTTAGTAGCTCACTGCCAGCAGAGTGTGCCATTAGTGTTTATTATGACGAGAATGCCAACGGTAAGTTAGATACTAATTGGCTTGGTATTCCTCGTGAAGCCGTTGGTATTAGCAACAATGTTAAAGGGCGTTTTGGGCCACCTAAATATAACGATGGAAAGATTACGCTATCAGGCAATGAACAAATATTTAAAATTTACCTTGAAGAGATTTAATCTCCTGTCATTATCCTGCCTCATTTATCTGCATGCGCACCACTAGCCCAGTTGGCTAGCAAGGTTTTCACTACCAGTTTGCCTCATAATTCTACTTAATTAGCTGTTTTTTCAATCAGTAAATTGATGGCGATTATGTTCAAGAGCAGCTTGTTCCGCTAAAGTAATTAGTGAGATAGTTTTAGTAGAAGCAGCAGGAAGCACTTCATTCCCTATAAGGATTGTAATGAGATTAACCCCGTCGTTCGGCCTGAGTTTATTGTTAGTCATGGGCTTAAGCGCATGCTCCACCAAAACCCTTATCCCCTCAGGTGAGCGTGAAGAAGTTCGCCAACAAGTAGAGCAAAGTGCCGACGTAGGTCTGCAGCGCTTGCTTGAGTTACAGCCTGAGCTAGAGCAAGAAGTCGCCAACTCTGCTGGTTACTTTAGTTCTGAATTATCCAGCTTTAAAGTACCTATATTGGGCAAGTCTCAGGGACTAGGTGCTTTGTATAATAATCAAGACGACAGCATTAGTTACATGGATGTGGAACGTTACGATGTTGGCTTAGGTTTAGGCCTAAGTAATTACTACCTTATAGCCTTATTTGAAAACCAACAAAGTTTAGATGCCTTTGATCAAGGCGGTTGGGGCACCGGAGTGTCGGCAGAATGGCGCTTGGGCGAAAGCGGCCAAACGTTTGCTACAACAATGAATGTAAACGAATATGACGTACCTGCTTACGTGGTGAATGATGGCGGCGCAAACCTGTCTGGCTCAGCGGTGTTAGTGAACGTTTCGCGTAATGAAGAACTTACCGACAGCGGCTTAAATAAAATCACTTTGCCAATGAAAGACAGCCAATCTCGCGGTACTCAAAAACAGCATGCGCCAAGAAAGTGGGACCGTGTATTGCCCTTTTACGGCCAGCGTGTCGTAGACCTAGGTTACGACTTACCCATGCCTATCGGCATTAGTTTGATTTACGTAGATACTTACCAGCACATGGATCTTGATGAATTAGAAGTTGGCCCAGGTGGCGGTGGAAACAAAGTACCGATCGATTTCGTGGCCTTTAGCGACAATGATAACAGCACCTCTACTCCGCAAATTAAAGTGGATGCTTGGCTGTTTCCTTTCATGAACGTATTTGGCACCTTTGGCCGGATAAGCGGCGACGCTAACGTTAATTTTGCACTCAATGGTGACGATTTATTAGAGCAGCTAGAAATTGACTGTTCAGGCATTATTAGCCACCCAGCGTGTCGCGTTCTAGAAGGGAAAGAAACGGTACCGTTTAATGTAAATGTAGATGTATCGGGCTACAGCTATAGCATTGGCACCGTGCTAGCTGGTGGTTGGCGAAGCTATTTTGTGGCTGTACCACTTACTTTTACCTATGCAGATATGGATCGAACCAGCAGCGACGGTGTGGTATTTAGCGCGGTGCCGCGAGTCGGGAAATTGTTCCAGTTTGAAGACGATCGCAGCTTGGCCCTGTATGGTGGCGTGAGCTATTTAGACAGCGAGTTACGTATTGAGGGTAATCAGCCGGTTCCCGGTACTGACTTGTCCATAGACTATAAGATTCGCCAAGAGAATAAAGATAAATGGCAAGGACTGGTCGGCGGTAACTTCAACGTTAATGCGTATTGGTCGGTAATGGTGGAGTATGTTGGCTTTGGTGGAGACCGACGCCAATTTATTGCAGGTTTAAATCGTCGTTTCTAGCGGCACGGGTTTTAGAATGTTGCCTGGGAATTGCGCGAGAGACTAGGCATCCCTGCCTGTTACGAAGTGAGGGTTAGCGCATCATGGTTTGCATTAACACATTGTCGCGACATAGATAGGCAACCATGTCGGTAATGGCCAAAACGATGGTTGACCGCACTTTTTGATTATGACGAGCAAGATGCATGTCGTACATTGGACCGCTAAGTTTGTTAAGCTTGGCAAGGTCTTCTTCAATGGGCATGATCCGTTGAATAGCGTGCACTTTGTTAAGTTCGAACAGAATGTCTATTTCAGTAAAACTTACCTTCTCATCTTGAATTTTTGTCCACTCTCTTAGGGTGACAAAAATTTCGATGTCTTCGTAAATCTCCTGAGAAATCACTCCTAAACCCAAAATTAGCTTTGCACGCAGCATAATGTCGCCCAGCGGGCCATCATTTTTCAACAAGGGGTCTACCGCAAACTTAACGGCATAGTCGTCTTTGTTGAAGATGCTTTTTAGCAGGGTGTCTACGGTGTCATCAAGGGCGTCGTACGCCGCCATTAAACACTCGCTAGCACTGCTTGCTTCGGCAATAGCTTCTAATAGCTCAGCTTCATTTGTGGGGTGAATAGGCATAGGGTCTCGGTAATAACAAAGTGCCACATTAGTGGCACTTGGCTGATTCATTATTTCAACGCTAAATACGCTTGTTCGGCTAGTTTAACAACTTCGTCGCTACTATTCAGCTCTGAATAATGCGCGAGTGTGTCGCAGAAGCCTTTTTCTTTGAACATTGCTTGGAGTTCTACTGCTTGTGGATCGTCGTCGTTTTGATAATGGAAAGCAGCCGCAATGCCTTTAATCAAGTGGCTGTTGGGTAGCTGATATTCCAAAGTACCATTTAATGGCTTAATCAAACGATCTTGTGGGCTGAGTTTACGAATAGGCTGGCGACCTACGCGGTCTACTTCGTCACGCAAATAAGGGTTAGCAAAGCGGCCAAGAATTTTTTCTATGTAAGCAGCATGCGCCGTTGGGTCAAACTGATAACGACGAATCAGCACTTCACCACTTTCTTGCATGGCGGCTTTAACGTCAGCTCTAATTGCTGGGTCTTCAATGGCATCTTTAATGGTTTCGTGGCCCGCCATTACGCCTAAATATGCGGTGATGAGGTGGCCGGTGTTTAAGGTGAACAGTTTACGTTCTACAAAGGCCATTAGGTTGTCGGTACATTCCATGCCTTTAATATCGGGGATGTTGCCCTTAAATTGGGTCTGGTCAACAATCCACTCACTAAAGGTTTCTACGGTTACCGCTAATGGGTCGCTTTCACCGGCTTCTGCTGGTGGCACAATGCGGTCCACTGCTGAGTCAACAAAACCGATCAAAAGCTCTGTTTGCGCATGTAAAGCTTGGGGTAAATGTTTAAGAACTTCCACTTTTAGCTGGCTAGTACCGCGTACCATGTTTTCGCAGGCGATAATGTTCATAGGCTGAGTGACACCGGCTAGCAAGCGTTTCTCAATGCCTTGGGCAATGGTTTTAGCAATAATGTTTAATACTGTTGGCCCCACCGCGGTGGTCACAAGGTCAGATTCTGCCACGCAATCAACCACTTCTGCGCTGGTTGAATTTACCGCGGTAACTTTGCTTACTGGCTCTAAAGTGCATTGTTCGCCCACAACCTTAACCTGGTACTCGCCACGTTGTTGTAGTGCGGAAATAACGGTTTCGTTTACGTCGGCAAAGGTAACGGCGATGCCTGCGTCGGCTAATAATTTGCCAATAAAGCCGCGGCCAATATTACCGGCGCCAAAATGTAATGCTTTCATAATAAATGTCCCGAAAATAGTACTGTAAAACTGAAACAGGAGGCCAAAATTGTTTTTGGCCTCCGTAGGTATTAAGAGTGAATGAGGCTTACTTGCCGTTTAGGATTCGAAGCACATCATCCGGGTTTGATGTTGTTTTTAAGCATTCAATTGCTTCTTCGTCGTCCAATGCGTTGGTAATGGCGGTGATAACGTGAATATGTTCATCACCTTGCGCTGCAATACCAATCACCATTTTGGCAATATCGTCTTCGTCTTCACCCCAGCGGATGCCCTCTGGGAACTGACAGAACACGATGCCAGTGGCTTTAACGAATTGTTTTGCTTCAATTGTTCCATGTGGAACAGCAATAGATTCGCCAAGATAGGTAGACACTAGTTCTTCACGAGCTAACATGCCTGGCACGTAATCGGCCTCCACGTAGCCCAGCTTCACGAGTTGTTCACCAGCAAACTGGATCACATCTTGTTTGGTTTTTGCTTCCATTCCCAAAAAGATGTTTTCTTTTGAAAGCTTAAGCGTTCCTGATTCGCTAGAGCTTGTGTCTGCTGGCGTTTCAGCCTTTTTTGCTGGAGCCGCCTGTGCAGTGCTTAGTTCGCTGACTAAGTTGTCGTAAAGTGCGCTGTCTAAGAAGTTATTCAAAGATATATGCTGTGCTTGCGCCGCATGAGTTCGCGCTCGGTCGGTTAGGTCTTTGTGAGTAATCACAATGTCTGCGTCGTTTGGCAGGTTATTAATGGCTAAGTTGGTGACCTCAATATTGAGGTTGGCAGCTTCAACTTTCTTACGCAGTAAGCTGGCACCCATCGCGCTAGAGCCCATACCGGCATCACACGCTACGATGATTTTGTTAACTAAAGCCATGTCGGCAGTTACCGCTTCACCAGATTGGCCTTTAGAAGATGACTTCATGCCTTGCATTTGGCTAGTCGCTTGCTCAAGTGAATCGTCTTCACCAGCATCAGCTTGGGTTTTAAGCAGCAGCGAAGCAACAATGAATGACACTGCAGCAGAAGCGATTACCGATAGAATCACGCCTACAAAGCCTGACTTCGGTGTCATTAGTAGTACCGCAAAAATAGACCCAGGTGATGCTGGAGAAATCAGACCTGCGTCAAATACAGTCAGTGTGAATACACCTGTCATGCCACCGGCAATAACCGCCAAGATAAGACGTGGATTCATTAACACGTAAGGGAAGTAGATTTCGTGGATACCACCAAAGAAGTGGATGATAGACGCACCGGCTGCAGACTGCTTAGCGTTGCCTTTACCAAACACCATGTAAGCGATAAGTAAGCCAAGACCTGGGCCTGGGTTTGCTTCAATCAAGAAGAAGATTGAGCGACCAAACTCTTCTGACTGCTGAATACCCAGTGGCGAGAAGATGCCGTGGTTAATCGCATTATTCAAGAACAGGATTTTGGCTGGCTCTACAAAGATAGAGGCTAGTGGTAACGCACCCGCTTCAACCATGGCGTTAACGCCTGCAGCTAAACCAGCAGACAGCAATTTAACCGCTGGGCCAATTACTAAGTAAGCAAGAATGGCACAAATCATACCGATAATGCCGGCAGAGAAGTTATTTACCAACATCTCAAAGCCGCTTTTCACTTTACCGTGAACCGCTGCATCAAATTTCTTAATGGCGATACCGCCAAGTGGGCCAACAATCATCGCACCCATAAACATTGGAATGTCGGTACCTACAATTACACCCATAGTTGTAATAGCACCCACAACCGCGCCGCGATCGCCGCCAACCATTTTACCGCCGGTATAACCAATCAGTAGTGGTAGCAAGTAGGTAATCATTGGGCCAACCATAGAGGCTAGCGTTTCGTTTGGTAGCCAACCGGTTGGGATGAATAGTGCAGTAATAAAACCCCAAGCGATGAAGGCGCCAATGTTCGGCATCACCATGTTGGAGAGGAAGCGTCCAAAGTTTTGTACTTTAATCTTTGCATCTGGGGATAGCATAGAATTGTCCCTTTAATGAATTTGTTTGTCGGTCCTTGAAGGACCGCTGGGTGTCTCTCAAGTTGATGTAAATTTAGCATAAGATTTCATTTTGCCTACTCTTAGTGGGATTTTGTGATGATTATCTCCTTTTGGTTGGGTGTAACCAGAATAATTAGTGATTAACGTCACATCATTTGCGCGTTGATAACTTACAAGCCAATTTAAGTGACTTTTAAGTAAATATTAAGGTGACTTGAGTCACTGTTTGTGGGTAGGTGGTTGGTGGGTGGCGTGTGATTTATGTCTCATAAATTGAATTCTAGGTCTAATTTAGGTATTGGTTAGTTCATTTGTTGAGCTGTTTTGGTTCATTTATTGAGCCTTACATGGTCACCTTGTAATTAAGCTACACGTTTGTTGTATTTTTTCTTTGGCGTTTTAGTATTGGTAATGAAAGATTCGCGCAATAATGATGCTTTATCGACATTCTTTGGTTGTGGGAGTTTTCACTTATGATTAACGCAGTGTTGTTTGACATGGATGGTTTAATTTTTGATACCGAAAGCATCTATAAAACCAGTTGGCAGTATGCCGCTAAAGAGCAAGGCTTAGAGCTGAGCGATGCTCTGTACCAGCACTTTATTGGCGTGCCTGATGCAGCCTGTGAACAAATGTTGGTGCAACACTTTGGTGCTGAACTGGATTTGCCGCGATACCAAGCGGTAAGAGATAAACACTTTCACGCTTTGTGTGCTGCTGGGGTAACTTACCAACCTGGTTTTACCGAGTTGTTTGGCTATTTACAGCAACGAGCCATTCGTTGTGCATTGGTGACCTCTTCTGGTGTGGCCGAGGTTAAGCATTATTTTTCAGACTCTCCCTTTTTAGAGCAATTTGAACGAGTAATTACTTCGGAAGATGTGAGTCGTGGCAAGCCTTACCCAGATTGTTATTTGTTGGCTTGTGAAACCTTGGCATTATCGCCAGCCGAATGCTTGGTATTAGAAGACTCGAATAACGGCATGCAAGCGGCGTTAGACGCAGGTTGCCAGGCAATAATGATTCCGGATATGTTGCAAGCTAATGATGAGGTTAAGCGCCGAGCTAAGCATATTCTCCCGCATTTGGGCGAGGTAATCCCGCTGCTTTAAACGTTGGTGGCTAACTATTGGAAGCCGATAGCTTATTGAATTGTACTAAAGGCGGTTAGTTGGCTGAGTAAAGTAGCATTCAGTTGCTTGGCGTTGGCTTGGCTAATGGATAATTGCAGAGCAGTACATTGGTTAAAGCGCATAAACATCGCCAGTTCTTTTGTTAACGCTAGGCTAAAGGCGTCGAGCTTTTTTAGCCAAGGCTCTAATGCTAGATTAAAAATATGCAGGGTTTGGCTGCTACGCTCAGCTTTGCAGTCCATTCGCGCTACTAAGCGACCATCCCACAAAATAGGTAAAGAGAAATAGCCGTATTGGCGTTTAGCCTTAGGCACGTAACACTCAATTAAATAGTCAAAATCAAACAGCTTTTGCATACGTTTACGTTGGATTAGCAAGTTGTCGAAGGGAGATAAAATTTTCAATTTGCTGCGTGCTAGCGGTTTGCTCAGTAGGGGGAGTGATGCGGGCAATGCAAAATAGGAATGCCCATTAACGTTAAACCTATCGACTTCGCCGCTATTCAGCATTTCGTTTAAGGTACTCTCTACTGCCTTTTTATTGTTCTTTAGCAAATACACCATTTCAGACGCTTGGCCTAAACCATTGGCGCGTAAGTAAGAGGTGACTAAAAAGCGGCTATGTTCTTCTTGGCTGGGAACAGATGTGTTGATCGTTGTTGGCAGGACTCGTTCGGTAAGCTGATACACCTTATGGAAGTTTTGACGGTAAGGCACCATTAAATCGCCTTGCATGAACAAACACTCCAACGCTTGTTTAGCTGGTTTGCTGGCCCAATCACCAGTTTTTTTACCATGGTGCTCAAAATCTTTGGCCATTAATGGCCCTTCTTCGCTAATGCGCTTTAATATCGCGTCCATCAATTGGGTGTTTTTGTTATACCAGTGTTTTTGCTGACCGCTGGCAAAGGCATGTTTACGTGGCAAGCTAAAGCGGTAATCGCGCATGGGTAAATAAGCCGCCGCATGCGACCAGTATTCAAAGACCTTTTTATCTTTAACCAATCGATCTAAGTGCTCTACTTGATAGCGTGGGTTGCGGTTCCACAGAGTGTGATGATGAGCGCGTTGAATCACTGAGATAGTATCTATCTGTACATAAGCGAGTTGCTCAATGGCGGCTAGGCTGGCACCTATTGCGCTGCCGTGAGCTGCTGTTGGCGGCAAGAGCTGAGCGTGCAGTACCAGTTTTCTAGCTTGTTGAAGAGAGAGTGTTTCTGTCATTAAGTATTTTCAATCGCTAGCCATAAAAACCAGCTTACCGCGAGTAGAGAGGGCAAACTAGATCGAGAGCGATTTTTCACATCCCGTTGCGCACTTCAGTAAATAGTTAAGTCACATGCAAAAATTATCCTATCAAGCTAATATTTAACGAGTAAACTTGACTAAGAGCATGATTAATCAGCAAGTCTGCTCACTGTTTGTACTGCCTGCAAGGAATGCTAAATGATTGACCAAGAACTCGCCCAGCTCGAATCGGTATATCAAACTATTGTCGACTTTATGGTGCGCTATAGCTTCCAGCTAGTGGGCGCCATTATTATTGTGCTATTGGGGCTGTGGTTTGCCTCTAAAGTCGCTAAGTGGTTGTTCAAAACCTTAGACGGTAAAGGTTTAGACATTACCTTGGCTAACTTCATCGCTAATGTGGTGAAGATATTGCTGATTAGCATGACGGTGATTATTGCCTTGGGTAAACTTGGGGTCAGTATTACGCCATTTGTGGCGGCATTAGGTGCAGTTTCTCTTGGTGCAGGTTTAGCCATTCAAGGCACCTTATCTAACTATGGTGCGGGTTTGGCGATTATTCTTACGCGGCCTTTCGTGCTTAAAAACACCATCACGGTAAAAGGCTATACCGGTATCGTTGAAGAAATTAATTTGGCGACGACGGTGTTGGTGAACGAAGACAACGAACGCGTGACCATTCCTAATCGCCATATTGTTGGGGAAATTCTTAAAAATACTGAGCAAAATAGTTTAGTAGAAGGTGAAGTGGCCGTGGCTTATGGCAGTGACCCCGAGCAAGTCATCGCCTTGATTGAAAACACCTTGGCGACCATTGCTGAAGTGCAAAGCACACCGGCTACTAAAGTGGGCATTGATGCATTCGCTGATAGCGGCATAAACATTAGTTACCGCTTTTGGGTACCCACTCCGATATTCCATCAAACAAAATTTTCTGCCAACCTTGCTGTGTTTAAAGCTTTGCAACAAGCTGGCGTGCAAATACCCTTTCCGCAGCGCGAAATTCGTATGCTGTCTGCCGATGAATAAACGGCTAAGCTACTTACTGCAAAGGAAAAATTACAGCAAATTGATAATTAGTATTATTAATTAATTACTAATTAAATAGCCAAAGCCCTATGATTTATTTTTGACTATGAGTTGAGCTTTATTTGCTCTGACTCTCACTTATCAAGGATGATCAATGAAATTTAGCTCAATTTGCTTGCTGCCTTTGCTGTTAGGTTTAAGTGCTACTGCCTCAGCCAGGTTTCACTCGGCAGTTCACGACAACCCTTATTGGCGACTCTCAACCTACCAAGACCTGCGCACTCAGCTGCGTTTTATGCCCTACTTCGCACGAGTGCCACTGCAAACAGGGGCATTGATTATTAACGATAATAACCAAGGTATTGTGAATATCGACCAAGCGCTACCGACAGATCTTGATATCAATTATCAAGTTTGTGGCGAGCAGGTTGAGCCGCAAAGTATTCGCCAGGCGGTAGTTTGCACGGTAGACGACGGTGGCCGAGGTAATACCAACCCTGAGTATATTGGGTGGTCTACCCAAGGGCGAGAGCTACTAGGCATACGAATGGGCAGCCCTAGTGGCAAGCGAGTGATGATTATTACTCAGCAACATGGCAACGAACCCGCCGGTACCGAAGCTGCACTTACTGTTATGCGCTGGTTAAGCGCTGGGTTTGGTTACAGCAGCAGGCGTATTCTTGAGCAGCTTGATATATTGGTTATATTAAGGGCGAACCCCGATGGCGGGGAGCCAGATCCACAGAGTTGTAACTTCAATCCCACTCCCGGCACGGTGATTGACGAGAATTGTGCCCTCATTAGACAAAACCTTGATCCGCAAGCCGGTGGTGGATTTGCTGAAAACTCTGAAGCAGGTTTTATTGGCATTGTTGGTCGCGGTTACGATTTAAACCGTTATCACCATGTGAAGCTTGATAAACCGATTCGCCCAGTAGAGAGCCAAGCCATGGTGGCAGCAGCATTGGCGTTTCAGCCCCACACGGTGCTGGATTTACACGGAGACCTGCAAAAAACCGACTGCCAGCTAGATTTTAGAACCATTCAGCCCGCGCAAGTACTTGGTGTGTTACCCACTGTTGATTGCTTAAGCGAAGAACACCAGGGCAGCTTTCGTTTATTAAGCCCCTTTGCCGATGCCATTCCTGATTCTCAGCAAGAAAAGTTAGTACAAAGCTTGGCGGTGGAAGTGATGCAGCGAGTCGATAGGTTGTTTGTAGGCTCAACTGGCCGTTTTTCTCAGGTACAGTTAGGTGCTGGTAATATAAGTAGCGGTGCTACTGGCAATTATCAATTTATTGGTGCAGCAGCCGGAGGCTGGGAAACGGTTAACTTTACTAAAGATCTTCGCGGAGACGTGGTTGCGTTGGTAGATGGACAAGCGGTGATAGGGGTGAACCCTGGTTTGCCTGAGCCTAGCTTGATCAGCAAACAGATTTGGATAAACCGAATTGCCTTGTTTGAAGCCTTATCAAGCTTGGCGGGTTATGCTCAACATCCGCCCCAAGATACCAATGGCTTCTGTGATTATCCCCTCGCCCAAGGTTTACGTGCTAACTTGCCTGCTGAATATTGGGGCTCGCAAGCTACTAACGGCCCTCAGCTTATTCCAATAGACCCGGGCGTTGGTGTACCGCTGTATATCAGTGGTAACTGTCCAGATAATCCTTTATAAAGAATAAAGCCTGCTGAGTAATCAGCAGGTTTTCTCTTCCTTAACTACTTAGCTGCAACAACCTTATTTCGGCCGGTTTCTTTCGCTTCATACAATGCTTTGTCGGCGCGTTTAATCCATTGTTCAATAAAACCGGAGTTAATCTCTGCTACGCCAAACGAGCTGGTGATGCGGGCTTTTTCACTGAGCACGGTCCCTTCTACACTTTTACGCAAATGCTCGGCTAAGGCACATGCGCCTTTTAACCGAGTGTGAGTACATACTACAAGAAACTCTTCACCGCCCCAGCGAGCTAAATAGTCGCCCTCGCGAATTTGCTGGCGAATTAGGTTAGCAATGTTTACCAGTACTTTGTCGCCTTCATCGTGGCCGTATTGGTCATTCACTCGCTTAAAGTGGTCGATATCGAATAACACAATGCTAGCGGGCATACCTATATCTACATATTCGATCACAATATCGCTGAAGATACTGCTGAGCCCGGCGCGGTTAAAGCAACTGGTGAGTGGATCGGTTTTGGCCATAAACTCGTAGTTGTCGCGCTCAATGCTTAAAAAGCTATTCACTTTATTTAGCTCTAGTGCATGTTTATCAGATTGCTTGTTTTGGGCTTTTACACCGCGCGATACGCTAAAAAACGCCTGAGTAATGCTAATCAGCCACACCACCAGTAATGCTATATAAAGGTCTTTAGCTTGTAGCCATTTACCTTCAAGCTCTACAGAATGTAGTGATAGTTCAATATTCTTAGCCTGCTGGTTATCACCGGTAAGTAAGGTTAAATGTGTTACCCATTGGTTTTCATCACTGCTTGGTTTGTCTCGCTGAGCATACTGCCACCAAGAGGGGATATAAAGCTGGTCTAGGTCAAAACTATAAGTACCGCGCCCTTGTTGGGGTAATAGGCTTTGTTGGTAGAGATGCAAATATTCAGGCTTTTTTTGCTGTGGGTTATACAGTTGCAGCAACAGGTTATCGGGTGCGTTACCTTGATAAGATAAGTTTATAGCGATGCTTTGATAAGCGCTTAAATCAATACCTTGTTGCTTACCATTTTGCAGATGGAGTTGCATAGCGCAGGCTTGGGCGCTGTCTGCGGCGGGCGTACTACAAAACAAGGTGGCTTTGTTCTGCTGTTTCAGCAATAAGCCTTTTCCCACGCGACCATCTGCTAGCTGATGTGAGAGCGAAATGGGAGAATCTTCATGTAGGTTGAAGTTCAGCTGATGTTCCATACCAAAGTATTGCCAAAGGACTAATACCAAAGAGACTAGGAAGAGTAGCGGGTAGTAAACATCTCGTTGCTGTAAATTCATATACCAATTGAAGAGAGTAAGAGTGACTATTTATCCTCTGTTATTATCAATTAATCCTATGTTTTTTAAAGGGCTTTACAGCTCATAACGTATAAATAACCACATTTGGTGAGCGGAATAGAGTATTCAGTCTAATCTATCGTACTTAAGCTTATGTTATTTCATGGCTAAACAGCGCTCATGTAAAATCGCATTGCGGTTTTGCTGAACTTTTTCGATGCGCTCTGCTCTTAGGCATTCATGCTGTGTAACCGGGTATTGTTTATCCCAAGCATGCATTAATTTGCGTTGACTACTGCTCATACTAAAACGCTTATAAGTCACATCCATATATAAATAACTGCGAGCAATTGGCCCGCGAGCAATCTCTGGTGGTTGTGCTTTACGGCTCTCAATGCGCATATCACAACTGCCGAAGCTAGATGCGCTATCGCTTAACATGGTGAAGTTATAGTTAGAACGCGCCGCATTTACCGCACCAATGGCAGGATAAAGGTTGTACATGTCGGCCTGCATTAAGCGGTATTCGCTGTTGGCTTTTTCTGCGCAACGGCGGCCTTTATAAGGTTTACCTTTGGAGTTTACACAGCTTGAATGCCCCTCTCGCCACTCACTAAAACTACGGCCAAAGTTTTCTGCAGGCACGACATGCTCGGTTTCATAGCGAGCCAGTCGATTAAGGTATTTACTGGTAGAGAAGCCAGCATTTAAGCGAACATTCTTCTTCTCATCAAATGAGGCTTGGCAATACAGGGTGCTGCGCATCGCGGGCTCTATATACACCTGCTGCAGTAACAAACGCTTGGCGCTGCTGAATGACTCTATGGATTGATTTCCATCAGCAAAGGCGAGTGCCGGGAAGTAAAGGGTAAGCAGCAATAAACATCGCGGTAGGCTGCTTAGGGTTGTTTTTAAGTACATCTTAATCTTATAAAAAACCAAACGAACAGGCGGCAACTGTACAGGCTGTTTATAAACTCAGCTAATCATCAATAACTTAGGGGCTTAGGTTTGAGGGGGCATAGTTGGTGCGGTGTAGCAGATTGAGTAAAGGCCAATCGTTAGCAGGAATAACTGATTGGCCTTAACTGTTTTCTAAAGACAAAGGTAAACGGTATTACTCAGCGTCTTTGCTTATCTCTTGCTCTGCGTTAGCAATAATATCGTCTAACTCAGCGCCTTCTTCGTCCATTGCTTCTTCAGAAACCGGTCGTTCTGGGCGGTTTGCAGGCTTTGCCATAATCTCTAAGTAGAAAGACGGCAGCTGTTGTTGCTCCGCTTTATCCATAGACGCGTTAATTTGTGAAACATGAATTTCTTCTGCTTCTTCTCGAGTAGGACCGTACTTACAATCAAAAGCCCAAAAGTCAGCACCGGCAGGCAAGGTTTTGTTCTTTTCGCGACGAATGTATTTTTTAGCATCGTATTTAGCGGCTTCAATAATGCGCGCTAAGTTAAGTTTTGGGTGAGTAAGTGGGTAAGTCTTTTTCATAATAATCCTAGAAAACAGTCTAAAGCATCGAACGGACGCACACTGTAATGATTCTAGGCTATAGAGCAAGGATTAATCGACGTTTAGCTGAAAAAGCCTAGCGATGTGTGCAGAAGTATTTGAAGCCTCTTAATTGAAGAGGCTCTTGTCTGGGGGGAAAGTGTAATTATTCTAAGTTCTGGATCTGCTCTCTCATCTGCTCAATTAAAACCTTAAGCTCTACAGCAGCTTGAGTGATTTCTGAATTGATCGATTTAGACGCTAAAGTATTCGCTTCGCGGTTAAACTCTTGCATCATAAAGTCTAGGCGTCGGCCACAGGCGCCGCCTTTTTTGATGATTTTTTGCGTTTCGCTTACGTGTGAATCTAGGCGGTCCAGTTCTTCGGCTACATCTATCTTTTGCGCCACCATTATCATTTCTAATTCAATGCGCTGCGGCTCTAACTCGTCTTTTACTTCGGCTAGACGATTGCTTAGGCGATCTCGTTGCCATTGCATTACTGCGGGCATTTGTTCGCGCACAAAAGCCACTTGCTCGGTAATTTTATCGAGGCGAGTGGTAATCATGGTGGCAGTGTTTGCCCCTTCGCTGGCGCGGCTTTCGATGAATGCCGTTAGGGCTTCTTGCCAGCCGGCTAATAACTCTTTGCTAATGGCGTCGGCGTCTTGCTCTGGGGTTTCCATTACGCCTGGCCAGCGCAATATGTCTGCTGGATTTATTTGCCCACCTGCTTGCTGCTGTACCCATTCGGCATTTTTAATCAGTTGCTCGGCTAGCGCCTGGTTGAGTTGCAGCTCGCCGCGGTTGGCTTGGTCTGCTTCAAAACGCAGGTTACATTCTACTTTACCGCGCTGTAGGGCTTTTCGAATTTTGTCACGCAATACCGGCTCTAGGGCGCGAAACTGTTCTGGCATGCGCCAGTAGGTTTCAAGGTAGCGTTGGTTTACGCTGCGAATTTCCCATGTGGCACTGCCCCAATCGCCTTTAATTTGGTGGCGTGCGTAGCCTGTCATGCTGTGAATCATAATTGATAGCCTTTGATAAATTTGCTCGATTATAGCGGCTAATAGGCGCTTAGTCAGTCTAGGCGTGACCAAGTGCGACAAAAGCCTATATAATAGCCGCGAATTTTAAATTACAGGGTTATTACCATGCGTCCGAACGGAAGAGCTGTTGAACAAATGCGTCCAATTACTATTACTCGAAACTACACGGCACATGCCGAGGGTTCGGTTTTGGTCGAATTTGGCGATACCAAAGTGCTATGTAATGCCTCGGTAGATGATGGTGTACCACGTTTCTTAAAAGGAAAGGGCCAAGGCTGGATTACCGCTGAATATGGCATGTTGCCGCGTTCTACTCACAGCCGCATGGGCCGTGAAGCAGCGCGCGGTAAGCAAAGTGGCCGTACCCAAGAAATCCAACGCTTAATTGGTCGCTCGCTACGTGCTGCGGTTGATTTAGAAGCCTTGGGTGAATACACCATTGTAGTAGATTGTGACGTGATTCAAGCGGATGGCGGTACACGTACAGCGGCTATTACTGGTGCATGTGTTGCCTTGCAAGATGCCATTTGGTGGATGATTGAGCAGAAGAAATTAAAAGTAAGCCCGCTCAAGCAGCTTATTGCTGCGGTATCGGTAGGCGTGGTGGGTGGTGAGGTCGTTTGTGACCTTGAGTACACCGAAGATAGCGTAGCTGAAACCGATATGAATGTTGTGATGTGTGAAGACGGCAACATGATTGAAGTACAAGGTACTGCCGAAGGCGCACCCTTTAGCCATGAAGAGCTGCTCGAGATGCTAGCCTTTGCCAAAGAAGGTATTAGCCAAATCAATACTGCCCAGCGCGAAGCCCTATCTAAGTAATTGAGAGAAGAAGATGAAAGCTTATCAACGTGAGTTTATTGAATTTGCTTTAGCCAAAGGCGTATTAAAGTTTGGCGAATTTACCTTAAAGTCTGGCCGCACTAGCCCTTACTTTTTTAATGCGGGTTTGTTTAATACTGGCCGTGATTTAAATCGCTTAGGCAAGTTTTACGCAGCGGCACTGCAAGATTCAAATATTGATTATGACTTGGTATTTGGCCCAGCGTACAAAGGTATTCCTATTGCCACCACCACCGTTGTTGCTTTAGATGAGCACCATGGTAAAGATGTGCCTTACTGCTTTAACCGCAAAGAAGCGAAAACTCACGGCGAAGGCGGTAGCTTGGTAGGCTCTGAGTTAGCTGGCAAAGTAATGCTGGTTGATGACGTTATTACTGCCGGTACGGCGATTCGCGAATCAATGGACATTATTAATGCCCATAACGCTGAATTAGCCGGTGTGCTCATTGCCTTAGATCGTCAAGAGAAAGGTAAAGGTGAGTTGTCGGCGATTCAAGAAGTAGAGCGCGACTACAGCGCGACGGTGATCTCTATTGTTAAGTTGGCTGATTTAATCACTTACTTAGAAGAGCAAGGCGATAATCAAACCGCACTGGCTGCGGTAAGCGCTTACCGAGAGCAATACGGTATTGCGTAGTATTTATAATATCTAACACCAAGGCGGCTTTTAAAGCCGCCTTTTTTTTGGCCAAAATGCGGTAATTATCACCCGTTATATTGATGCTTTTGTTTTTAATAGATAGAGTAGCGAGGCTTAGGGTTAATAACCCTGTATTTTCGGAAATTGCATGTAATTCAGAGAACTAAGGAAGTCTCATGTCTGTTGAACTCAATGCCACAAAAACTCAAATATCTCTGCTCGTTTCAAACGCCTTAACTGCCATTAAAAACCGCAGCACCGACTCTCAGTGGGAGCAAAAAGTAAAAACGGCTGCTGATAAGCTTGCCCACTTAAGCAAAACAATTAAAAGCTCAAAGAGCAATGCGCTTAATATTGGTAAAGCTCAAGAAAAAGCAGCAGCGCCACAGCATCGTTTTAGCGCTAGGCAATCAACTAACAGTAAAGTTGCCAATATGAATGGCTTAGAAGACGCGGTTAATAGTGCGATGAAAAAGATAGGTAAACAGCTTAAGGATGAATCGATTAAGTCGCCTTTTAAAGACAAAAAAGCGTATGAGTTAATGGATATGCTGGCCGGTGAAGTCAGTTCTTACGACAAACTACTTAGCTCCTTAGATAGCTTGGCGAAAACTGCCGCTAAAACCACGACAACTAGTAACGCAGTGGTGATTCAAAACAACACTATGCTATTAAAAACGCAGGGTGTTAATGGGCCAAGCATACTCATGTTAGCGGCACTGTCGTTACGCGTAGTGGCGATGATGTTGGCCACCAAGCAAAAGTAGTCATGCCGCGAGTGCGAGCTTTAAAGCTGTTCGGCGCAAGCTTAAACAGCTTTGAAGTGCTTATGAGTGCTCGTTTTCTCTGCTTGCCATACGCGCTCCCACTAAACTCGCTACCAGTATAGCCATATAGAATTGACCAAAGATCGCTTCGCTGTAAGTGAAAAATCGACTAATGGGCGTATTAGGAGTGATTTCGCCATATCCTAGGGTGGTTAGTGTAACAAAGCTGAAGTAAATGAAGTCAGTCATTTGGGTGCTCCAGTGCTCGGTGGGCACGCCATTAAAGGCATCGTTAAACCAAAAATTAAGTATGGTATACAAGTGCGCCCAGCCTAGGCCTATCAGTAAAAAGATACAGATAGCCCCAACGATTTTATTGCTGTCGATATTGCCGGTAAACAGCACTTGCTTTAAGGCTGTCCACGTTGTCATCACTAAAAAGCAGAATACGATGCTTAGATACAAGCTCACTAAGCCTTCAGCCTCAAACCAATAGCTAAAAAAGGCCAAGGTAGTACTGGTGAGTAAAAATCCTAAACCAGTTACATACCAAAGTCGTTTTCCTTTGGCTTGCCACACTCCTGCTGCTAGCACTAATACCATGGCAATTTGCAGAAACTTAAAACCATCGCCTTGCCAAAATTGGTCAAGACAAGCCGCCAAAAAAATATAGCCAACAAGCGCAATAGTAAGAAAATAGAAGTTGTTTTTGTCGCTCCATTCTATGAGCCTTTTCATCTTGTTAACCTAATATCAGTGGTTTAAAGAGTAACTTAGCAAATTTATTCCATCGCCGCTTACTAATTAAGTGCTGTATAAAATTTGTTCTGGCTCGCAACAATAGGGTTTGGCGCTTCATCTGTTTGATGTAAATCAAGCCAACTTGCCTTAAGCAAAACGAAAGTGTTTTGTGGCTCTACTATAGTAAGTATCAGGGCTTAACTAGAGAGCGGAAGATGCGATTTAATCAACTTAATTTATTGCTCGAACATTTTGTAAGTTGCCGTGAGGCGATGCAAGCCATGTATCGACGATTAGAGCTTAATGCTGATTCTGAGCGAGTACGTATGCTGCTCAATTATTTGCAGCATCAGGAGCGAGAAAACGCCGCTCATTTACAAGAGTTTATTAGCCAAGCGAAACCAGAATTACTAGACACCTGGACAGATATTCGCGTAGAGCAAGATGTGTTAGACAAGGTTGCAAAGCTAAGCAAGCCCGCCAATATGAGCAGTGATGATGTGAGTGCGCTGGCGCTAGAGTTAAGTGAACAGTCTTTAAGCTTGTTACGTTTAGCTAAAGACGAGCTCACTATGCTGGGCGCGCGGCAGTTTTTAGCTAACTTGATTGAGCACCAAGAAAAACGCCAGCAGCAAATGGTGCATGCTACTCATCGCTTAGACGATATTTAGCGGCACAATGTAGTAACAAAAAAGCACAGCCTAGGCCGTGCTTTTTATTTGGAGAAGAGTGCCGCTTAGCTGGCTACTTTTTCCAAATGTATATCCATTTGTGGGAACGGAATCTCGATACCTGCATTGTCTAATGCTACTTTGATGTTTTCATTTAAATCAAAGTACACACCCCAGTAATCAGCACTGTTTACCCATGGGCGAACCACTAAGTTTACTGAGCTATCAGCCAATTCAGATACACCAATGGTGATGTCTGGATCTTTAAGTACTCGAGAATCTGCTTCACATACTTCACGCAAAATGGCTTTGGTTTTAGCCAAATCGGCGTTATAGCTAACACCAACAACCAAATCTACACGGCGAGTTGGGTGAGTAGAGTAATTAACAATATTGCCACCTAATACAGAACCGTTTGGTACTACAACTTGCTTATTATCTGGCGTTTTTAATACCGTAGTAAAAATTTGCACTGAAGCAACAGAACCAGAAGTACCGGCAATTTCTACGTAGTCACCGGCTTTGAATGGGCGGAAACCAATAATTAGCACGCCGGCAGCAAAGTTAGACAGTGAACCTTGTAGTGCCAGACCAACGGCTAAACCAGCGGCACCAATAATGGCAACAAAAGAAGCGGTTTGAATACCAATGCGCGATAGCGCTGCAATGATAACAAAAGCAACAATCACGTATTTCACCATTGAGCCAACAAAATGGCTAATGGTTGAGTCGAGGTTGCGGGCGTTCATTAGTTTTTCTACGCTAGACGCCATTACGCGCGCTACGATCATACCAACAAACAGAACAACAATAGCGGCAGCAATATTAATTGCGTATTGCATTAGCAAGTCTTGGTTGTTTTCCAACCAGCTTGTGCCATGATTTAGTACGTCCATGTTTTTAGACCTATTAGTGTTAAAAGTTGCTACAAATTTAGCAGCTTTTTGATTACAAACAAGTGTCTAATTTTTTTACAGAAAGCACAAAGTACGCCCAGCATGAGATGCATGGGCGCAATGTTTTGAACGCGGGTTTAACCTTGAATTAACTGTTGCTTCAAAAAGCCCCAGTGAGTATCAAATTGTGCGGTGGGCTCAAGTTTAAATTCACTGCGAACATACTGGCTAATTCGGCCTTCGGTATAAGCCAGCAATAAGGTGGCTAGGCTGTTTTCTTCAATCAAGAAACCTTGGCCTTCGCGTAGGCGGCGTTCGCGTAATACTTGCTTTAGCTGCACTTCTATTTTTTCAAATAAAACACTCACACGAGCGCGTAAACGTTCGTGCTCACCTTGCAGGGCGTCGCCAGTTAAAATACGGCTTAAGCCTGGGTTACGCTCGGCAAAACCGAGTAACAACATAAGAATGTGCTGACAACGGTTAAGCGTGTCTTTTTGCTCTTCTTGAATCAGATTAATGCGTGATAACAAGGTTTCTTCTATAAACTCTATTAGCCCTTCAAACATGCGTGCTTTGCTTGGAAAGTGGCGATATAGCGCGGCTTCCGATACACCGACTTCTTTAGCCAAACTGGCTGTGGTGATGCGTTGTCCGTGGCTGGTTTCTAACATGCGCGCAAGCGCCTGCAGAATTTGTTCGCGGCGATTGCTTTTTGGTTTTCCCGCCATTTTTATTGTAATCCTTTTTATTAGTCTATTAGCGTACTACTTGATAACCGTTTATTGGGTGCCCGAATGGCCAAAGCCACCTTCGCCGCGCTGGCTGGCGGTAAAGTCTTCTACTATTTCGAAGCTAGCTTGTACCACTGGTACAAAAACTAACTGGGCGATGCGTTCGCCGGGTTCGATAGTGAAAGTGCTTTGTCCGCGGTTCCAGCAAGACACCATTAATTGCCCTTGGTAGTCTGAGTCGATAAGTCCGACGAGGTTACCCAGTACAATGCCGTGTTTATGGCCAAGGCCAGAACGCGGTAAAATGGTGGCTGCAAGCGTAGGGTCTGCAATATGAATCGCAAGGCCGGTAGGTATTAGCTCGGTTTGACCGGGGGCTAATGTTACGGCTTGGTCTAGGCAGGCGCGCAAGTCCATGCCGGCCGAGCCTGGCGTTGCATATTCTGGCATTGGAAAGGTAGTGCCAATTCTTTGGTCTAGTATTTTTAGTGCTATTTGGGTCATTTTTTTATTTTGATTATTGTGCAGCGTACTGCTTGGCAACCAGTGCCAGTAATTGTTGTGCCAGTGCCGATTTATCAGCGAGGTCTAATTGCTGATGGCCGGTTGGCCAAAATACCGTTAGGGCATTTTGTTCACTATTAAAACCTTGTTCAGGTTTTGATACGTCATTGGCGGCGATCATATCTAAATTCTTTCGCGCCATTTTATCTTGTGCATAGTGGCTAACATCTTGGGTTTCTGCCGCAAAACCTACCGTGAAAGGCTTTTTGGCTAAACTTGCAATGGTGGCCACAATATCTGGGTTTTTCACCAAACGTAATTGCATCTCGTCGCTTTCATCGGTTTTCTTAATTTTCTGTTCGGCCACGTCGGCAACGCGGTAGTCGGCGACGGCGGCACAGGCGATGAAAATGTCACATTGCTCAATGCGTTCTAGCGATGCATCTAACATTTGCTGAGCGGTATTAACTGCCACTTTTTCTACGCCCTTTGGCGTAGTAAGATTAACTGGACCAGATACCAAGGTTACACTGGCACCGAGTTGTTTGGCGGCTTCGGCTAAAGCAAAGCCCATTTTACCCGAGCTGTGATTGCTAATGTAACGTACTGGGTCAATGGCTTCGCGAGTTGGGCCAGCGGTAATCATTACATTGACACCGTTTAGCACTTGAGGTGCTTTTGGAGCAAACATGGCTTGTACGTTCGCCAACAGCTGAGCTGGCTCTAGCATTCTCCCAGGGCCTACATCACCACAGGCTTGCTCGCCTTGAGCAGGGCCCCAAATGGGCACGCCGCGTTGCTTGAGAAGGCTTAAATTGGCTTGAGTCGCCATCGCTTGATACATCTGCTGATTCATTGCTGGAGCAATCACAATCGGGGCATCTGTAGCGAGGAGCAATGTACTGACTAAATCGTCGGCTAAACCATGGCTAAATTTGGCAATGCTATTTGCCGTGGCGGGCGCCATCAATACTAAATCTGGCCATTTGGCATAAGCAATATGACCCATTGAGGCTTCTTGAGCGGGGTCTACCACTTCTTGCCCCACCGGTTCGCCAGATACCGCTTGTAAGGTTAACGGGGTAATAAAGCTGGTGGCGTGGTGAGTCATTACCACTTTTACTTCTGCGCCCTGCTCTTTTAAGCGACGCACAAGCTCTGGCATTTTATACGCTGCAATACCGCCGGTTATGGCGAGCAGGATCTTCTTTCCCGTTAACATGCTGATACCGAAATATTAATCACCGTTTGATATCGGCAAGCCTATCACAAAACTTAAGATCTCCGCATACACAAGGTGGTAGTTTCGACTACGCTTATTTTTACTGATTCATCTGTTATTACTATTTTATGGCAATAAGTGATTGGCCCGCCGAACAACGTCCTAGAGAAAAGCTATTAAACCAAGGTGCAGAGAGTTTAAGTGATGCTGAATTACTGGCTATTTTTTTGCGCGTAGGGTGTGTGGGATTAGATGCAGTGAGTTTGGCACAGCATTTACTCACTCAATTTGGCTCCTTAAGAAAAGTATTAGCAGCTGATCAACAGCAGTTTTGTGCTGAACGCGGTATGGGGAGTGCAAAATATGCACAACTGCATGCCAGCATAGAAATGAGTCGGCGGTATTTGTTGGCCGAGATCAGTGAGAATAGTGTGCTGAATACTGCTGAATCGGCAAAAAACTACCTTTCTATGGAATTATCTCACCATCAACGTGAAGTATTTGCGATATTGCTTTTGGATAATCAGCATCGGGTGTTACAATTCGCGCCGCTATTTTTCGGAACGATTGATGCCGCCAGTGTTTATCCACGGGTGGTGGTACAGCGGGTATTAGAAAAAAATGCCGCTGCAGTAATATTTGCCCATAATCATCCCTCGGGTGTGGCCGAACCAAGTTTGGCCGATAAGCAAATAACTACTAAATTAATCAAGGCTTTAGAGCTAATCGATGTTCGAGTTTTAGACCATGTAGTGGTCGGCTGTGGAGAGACTGTGTCTTTCGCCGAGCGCGGTTGGATCTGATCTTTGTTCAATTTTTAGTTGATCTAGGGTTCTATTTCCTGTATAAAATGCGGCCTTTCTGTCGTCCCGGGCGACGGCCTAACGGGGCATGAACAGATGCTCGAGCAGAAGTACATATTTGGAGAAGACTGACATGTCTAGAGTATGCCAAGTTACTGGTAAAAAACCAGCTGTTGGTAACAACGTATCGCACGCAAAAAACCGCACTCGTCGTCGTTTTTTGCCTAATCTACAATCTCACCGTTTTTGGGTAGAGACTGAGAAGCGTTTTGTTAAATTACGCGTATCTACTAAAGGTATGCGCATCATCGACAAGAAAGGTATCGACGCTATTTTAGCTGAGATGCGTGGTCGTGGTGAGAAGGTATAAGGAGCTAAATAATGGCTAAAGGTATTCGCGAGAAAATTCGTTTGAACTCATCAGCTGGCACTGGTCACTTCTACACCACTGATAAGAACAAACGTAACATGCCTGAGAAAATGGAAATCAAAAAATTTGATCCTGTTGTTCGTCAGCACGTTATGTACAAAGAAGGCAAAATCAAATAGATTTTGGCTTTGATGTAAAAAAGCTCAGCTTAGGCTGGGCTTTTTTTTTGGCCTTTTTTTAGTGCTTTGCAGGCTTGCTTGCCCTTTACTCAGCAATTACTTCGCGCTTATGATGAAGTGAGAAAGGGAGATGTGCGATGAAAATGAGCCGCCGTGGCTGGAACAACATCATAATATTTGCTGTTGCCTCAATGATTTTGATTTTTAAGTACGTAGAGTTAAACAATCAGCAATCGGAGTCTGAACAGCAACTTGCTGGCCAGCTATTGCCTCAAGGCGCGACCATACTTCGCATAGAGCTACCTGGGTTGGTGATTGAGCGAGTGGGCACCCAATGGCGTAGTGAGCCGCCTACAGAGCGCTCTATCGCGGTGATAGATGCTTGGTTACATATCACCCTAGAGCCATGGCAAAACGCCTTAGGTGGCGCCGCGAGTAGCCAAGGCGTACATATTTACCTTGCCAATTCGGCTGCTCCTATCGAGTTAACCTTATTTGAGTTAGGCCAGCAACGTTGGCTGACTAATTGGCAAGGCCAACTATTGAGCCTTGACGAAGCCAGCTACCACGCCCTTTTTCCTACTACGAGTTTATAAACATGCCTGAGTTACCCGAGGTTGAAACCAGCCGACGCGGCATTGCCCCGCATATCGAGCAGCAAGTGATTAGTGAGATCATTGTGCGCCAAGCTAAATTGCGTTGGCCGGTGCCTGAGCTTATCCAGTGCTGTGTAGGCTTGAAAGTATTGGCGGTAACACGCCGCGCTAAATACTTGCTGATTGAAACTGAAGCTGGCCACATTATTATTCACCTTGGTATGTCTGGTAGCTTGCGCATTGTAGATAGCGGCTTGGCCGCTGAAAAGCACGATCATGTTGATATTGTATTGGCCAGTGGTAAAGCGCTTCGTTTGAACGACCCTCGCCGCTTTGGCTGTGTATTGTTTAGCCAGTTGCCTATCGAGCAGCATAATTTGTTGGTTAATTTAGGGCCAGAGCCTTTAACCGATGAATTTACTTTTGAGCATTTGGCTGCGCACGCGGCTAAACGTAGCGTAGCGGTTAAGCAGTTTATTATGGATAACAAAGTGGTGGTGGGGGTAGGGAATATCTACGCCAACGAAGCATTGTTTAGAACCGGTATTCATCCAAAACGCGCTGCCAACAAAGTCAGTAAAGTGCGTTTAGAGCTGCTCACCGACAACATTAAGCAAGTATTAGCCGAGGCGATTGAGCAAGGTGGGACGAGTTTAAAAGATTTTACCAACGCTGACGGTAAGCCCGGTTATTTTAAGCAGACATTGGCGGTGTATGGCCGTGAGGGCGAGGCTTGTGATAGTTGTGGAGAGTTAATTAAGGCACTACGCATTGGTCAGCGTAATACCTTTTATTGTCCGCATTGCCAGCGTTAACTCGCAGCAAGTTTAGCGCTGACAGCTTGAGCAACTTGTGGTGATACAAAGCGTTCAATATCGCCACCGTGTTTAGCTACTTCTTTAATCAAGCTCGATGAAATAAACGAAACCCCTTCGCCTGGGGTTAAAAATACGCTTTCTAGGTTTGGGTCTAACTGGCGGTTCATATCCGCTAGTTGCATTTCATACTCAAAATCTGAGCCGGTACGCAAGCCACGCAGCAATACGTTCGCATCTTGTTTTTTGGCTAAATCAACCAATAAGCCAGTAAAACCAATCACTTCAACATTATTTGCTTTGGTTACGGTTTGTTCCAGCAGCGCAACCCGTTCTTCTAAACTAAACAGTGGTTGTTTGCTAGGGCTGGCTGCCACTGCCACAATCACTTTGTCGAACATTTTTGCGGCGCGCTTTATTAAATCACTATGGCCATTGGTTACAGGATCAAAGGTGCCAGGATAGATAACCCGAGTTGTCATGAGTATTTGCCAAAAATTAATGTTAGCTGGATTATAACCCGCTCAATCGATTGGGGAAAATTCTTGAGCATACCTGCAAGATTGGTCACAATGCGCAAGCTTGGTCATTGGGGTAAAAAAATGCAAAAACTGTTGGTAGTGCGGAACGATAAAATTGGCGACTTCATGTTGGCATGGCCCAGTTTTGCTTTACTGAAAAACTCCCTACCCAATTGTGAAATTAGTGCTTTGGTGCCCAGTTATACGGCACCTTTGGCAGAGTTATGTCCCTGGATCGATAAGGTGATTATTGACTGTGGAGCAGAGGCTGATGGCCAGGCTCAAGCAAGCTTGTTACAGCAGGTTAAACAGCAGCAGTTTGATGGTTACTTGTGTTTGTTCTCGACTATGCGCAATGCTTGGCTAGGTGCACGAGCGGGTATTAAGCACCGTTGTGCACCCGCCACTAAGTTGGCTCAGTTCTTATTTACTCAGCGAGTAAAACAGCGCCGCTCTCAATCACGTAAACCCGAATTTGAATATAATCTCGATTTAGCCAAGGCTTTCTTAGCGAAACACCAATTCGACGCTAAAGCCTTAGACGCGCCTTTCTTGTCTTTTTCGCCCGCACAAATAGAGGCGCGTAAAAGTAGCGAATTTACTGGATCGCAGCCCATGGTGATGGTGCATATTGGCAGTGGCGGCTCAGCCAATAATTTAAGTGTGGAGCAGTATTTTAGTTTAATTGATTGCTTAGCTAAGCTTAATCTAGACCTACACTTTGTGATTACCGCTGGCCCCGGAGAGTTGGTAGCAGCGCAAGATCTGGTGAATCAATTGGCAAAAGCCGAAGTCTCACATCAGCTGTACTTTTCTGAAGAAGGCCTTACTACCTTTTGTGAAGTATTGGCTTGTGCAGATATGTTTATTGCTGGTTCCACTGGGCCACTGCATATCGCAGGTGCGTTAGATATACCTACGGTAGGTTTTTTCCCAAGCAGACGCAGTGCCACGCCGCTACGCTGGCAACCTCTTAATAGTGCCGGTCGACATATTTCGTTTTCTCCACCTGCTGGTGAGCTAACTCAGGAAGATATGAGTTTAATTAATGTGAGTGACTCAGCAGTGAAAATTAATCTTTGGTGGCAAAAGCTACACGCTAATGATCCGGTAGAATAAATCGATGAGCATAACTAAAAAAATTCGCACCGCGTTACGCCAGTTTGACGCCAAGCGCCGTAATAACTCGGTGGCATTAGAAGCCGGTTTTCTAAAACTGATTGGCGGTCGCAAAGGTCGACAACAAGAAATACTGACCCCCAAACAAGTCAAGCGGGTGTTGATTGTTCGCAACAATAAACGTATCGGCAATATGTTTTTTTTGCTGCCCTACGTAAACAAAGTGGTCGAAATGTATCCCGATGCAGAGGTTGAGCTATTGCTCACTGATCCTTGGCAGGGACAAGTGTTTGAGAACTTAGGCCTAAGCAAAATCCACTATTCACAATTTGGCTTAAAAACACTAGGTGGATTTTTTAGCACCATGCGAGCTTTGCGTAAACAAACTTATGATGTTGTGTTTATACCTTACAGCGGCTCTAGTGACAGAATTGTAGCCGCCTTAACAACCAGCAAAAACGTATTTGCCTTTGAAGATAAAGTAAATAAGGCGGTATGTAGTCATACTTTTAAACAGACAGGGCGTTATAAGCACTATGCGTTGGGTTGTATGGAGCTGCTAGAACAGCTGCACGACGCGGAGCCTAGTGATTATTATGCTCGCTTAGTGTTAAGCGATGTGGAACAACAGCAAGCGCGTGACCAGCTAGTTGAGTTGATAGGTGAAGATAATAGTAAACCTTGCTTAGCCTATTTTAGGGGCGCACGTGGTGCGAAGGTGATTGCTGATCAAGATTGGCAGACTCTGTTGGCCAAATTTAAGCAACATTATGGCAATCAAATTAATATTATCGAGATTCTCAGCCCGGATGTAGTGAAGCCGCTAACAGATGCTGATTTTACTTATTCAAATGGCGATTTGAGAAAGCTTGCTGCTTTTTTACAACAAGTTCCCTTGTTTTTCTGTGGTGATACTGGTCCTTTGCATTTGGCCAGTTCAGCAGGCGCGCATTGTGTGGGCTTATTTACGGTAACTAATATTGCCCAATACGGCTGTTTAGGAGAGCACGCAGTGAACTTAAGTGATTTAGCGGCGATTAACGCCGCCGAACTTTTGGCCGAGATCGGCCTAGAATAAGTTACTTTCGGTAATGACTATCGTGTTGTCTTGCCCATAAATCAGCGTATTTTACAAAGGTAGAATGGGCTGATAATACGGCGATTAAAAAGCCCGCTCTACCATCTAAAAAGCCACGTTTGAGTAAGTACATTTTGGCAAAACAGCCAATGGCATGTAACACTCCTTGGCCTAAGGTAACACGTTTACCTCGCGCCTCGCGTTGGTCGGCCCAAGCCTTGGCATAGCCAGCGGACTTCACTAGGTAGTGCTCAATGTTACGATAGGAGAAGTGCAGGATATCACCATCTAACTCAGCCACTTGCGTACCCTCTGGCACAATGACGGATTCATGCACTAGATTGTCGTTGTAAGTGGTGAGTTCACGCGGGTATAAGCGCACGTGGCGGTAATACCACCCGGAGTGTTTAAGAAAACGGCCAAATACCCAGGTCAGTTCGTTAAGGTTAAACACGGTATCGGCAGGTGGGTTTTCTAGCATTTTTTCGATATTCTCGCGCAAGGTGTGGTCGATGCGCTCATCGGCATCTATCGCAAGAATCCAATCACTAGTGGCGTAGCTCTGCGCCAATTGTTTTTGTTTGCCAAACCCTGGCCACTCAGTATTACTGTATACGTCTTGAGTATATTGTTTAGCGAGTTCTAAGGTGCCATCGGTACTACCAGAATCCACCACGACTATTTGGTCAACCCAACTTAGGCTTTCTAAGCAATCTTTAAGGCTGTCTTGTTCATTTTTAGTGATGATAATAGCGCTAATGCTGGCTTTGTTTACGCTCATAACTGTTGCTCTTGTTTAATCGTCTCAAACATCTCGATAACGGCATCGAGCGTAATATGTTGCATGGCGTTTGGGTCTTTTACTCGGCTACGCCAATTAAGTTGATCGGCGGCCTTCCCCTGCTCTTGCTCGATAAGTTGCTGCCATACACTCACCACATAGTGCCGATAATGATAAGGTCCAGTGCGTTGCGGGTTATGGTGGGCATACAAACCTAACACGGGGGTGTTCACCGCTACCGCCATATGTGCCGGTCCAGTATCTGGAGATATTAGCAGATCTGCCTGCGCGATAAGGGCCCAAAGTTGACTTAATGAAGTCTTCCCAGATAGGTTATTGAGTTGTTGATTACAGGCTTGATTAATGTGTTCGGCAAGTGCCACTTCACTTTTAGCAGGGCTACCAATTAAGCTGACTTGAAAGCCTTGCTGTAGGGCGTGTTGGGCAATGCCCACATAACCTTCAAGAGTCCAATTTTTATAGGATTTACTGGCTGCTGCACATATAAGTATATGTTTGCCTTTATCGTTACCTTGAGTGTTTAGTAAGTCTTGAGCGAATTCAATATCTTGCTTGCTCAAAGGAACCTGCCAATGCACTGGCTTGGGAGCAATATTGAGCTGTGAAAGAAACTGCAAGAAGCCATCCAATACATGAGGGGAGCTGGCGGGTAAGACTTTTTCGTTGGTGAACAACCATTGGCCGTCTTTAGCTCGGCTTTTATCAAAACCAATACGCCGTTTGGCCTTGATACAGCAACTCACCAAACTGGATCTTAGTGCCGCTTGCATGTGCCATAAGATATCAAATTGCTGATTCGTCAGTTGTCGCCTTAACGCGAGTAAACCTTTCAGGCCTTGTTTTTTGTTGTATACCACAACTGTAATGTCGCTATACAGTGCGAGTAGTTGTGCCTCAGCTTTGCCGCAAATCCAGGTTACTTCTACCTGTGGAAGAGCTTGTTGAAGCTGCTGCACTACTGCAAGCGCATTACATACATCCCCAATGGCGGATAAGCGCAGGATGCAAATTTTCAAGGCTGGCTGGTTTGTTGTCATTTTGCTAAAAGTGGCGGATTTTCTTAAGTATTATGCTTTTTGCGGTGCGCGATGTAAAATTGTTGGGATTTGTTTCACAAGCGAAAACTATGCAGATTGAAAAACAAAAAACTCCCGACGGCTGGCTATTCTGTAACTCTACCGTGTGGCAACAAGTAAGCGACGCTTATTTTGAAGCGCGCCATTGGCAGCAAAATAGAGCGGTAGTGGGCCAAGCAATTGGTAGAGGTAAAACCTTGTTTTTCCGTTTTGAGCATCGAGAGTTTGTACTGCGCCATTACCACCGTGGTGGTTTAGTCTCTAAGCTGAGCAACGATCGTTATTTTTATTCCAGCTTGCATAGAAGCCGAGTGTGGAAAGAATTTGCCTTGCTGATGAAATTACAAGCGCTGGAGTTGCCTGCTCCGGTGCCTGTTGCGGGTAGAGTAAAGCGCACTGGCTTAACTTTTCAGGCCGATCTTATTCTTGAGCGGATTAGTGGCGCAAGAGATTTAGCGCAGATGCTGAGTGAGCGACGTTTACCATTAAGCTTATGGCAAAAAATAGGCGAGACCATTGCATTGTTTCATCGCTCTGGGGTTTATCACGCCGATCTCAATCTGCGTAATATTATGGTTGATGATCAGCAAAAGGTATGGTTAATCGATTTTGATAATGGTCGACTGTGCCGGCCGCGTAAAAAATGGCAACAGGCTAACATTGCTCGCTTTTATCGCTCACTGGAGAAAGAACAAGCTAAGCCGGGCTATTGCCATTGGTTAGAGTCTGATTGGCAGCACCTGCTAGCAGCTTATAAACAAGCGCTTTAATGATTAAGCAAGGCATCTAAACTACGCGCTAAAGCTCCTTGGTTTTGTTTAACAATGCCAAGGCCTGCCTCACCTGCTTTTTTTCGAGCGTTTTCATCACTGAGCCATGCTTTAATCCAATTGGCCAGCTGTTCGTTGTCAGCGCTTAGTTTTAAGGCGCCACAAGCTTGTAGTTGTTGGCTAATATCAGAGAAATTGAAGTCATATTCACCTGCCACACAAGGCAAGCACATGGCTGCGGCTTCCAAGTAATTGTGGCCGCCTATTTTTACCAGTGAGCCACCAATAAATGCTGTATCAGCACAACCATACATCAGCATCATTTCCCCCATAGTGTCGGCTAAATACACTGTTTGATTAGAATTGGGGACTTGCTGCAGGCTACGTCGAGCGAAAGATAGCTCTCGGGCTGCGATTAGCTCTGCCACTTGATCAAAGCGTTCTGGGTGGCGAGGCACTAAAATGAGCAAACTATCGGGCAATTGCTTGCGAACTTGTTGCATCACGTCGAGAACAAGCTCGTCTTCACCCTTATGGGTGCTAGCCGCTATCCATACTAAACGCTCAGCGAATAAGCTTTTGCGAGTATCAGCCGCTTGCTGCATTAGGGAGTCTGTAGTCGGTAAATCATATTTAATCGATCCACTAACTTGCAGATTTGCAGCCGCAACGCCCAATTGGTTAAAGCGCTGGGCATCATCTTGGTGTTGGGCTAATACCAAACTAAGTTTCGCGAACAAGCGCTGACTAAAACCTGAAAAACGTAAATAGCGTTTGCAAGAGCGCTCTGACATGCGTGCATTGACTAATGACACCGGAATACGATGTTGCTGACACACGCTTAGCCAGTTCGGCCAAAGCTCGGTTTCCATAATCCAGAGCTTTTTAGGCTGATTTTTGTGGATAAAAAGTTTGATGCATGGCCATAAATCAAACGGCGCGTAGCGATGAGTTACTAGCTCACCGAGCTTAGCGGAAACTTGCTCTGCACCCGTTGCAGTGGTGGTGGTAATAAGAATATGTAACGCTGGGTGTTGTTGTTTCAGTTGTTTAATTAACGGTGTGGCGGCAATGACTTCCCCGACAGAAACGGCATGGAACCACAGGTCGACATTGCTAACTTTTTTACCAAAACCAAAATGCTCAACCCAACGTTTACCTACATTAGGTTTGCCCGCTTTTGGCCAGTAGAGCTTATACATAGCCAAGGGCAGTAAAGGTATCAGTAAGAAGCTATAGATAAGTCGCATCATCATAGGAAAACTTATTTTTTCTCGAGCAGTTCTTGGTAAGTTAAGCCTTCCTCAAGAAGATATGCCTCAACTTGTTCTTGATAGCCAATTAAGTAAGAAAACTTATTGCTATCATGGCTAGCCACTAAGTTAACCACTAAAAAATATCCTGCCACTACACAGGTGACTAGTGCCAAGCGTTCTGGCCTTTTAGTTTGCCAGTGTTCGGCATAGTAAAGCACTGGAAACAACGCGAAACCAAAGGCAATAATTAAATGCCAATATGAAAAGATAATCGGCGACAACATCGCCGAAATAATAATGCCAATAAAGGCCGAAAAGGCATAGTGCATAAGCCAATCTGCAGATGATAAGCTGATTGTTGAACGTGAGCGCCAATGAGGTTTGATAACTCGCCAAACCTTTCTGTTTATCGCCCAAGAGCTTACTACGGTTAGACCACCGATAGTAAACAGCAGGCCTTGCCATAGATAATCGATAACCGTTCTAACCCAAGCTGTGTCGCTTAACCAAAGAAAGTCTGCATCAACGATAATGCGGTTTGTAAACAAAAACGAGCTATAGCGTAACCAATACAATGCTGCTTTTAGTACCGGGTAAACATGCACTGCTCCCCAGGCCAAATAGCGGTCTGTACCTTGAGATTGAATACCTGTGTTGTGTTGCATTTCAATAAAGTAAGGGATCAAGCTGGCTAAAATAGCTACTCCACCGGCTATTAATCCCCACCAGCTTACTTTGATAATGCCACGGTAATAAAGGTAAGCAGACATGGCGGCTAAAATAGGCCATGAATAGTGTATTTGCATTGCCAAACCGATGGCTAAAACATGCAAAAAACTACAAATAAACGAGTGTTGTTCACGCATTTTAAATGCGGTCCAGCAATGCAGTGCCGCAAAGAAACACAAATAGGCCGGATTGTAGATTAGGCTATCAAACAAAAACCACGGATTGAGGAGGTATAATACGGCAAAACTAATTCTTACGACTGGGCTAAAGCATTGTTTAATAACGTGATCAAAAAGAAAGAATGATATGAGGCGAATTATAGGCAGTAATAACATTGGCGCCCACGGGGAGTTCCATATTAACAGCGGCAACCCGACCAAAAGGGTAGATAAAGAACCGGGTACGTTACCTACAACACTAGCGGCATTACCATAGCTTAACCAGGTTCCTTGATAGGCACCCAAATAGCCCTTAATTAACATTTGGGTTTGGTCGCCGGTTAATATTTGATTACTTGCATAAAGCAGCAGCAATACTACTGAGCAAATAAAAATGGACCAATAAATGGGTTTAAAGTTTTTCTCGATAAACAGGTTTAAGGACACGTTTAAGCTCATTTTATAGTTGTTTGGATGTGTCTGCTTTGGAGTACGTCCAAAAGCGATGAATAACAAAGGTAATAGCGGGTAGCATAACAATCACCACTGCCACTTTTACAAAGTTGGGGTACTGGGTTATATGCGAGGAAAGCCAAACTGAAAGACATAAAGCACCCAGCTGAACCACAAAAAATCGCATGGCATTATTAATGGCGATACTTTTTTGGAACACCCAGCGAGTTTGTACTAGGTAAGAGAATACAAAGGCTAAACTAAAACCGATGAAATTGGCTACGGCAAAGGCTTGCGGAGAATAGTTTAATACTAATAGCGCTAAGAAAAAATGAATCAGGGTGGCTACACCGCCAGTAAGTCCATATCGCACAATTCTTAGCCTAAGAAGTTTGTTAAGCGCAGACGCCATATTCAGTTATCTTCTTCAATAATGTAAATGGGGCGGCGTTTTGATTCCATAAACAAGCGCCCAATGTATTCCCCCATCACCCCTAAGCCGATCAGTTGAATGCCACCTAGGAACAAAATAATGGTAATTATTGAGGCGTAACCTGGGTCATCGATGCCATAAATTAACGTTTTAACGACAATTAAACTGCCATAAATAAAAGCCAAGAACGAGATAAGGCAACCAATGTATAACCAAATACGCAGTGGTGCTGTGCTAAAACTGGTGATGCCCTCTAAGGCTAAATTCCATAGTTTCCAGCCGTTAAAACTGGTTTCACCGGCAGCTCGAGGGTCGCGTTTGTATTCTACAATTTTAGTTTTAAAGCCTACCCAAGAGAATATGCCCTTCATAAATCGTTGGTTTTCAGGCATTTGTTGAATGGCGCTGACTACTCGGCGAGTCATTAAGCGATAATCACCAACATTTTCGGGGATTTTTACATGTGAGATTTTGTTGTGAAATTTGTAAAACAGCTCAGCGCTAAGCTTTTTGGCAAAGCTATCGCTGGTACGGTCGATACGCTTGGCGACGACCACATCAAATCCGTTGTTCCATTCGCGTATAAAGTCGTGAATGAGTTCAGGGGGATCTTGTAAGTCAACATCGATAGGGACAATCACCTCGCCCTTTGATAAATCGATACCTGCTGTTAGCGCCGCTTCTTTACCAAAGTTTCTGGCAAGGTTAATTACTCGTACACCCGTATGCTCTGCTTGCAAGGCTTTTAGCCGGCTTAAGGTTTGGTCGGTGCTGCCATCGTTAACAAATACTATTTCAAAGCTTAGCTCGGTTTTTTCTAGCTCTGGTAGCATGGTGTTAATGAATAAGCTTACGGTGTCTTGTTCGTTATAACACGGGCAAATTATTGAAATAACTGGAGTGTTAGAACTCATCAGATTCCTTTTAAACGGCTAATGGGGATAAGTGTAGCTAATTAAGAAGTTTAGCTATAGCGGAAATCGCTCGTTCGGGAGCTAGCTCCGTTAAACATTTTAAGTGGCCAAACTGACACGTTTTCTTAAAGCATGGCCTGCACTCAATATCGGTATGTAAAATCTCAGCTTTATCGGTAAGTGGCGGCGTATATTGTGGCGACGAAGAGCCATAAACAGCGATTAAGGGAAGTTGCAGTGCCGCGGCAATATGCATTAACCCTGAATCATTACTGACTGCTAACTTTGCTAAGGCCATTAGGTCAATGGCTTCCGCTAGTTTGGTTTTACCTGCAAGGTTGTGGCAATGGCTTTGTAAGGCTTTTGGCAAATGCTCAATGATTTGCTCACCTACCGTTTGGTCTTTGTCTGACCCAAAGATCCATGCCTGCCCTTGGTATTGTTCAATCCAATGGGCAGCTACTTGAGCGTAGTGTTGTTCTGGCCAGCGTTTGGCTGGGCCAAATTCAGCTCCTGGACATAGGGCAAGTATTGGCTGTTGAGTGTTAAGCTTTAGCTGTGCTAGCGCTTGTTGTTGATTGTTGATGTTTGCGGCTAGTGCTGGGTGGCCATAGCTTGGTAGGGCTTCTGCTGAGGTCATGTTGCTTTTTGGATGAGCTAGCGAAACATAGCGCTCTACCATTAACGGGAAAGCCTGCTTGTTGCTGCGTAAATCATTAAGCAAGCCATAACGGCTTTCGCCTTTCCAACCAGTGCGTTGTTTTATACCAGCAAACCAAGGTATTAATGCAGCTTTAAGTGAGTTCGGCTGAGTGATTGCCCAGTCGTAGTGGCTTTGCTTGAGTTGTTTGGCTAGCTTCCAGCGAACCGCTAATTGTAAATCGCCATGGCCAAGAGGCATACGTAGAGCGTTATCTACCTCCGGCATGCGCTCTAACATTGGACGACACCAATCTGGGGCGAGTACATCAAGTTGAGCTTGTGGATGCAGTTGCTTAAGCGCTTTGTACAAGCTTTGCGACATCACCATGTCGCCCACCCAAGAGGGGCCCACCACCAAAATCTTCATCGTTTACCTAAATAAAAGGGAGCCTGTTGCTCCCATTGGTTTTGAGAACTACTTGTTTAGCCACTTCATGTATTCGGCAACGCCTTGCGCTACATCTTTAAAGGCGTCTGGGTAACCTGCGGCACGCAGCTTATCAATATTGGCTTGAGTGAAGCTTTGGTAGCGACCTTTTAAGTGATCAGGGAAAGGAATGTATTCAATCTCACCTTTCTGATGATAATTAATCACCGCTTCGGCTACTGATCGAAAGGGTTCTGCTTGGCCTGTACCTAAGTTGAAAATGCCGCTTTGTTCAGGATTTTTCCAGAACCAAAGGTTTACTTTTACAACATCGCCAACATAAACGAAATCACGACTTTGCCCGCCATTGCCGTAGCCGTCGTAACCTTCAAATAACTTAGGGTTTTGTCCGTCGTTTACCTGGTTGTTTAAGTGGAAAGCAACGCTCGCCATACTGCCTTTGTGCTGCTCACGTGGACCATATACATTGAAGTAACGGAAACCAACGACTTGCGATTCAATCTCTGGTAATAAACGGCGAACGTAGTTATCAAATTGTAGTTTTGAGTAGCCGTAAACGTTTAGCGGTCCTTCGTACTGCTTTTCTTCAATAAAGGTATCGGTATCGCCGTAAGTGGCTGCAGACGAGGCGTATAAGAAAGGAATACGGCGATCTAAACAATAATGAAGTAACTCTTTTGAGTACTCATAGTTGTTTTCCATCATGTACTTACCGTCCCACTCGGTAGTGGCAGAGCACGCACCTTCATGGAAAATGGCTTCGATTTTTTGGCCATATTCAGCACCAATGTCTTCACCTGATACCACACGCGCAATAAAATCGTCTTTGTCGAGGTAGTCGGCAATCTCTAAGTCGACAAGATTAACAAACTTGGTGCCGTCTTTTAGGTCGTCAACCACAATAATGTCGTTATGACCTTGCTCGTTTAAGCTCTTTACAATATTGGCGCCAATGAAGCCCGCCCCACCTGTTACGATAATCATAATACTACCATTCCAAAAATTGCCGTTAATCTAAGGATTTTATGCTGTGGCGAGGGGAATAGCAATTGCCTCAACAGCAGAAGCTAGCGAAGAAAAACTGGATTTTGGCAGCGTTTACAGGTATCACAGTAGTATAACGGAGAACTTTTTAGCCAAATGAAAACTAAAGATAAAATCATTCACACTTCTTTACAGCTCTTCAATGAACGTGGCGAACGCCAAATTACTACTAATCATATCGCGGCAGAGCTAGGCATTAGCCCTGGCAATTTGTATTACCACTTTGGTAACAAGCAAGAGATTATCCGCAGTATTTTTCAATTGTATGTGGAGCAATTAGAAAACAGCTTTAGGCCGCATGCCGACCAGTTACTGAGCCTTGATCATTTAACCCAATATTTAGACGCCAGTTTCGAGTTAATGTGGCGCTTTCGCTTTATGTACGCCAACTTATTGGAATTACTGGCGCGAGACCCAGAGCTAGAAACACAGTACCAAAACATGCAGCTAGAATTGTCTAACTGGAGTCGAGATATTTTGCTGCAGTTAAAAGAAAGCCGCTTTATTAATGGTGATGACGCAACTATGGCTGAGTTGGCAGACAGCGTTAAGTTCATTATTGGCGCGTGGATCGGCTATCAAAGTGCGCAGTTAAAGGGGGGCGAAATTACTAAGCCTCGGCTCTACCAAGGAGTACTAAAAATACTGTTTACCTTAAGGCCTTACTTTACCGAAGAGTCTATGAGTATTTATCAGCGCTTGTATGATCACTACGTAAAATGTGCTGAACGCAGCGAATAGTTTTTAATTGAGATTAAAGGCTGTATTTGCCAAATAAAGCACTATAATTCAGCTAATTTTCTGGATTTAAATAGGGTTTGGTATGACAGCCGCTTTCTCAGCATTCATTTCACAGCAACTGCAACAAGTTAAAGATGACGGTTTATATAAAAGTGAACGGGTCATTAGTTCGCAACAGCAAGCCTCTATTGCGGTTGACCAAGGTCAAGTAGTTAACTTTTGTGCCAATAACTATTTAGGTTTAGCCAATTCTCCAGCGCTTATTCAAGCAGCCAAAGATGGCCTAGATAGCCACGGCTTTGGCGCTGCTTCAGTGCGTTTTATTTGTGGTACTCAAGATATTCACAAGCGCTTAGAGCAAGGCTTGAGCGAATTTCTGGGTATGCAAGACACCATTCTTTACTCTTCATGCTTTGATGCCAATGCGGGTTTATTCGAAACCTTGCTGGGCCCTGAAGATGCCATTATCTCCGATGCTTTAAATCACGCATCTATTATCGACGGTGTTCGCTTATGTAAAGCGAAACGCTTTAGATATGCCAACAACAACCTTGCTGAGTTAGAGCAATGTTTAAAAGAAGCCGATGCAGCAGGTGCACGTTTTAAACTTATCGCCACCGATGGTGTATTTTCAATGGATGGAGTCATTGCCAAGCTCCCCGGCATTTGTGACTTAGCGGATAAGTACAATGCGATGGTGATGGTAGATGATTCTCACGCCGTGGGTTTTGTTGGTGAGCAAGGTCGCGGTACCCATGAATATCATCAAGTGATGGATAGAGTCGACATTATTACCGGAACTTTAGGTAAAGCTATGGGTGGCGCTTCGGGTGGTTTTACGTCTGCCAAAAAAGAGGTGATAGATTGGTTGCGTCAGCGCTCGCGTCCGTATTTGTTTTCAAACTCCTTAGCACCATCAATTGTGAGTGCGTCTTTAAAAGTGTTGGAATTACTTGCCGAAGGCGATGCTCTGCGTAAGCAGCTTTGGGATAATGTTAGCTACTTTAGAACCGAAATGAGCAAGGCAGGGTTTACCCTTGCGGGCGCTGATCATGCGATTATTCCAGTGATGTTAGGCGATGCCAAACTGGCAAGCACCTTTGCTGACAAATTACTAGAACGTGGTATTTATGTGATTGGTTTTTCCTTCCCTGTGGTACCTAAAGGTCAAGCGCGTATTCGTACGCAAATTTCTGCGGCACATACGCCAGAACAATTAGCCCATGCGGTTAAAGCCTTTACCGAGGTAGGTAAAGAGCTTGGAGTAATAGCATGAGCATTAAGGCTTTAGCGAAAACCAAAGCAGAGCCAGGCATTTGGATGACTCAAGTTGAGATGCCAGAGCTTGGTCATAACGACTTACTGATTAAAATTAATAAAACAGCGATTTGTGGCACCGACGTACATATTTACAATTGGGATGAGTGGTCACAAAAAACCATTCCTGTGCCAATGGTGGTGGGCCATGAATATGCAGGAGAAGTAGTTGAAATAGGCCAAGAAGTAAGAGGTTTTGCTATTGGCGATCGCGTTTCGGGAGAAGGGCACATTACCTGTGGCCATTGCCGAAACTGCCGCGGTGGGCGTACCCACCTATGCCGCAATACCGTTGGTGTGGGTGTTAATCGCACCGGCTGTTTTTCTGAATATTTAGTGATACCAGCAGTAAATGCTTTTAAGTTACCCGATGAAATTAGTGATGATTTAGCGGCTATTTTTGACCCTTTTGGTAACGCCGTACATAGTGCTTTGTCCTTCGACTTAGTGGGCGAAGATGTATTGATTACAGGTGCAGGGCCAATTGGCGTAATGGCAGCAGCCATTTGTAAGCATGTGGGCGCGCGTCATGTGGTCGTCACCGATGTAAACGACTACCGTTTGGAGTTAGCCAAAAAAATGGGCGCAACTCGAGTAGTGAACGTGGCTAAGCAATCACTTAACGACACCATGGCTGAGCTTAAAATGACTGAAGGTTTCGATGTAGGCCTTGAAATGTCTGGTGTGCCCAGTGCCTTTAGCTCAATGCTTGAGCTAATGAACCATGGCGGTAAAGTAGCTATGTTGGGTATTCCCCCTAGCGACATGGGCATTGATTGGAGCCAAGTGATCTTTAAAGGCCTTGTGATTAAAGGTATTTATGGCAGAGAGATGTTTGAAACATGGTATAAAATGGCATCTTTGGTACAATCTGGCCTCGATTTAAGCCTCATTATTACTCACCACTACTCTGTTGATGATTTTCAACAAGGTTTTGACGCAATGCGCTCAGGACAGAGTGGTAAAGTGATTTTAGATTGGCGCTAGTTAAAATTTCAAGGAAGTAACTCGCAAATGACTATGCATGTTGTATCTCATAAGCCTTTTGAACTTCCAAATGCTTTAGGGTATCAACCAATATATGTTGGTGAAACAATGGCTAGCGATACCCATCATGATTCTAGTTATGCTAATAATATTGCAGACAAAAATGCTTACTATTGCGAGTTAACTGCTCTTTATGCTTTGTGGAAGCATACAAACGAGGACGTTGTGGGTATCTCCCATTATCGACGTTACTTTGTAATTAAAGAGTATCGAGGGATTTTAAAGTATTTGTTAAAGGATAAGGCGTACCCGCAAGAAGTTTGGAGGCAGCAGTTTGCTAAAGGCTATGATTTGATTCTACCTCGACCGATGAAGCTGGGCTCTAGCGTTGCTGCACATTACAGGAAGCATCATGACTTGGCTGATTTAATGTTGGTTCGAGAGGTTCTTCAAGATACTGATGTTAGTTCGGTGTTTTACTTTGACCAAGCTATGGCTTCTGGTGAGTACCATGGCTTAAACATGCTCATTGCGCCGAAAAGCATATTTGATAGCTATTGCTCTTGGTTATTCCCAATATTGTTTACTCTTGAGCAGCGTCTTGATATGGCATCCCGAACGCTTTACCAACAACGTGTTTTTGGTTTTGTGTCGGAACGCTTGATTGATGTTTGGCTGTTAAAAGAGACTAAACTTAAATATCTCGAAGTACCCACTATTACCTTAGACGAAAAGCCGTTTGTAAGAGGCATCCAATGAACTATGACTTGCTTGTAGTTGGTTCAGGCTTATTTGGTGCGGTCACAGCCTACAAAGCTAAGCAACAAGGCTTAAATGTACTGGTCGTTGAAAAACGTCATCATCTAGGGGGCAACATTTATTGTGAAGACAACGATGGCATCAAAGTACACAAATATGGCGCCCACATATTTCATACCAGTAATAAAGAAGTGTGGGATTTTGTTAATGGTTTTGTGGATTTCAATCGCTTTACAAATTCGCCGTTAGCGCTGTCAAAAGGAAAGCTTTATAACTTACCTTTCAATATGAATACTTTTGCTCAGATTTGGGGGGTTAAAACGCCGAAACAAGCATTGGACATAATTGAAGAGCAGCGAAGGGGGGTGAGAGGTGAACCGCAAAATCTTGAACAACAAGCCATTGCGTTGGTTGGCAAAGATATCTATGAATTGCTGATTAAAGAGTATACAGAGAAGCAGTGGGGGCGAGATTGTAAAGACTTACCCGCCTTTATCATTAAGCGACTTCCTCTGCGTTTTACTTTTGACAACAACTACTTCAACGATACTTATCAAGGGATACCTGTAGATGGGTATAACCCCTTAATCGAAGGTCTTTTAGTTGGGATTGATGTAGAAATGAATACTGATTTCTTGAAGCAGAAAGCTCACTATCAAACACTTGCAAAAGAGGTGGTATATACCGGCCCCATTGATGCTTATTATGATTTTTGTTTTGGTAAATTAGACTACCGTTCTCTGCACTTTAACACGCAGCGCTTGGAGCAAGATAATTACCAAGGAAACGCAGTAGTTAATTATATTGATAAAGAAGTTGCTTATACTCGGGTTATTGAGCATAAACACTTTGCGTTGGATGCTGATACTAAACACACAGTGATTTCAGAAGAATCACCACTGGAATGGCGCGAGGGTTTGGAGCGCTACTACCCAGTGAACGATGATAAAAACATGCAATTGTATAAACGCTACCGCCAATTGAGTAAAGGCACTGAAGCTGTTCATTTCGGTGGCCGTTTGGCAGAATATAAATACTACGACATGGATAAAGTGATCGCTTCGGCGTTGCACTTCAGTAAACGATTCTTATAAGCTTAATTTAAAAGGAATTTCCTCTTGCTTCTCACACTTACACGATTAAGGCTGCCAACGTTAGCTTGGCTAAGCTTGTTATTTGTTGGCTTTAGTAGCTATGCGCAAGTATCGTTGTATTTGCCTCTAAATCAAAATGCAGGCATTGAATCTGATATTGAAAAATTAGTCACTATTACTTCCGCCCCTGGTTTAAAAAGACCTTATCCGGTCAATCAAATTCGTCATTACGCAGAACAAATAACGGAGGCTTACCCTAGCTTATATGCGCGCATTGATACTTATTTGAAGCGTTACGAGCAAGATTGGGCGCTTACCGATGCGAATGTAGAGCTTTCTTTAGGTCATGGCGAGCAAAGTTTAGCCAACGCTCGAGGTCAGAAAGTTGAAGATAATTTTCAGGCAAGTATACGCGGTCATTGGCGTGCCACCGACTGGGCTGCAGCTTCATTAGGTGCTCATTACACTCAAGCAAATCAATTAAATCCGACTGAAACCTTTGTCGCCTTAGGCTTTGACTGGATGCAGTTAGACGTAGGAATGCGAGAGCATTGGTACTCGCCTTTTAATGATTCGTCTATGCTAATGAGCACCCATGCTCAGGTTTCTCCGTCTATCACCTTAAGTAATTCTGAGCCGCTTACACCTTGGCGTTTCCAGTACGAATTGTTTTACAGCAAATTGGAAGAAGTTGATTGTATACGTGTTAAGGGGGAGTGTCGCCAAGATCGACCGGAGCTTTTAAGTTTCCAATTATCTCTTATGCCGGTGGATTGGTGGCAAATAGGTATAACTCGTAATCTCCAATATGGCGGTGATGGCGTTGATCGCTCTTGGTCAGACATACTTGAAGCTTTAGTGTGCCCAACGTGTGTTCAAAGTAATGCAAACGGTGACGCTTGGGGCAATCAGTTGATGAGCATCCAAAGTCGTTTTAACATCGATGTTGGTCAGCCGATGAGTGTATATTTTGAGTATGGTGGCGAAGATACTGCAAACGATCGTGATTATGAGCTCGGAAATATAACTATGGGAGCAGGCGTTTATTTACCCATGTTAACTTCGCAGTCTTCGTTGAGAGTTGAATGGAATAGCTGGCAATCTCAATGGTATAACCACTGGATGTATCAAAATGGCTTTACCAATAATGGCAATGTAATGGGGCATTGGGGGGCCGGTAACCGTAAAGACATTAATGAAGGCGTTGGTGCTAACGCCTTCTCGTTTAAATACGAGCGTATGCTAAGCAATCAGGAACAACTGTTTACTACTTTGCGTTACATTAAAAATGATAGTTACTATTCGGATTATAGCCCTGGTTTTGAGCTGGATATGATGTATAGCTTTAATTTATTTGGTTACGATGTTGCTGCGGGTTTCTTAGCTGGTCGTGATACGTCGAAAGATTCTTATGGAAGAGTATATGCACAATATCATTTGTAGACTGTTAGCACTTATAACATTCATTTTCGCTGGCAGTGCCTATGCTGAGCCACTATCGCTGAAGGATACACAGTTTATCCCTTCGGTTAACCTAGGTTTAGGCGTGCAGGAGGTTGGCGTTGGTAACAATACTGAAAAAGTACTCGCCAGTGACATAGCTGTTGAAGTTCATGGAGTGTTTTCTGATAACTTCCAATTAGGTTTTGGCGCAGGTTTTATTGGTGACTTATCTAATTTTGAAGCGCAAAACTCTTACTGGTACTTAAAGGCCGTAGATGCTCGTTATCGTTTGTTTGAACAGCTTTATTTTGGGGCGTATGCAGGCGGGCAAATGAGTAATCGCTACCACACTGCATTTGGTTTGTTGTATGGCGGCTATTTGCGCTATGAGTTTAGCCCACGCTGGTCACTAAGCGGTGAATATCGTTCTACATCGAATGATGCGGATGATAATCTATCTCGCCCTCCTGGTGAATCGAACTTACGTGACTACGACATGCTTCAGCTACGTGTAGGCTACTCTTTTTAATTTAGGGCAATATGACAACTAAAAGCTTTGTATTTATTATTGATGATCTTTATGGCGGTGGTGCAGAGAAGGTATTGCTCACCGTTGCTAGCGGTTTAACTAGTCGCGGTAACGACGTACAGGTGTGGCTATTACGAAACAAAATAGAACACAAGATACCAGACAACCTAGACATAACCGTATTAGATATCATTACTCCCTTTACCAAAGCTTTTGACAATAGCCTTATTCAAAAGTGGCAAGCACTACGTGTACAAAGAGAATTAGATAAACAGCAAATAGATGTGTTGATTTGTTGTTCAAGCGACAAGGTTGGTGCTCACCTACGCCACGCTAATCAGTATTTTTGGCTGCATGCAGATTATTCTGAAAGTAAGGCTAAACACATTACTAAGTTTAAACGTCGTTACGACGGCAAGCATCTGTTATGCGTATCTGATGGTGTGGCCAATAGCATCGAAACTATCGGTATCAAGCCTGCTAGCAATCAGGTGCTCTGGAACCCGATCGATTATGGTTTTATTCAAAAAGAAGCTTCTATAAACCCTCCCAATATACAAGGCGAGTACTTTGTATGTGTAGCAGCACTAGAGGAGCGTAAAGGTCATAAAGCCTTATTTGAAGCCTTCGCTAAAAGTGGGGTTCCGGAGAAGCTTATTTTGTTAGGTAAGGGGGGAATAGAAACTGAATTAAAGAATTATGCGGGCGATTTAGGTATTGCTGACCGCGTAGTTTTTGCTGGTTTTCAAACCAATCCTTACCCATATATCAAGAATGCTAAGGCACTACTTTTAAGTTCGAGTAAAGAAGGGGCTCCGCTGGTTTTGGTGGAAGCGCTTATACTAAAAACGCCACTTCTTGCGATGGATTGCCCTTCAGGACCTAAAGAAATATTAGGTTATGCTGGTTTAAACGATTATTTAATTCCATTAGGAAATGTGAGCGCATTTTCTGAAGGTTTGAAGCGCTTAAGCGTTGCACCTCCATCTATTGGTGAAGAGTGTTATCAACGCTTTATGCCAGATAATGCACTTAAAGAGTTTGAGCGTCTTTAATCAGCTAAATAGACGGCAGACGTTTCTTAATGCTATTTTTTAGCTTTTTTAGTTTCGGCTCTTTCACGTAGGCGGGCATATCTAAAGGATATTTATCTAAATGAGCCACGGACTCAGCCAGACTTATATTACGTAGTCGGGTTTCAGCTAGAAACTGGTAAGCTAGCTGATCCCAGGGTTCTTTGTTACCCCAATAGTGTTTGATCAAAGGCTCTGCTTCTAAAGTTCTCCCTGATGAAGTTACCGCTAGCGCAATAGAGAGTTGCTCGATAAAAGTCTGCCTTAAGCCGCTATCTAACATAGCCTCACAAATGGCTTTGGCTTTTTGCATTACTTTTGCGGGTTGGTTATTTTTAGCTATCGCCACAACACCTGAATTCCACATAGCACTGCTGCCAATAACCGCTTGCTCTGCAAATGTTTGACCTAACGTGCCGTCACTAATCGCTTTCGCGTTTCCTTTTAATTTGGGCGTGCCTAATTCATATTCTTTTTTGTGTAAGTAATTGACGCCTTTGTCTAATTCGGTCGCAATCGCTTCAAGATCGCTAACGCACGCTGTATCTGTGTCTAGAAAAATACAATGCTCATCAGACTTTAACTCACAAATAGACAAAATCGCTTCAATTTTAGTGAGAAAGAAAAAGTCATACTTGCCTCGCCAAGTTGTTAACTCTTCTTTTGATTTTTCAACAATCACCGCGCTATCAGATATCCACTTATAAAAATGAGGTGCGTCGGTGACCACATATATTTTAAAGTCACGATCTTTAGGTGTGTTTGCCAGCAGAGTCGCTAAAGAAAAGGCTAGCTGAGTGTGATAAGTCAGCTTTGGTCCAGTTGCTAAAAAAATATAATTGAGAGGGGTCATTGAATACCTTTAGGTCATGTACTTGTTCCACGAATAACTATGCCACGCTTTTTGGCTAGCGAGTTGTTCGTAGTGTTCTTTATCACGGTAACTGAATACTTTTGCCGGATGCCCGCCAGCGATGGCTAAGGCTGGGATTGTACCAGTAACAACACTTCGGGCTTGAATTACTGCGCCATCACCTATGTTGGCACCACCTAAAATCAGCACGTTTTCGCCAATCCAAACATTATTACCTATGGTGACTTCTTTGTGGATCCAGCTAGAGTCAAACGGTAGCTCTTGCCCTTGGTAATTATGCCAAGAAGAGGTAATTTCTAATCCAATAGCTGAATGAAAATTATCGCCTATGGTAATTTTCCCTTCACCGGATAAATGGGCACCATCAAAGTTAACGTTGTCACCTAAGTGAGTATTACCGGTGACTTTAACTTTTTTATTGCACCAAATACTGCCTTTAATGGAACCCGCTTGTTTACGAACCCTTTTTTCAAAATACCAGCGTCGTAGTTGCTTCTTTTTCAGATTCAGGTAGCTACTCATATTACTCTTCACTTTCTGCAAGTAACTTTAGTTCGGTAATAGCTTGAATTGCTTTATTAAACACTTTGTCTACCGATGCGATACTCTTATCTGGGTTGTATACGATATAGTGGGCTTCGTAAGTCGGGAGGTAACGATAAGGCACTGTACCAATAAAAATACCTAAGGTAGGGGTATGGGTTGCGATGGCTACGTTGCGGATCCCTGTGTCATTTGAGATGACTAAAGAAGCCTTAGCCAAATGCTCAGTAACGCCATCTATTGATAATAGTGGCTGTACTCGCACATTGGTATTGTTAGTAATAACCGCTTCCCAACCCTGCTGTGTTTCTTCGGGCTTAGTGCCTTCAAGTAATACAAAGTCTAGTTGTGGATAACTCTTAGCCAGTTGCTCGATTACCTGCTTGTATTGGTCTAGAGGGTAGCATTTGCTGGGAGCTGCAGAGCCCGTAAAAAAACTCACGTAGGGTGTGTGCGTATCCCTTACCTGGCGGTTATCAGGTAATTGAAAATCTAAAGGTAAGCTAGGTTGATGACCAAAAAACATCAACATTTGCAGCATTACCTCAGCCTCACAGGAAAAAGAACTGCGCTTCAGGCAAATATCATAAAGCATGCGAGCTTGCAGATCGCGATGTGGGTAGCTTACTTTCAACTTAGCTTTTGTGAGCAAGGTTATGTAACTTGAGCGATTGGTGCAGACTAAATCAAAGATAATATCTTGCTCAGGCAGAGCATTTAGTTGCTTAAAGCGTTCTTTTAAGGGGCCGTGACGCTGATCTTTACCCGGCACAATGTGCACGCTATCTGCTAAGTCTATTGGCGCACCGAGCTGAGAGTCTGTGGTAATACTTAAAGTGATATGAGCGTTAGGAAAAAACTTACGAGTTTCTAAAATAAAAGGGCGAGTAACTATCATGTCTCCTAACGCGGCTTGACGAATGATAGTTATACGCTTGACAGAATCAGGGTGGAAGCTGGGAAGTATTGTTTTCGCTTTTTTGCTGATATATACACCATCATCATTCCAACAATAGCCCATGGATTACATTTTCCTATATAGATTGCTTTAAGCGTTTAAAATTGCAGTGAAAAGATTAATTTCAGTATAGTCATTATATAATAGGCTAAGGGCAATGTCGCATATGGTTAATATGAAAAAAATCATTAGTTGCTATCTAGTGATTCAAATTTGAACTTATAGTTGCCGATCGCCTTTAAATGCGATGTATTCGTCTGGTACACCACAAAAAATAACTTGTTCCCGGCCTATTAAGTCGTAGTGTATTTTCCCCCCTCTTTTTAGTAACAGATTATAAAGAGGCGCTACGTATATCTCTCCTTTCTCCCATTCACTTTTAGGTTTGGCCGCATACTCGAAATATACCTCAAGATAAGCTTTAAATGATTTAAAGTGATAAAGCCCAGTACAACATAAGTCTGAGATCTGTCTCTTTTCGGCTGTTTCTATAACTTCTGTCGAGGAATTATTTAACGGTTTAACAAACGACCAGTTTTCTCCACTACCGCGAAAGACTTCTAAATAACCATCATCTAACTCTTCTAGGTTTGGAAATACGAAATCGGGTCTAAAAGTGTCTATATTAAAAATTGTTATAGGGGAGTCGATAGCATCAGAACGCTTATTATCCCAATCTATGAGCCCCAAAGTCACGGTCTCTGCCTGTCCTCGAGTTTCTTGGTCTAAAGTTACTATGGAGTAGTTAATTATTCCCATTGCAGACGCTTGCTGAGTGATGAAATCACATGAGTTTAAGGTGTCACGGACAATGAACAAAAATGGGGTATTATTAAAGTATTTTCTAAAGCTTCCTACTGAGTGCGCAAATAGCGTTTTCCCCTGAGCTTCTAGCATGTACTTTGGAATACTGTAGCCTGACTTATAGAATCGAGAGCTAAGACCTGCCATGGGAATTACTATCATTCTTCAAACCTCTTCATTGTGAAGTATAATCTAATAGCATTTGCAAATAACGCTTGCTGGCGAACGTTATCGTCATTATGCAATGGAAGCATCGAAAAAAATAAATGCACTTGCATTGCCAACAAACTCACAGCAGAAATGGAGAACTCTCGTTCTACGAGGTTTATAAAAAATTGTTGAATTTCTTTGAGTTGCGGGCTTTCTTCGATGTGAAAGTGTATATTAAAGTTTGTTGTTTCTACTTCATAATATCCAGCAATAAGCCAATCGTACATCCCAATAACTGAATGGCTTAGCTTCGCTATATCATAACGAATATCCCCAAAAAGAGTTGGTTCGCCAGCACTGGTCATGCCTCTTGGGTCAATTGTTTTGATTTTATTTGCTCTAAAGTCATAAAGCACATTACTAAAGCAGAAGTCGCCGTGAAGAATGGTTATACCATCCCTTGAAGTAATATTAGGAAGGTGTTTAGCGCAGTCATTTAACATCGCTTCAATGGAGATTGGTTTCTCGTTATTGTATTGCCATTTATCAGTCAACGAGATGCTTTTGCTTATGCAGTATTTTTCAAGTCGATGGTAAGTTTTTTGTTCCAACAGTTCAGGTAATAAATTGACTGATACGGTGCTCGGTGCCTTTTCTTGTTGGCAAGACTTCAAAAAGTTAACGCATCCACTTAAAATTTGCTCCCAATTACTTAGCGCTAGGTCTCCAAACACGTATAGCTCATTTAACGCTGTTAAGTGTAAGTACTCTAAACGATAAGATATGCGGCCGTGCTTCTGCTGAGAGCCCAAATATTGAGGAATAAAGCCACGTAGCGAAAAAGGTAGTTTATTAAACCAATTTGCTTCAGCAGAAATCTTTTTATTGTTCGACGATGCCTTCTCAACCCACTCTGATGTAATTATCAGTTCATTGAACGCCCGTTGAGTTGTGAAATTAGCTTTAGAGCGATAGTAACTATTTACATGTCCAAAATCTAACCAATGCTCGGAGTAGATTGTCGTTAGCCCTACTTGGTCACGGTAGTTGTTGAGCCCTTCAAGAAACTGCCAATTACATTGAGTCATAGCTCTGATTAATTGGCGAGGTTTACTGAAATTAAAATAACCATTAACTACATTGTGAGCGTCGCTTTTTATTTCTTGCTCACTGGTTTTTAACCAATGAGACTCATCAGTGGTTACTATTGCCCAATCGTAACTTTCTTTTACATCAGAGACACAAACTATGTTCTCACCTAAGGGGAGTTCAGATAAAAGCGTGTCGCCAAATAAGATATGTAGGGAAGTATCTAAATTATGTTCTGATAGGTTTAAAGCAGCTACTAGAGATGCACCTAAACTGATGCCTTCTGGTGTATAGATTATTGATACGTTATTTGTCTGCAACCAGCTAACATCCGTTTTCATTATTCTATATGACTCGGGAACAGATAAGAAGATAGCCACATCTTTTGGAGCTAAACTGACTTGTTGTTGGAATAATCGCCTATTTGCTAGAGGCAAAAAACTGGGGGGAAGCTTTCCAAATTCAGACTGTAACTCTTGTCCTACATAGGCAGCTGACATTATAAGGAACATACTTTTTCCTTATCTAATAATTCTGTTATTTCTTGGCTTGAAAGACTAGTAAACTCAGAAGGTCTAATAGACTTGTCATCGATGTAGAAGCCTTCGTGGCCGCACCAAGGTTTACCTATCAGAATTTCATCATATGGGACATTGTATCTATCTAACCACTCTGTGATAGTTGGTAATGTATGGATATTTATTTTGCCAACGTTCCCTTCGTACGTCCGCATATTGCGAGCTGTTGAAATAACAATACAGAAGCCTTTAGCTTTGTAATGGATTAATTTCTCTATTACATCTAGACGCGGTAATACTGCTTTATAATCACTAGTGTTCGCTTGGGTAATCGTGCCATCTAAATCTACAATCAGCTTTTTCATTTTACCTTACCTAGACTGCTTTTTGTTTATTTCTAAGTCTTTTAAAAAATCGTTTAATCAAATACTTGGTTTTATAATAGCCAATATAGTGGCTAGCGAGTTTATCGTTATGAATCTGGATTTCTTTTTTTTGCTCGGCAGTTAATTTGAGATTAAAGATACTATCTAGACCACCTTGAATTTGTATATTGTTTAAGATTTCTGGATCGGTATCTTTAGGTGGGTTATACACGACATGGTAATCTTCATAGCGAACCCATTGTTTGATTATTTGTGATTTTCTAACACGGAATTTAAGAAAAAACTCTGGATTTCTTGCTTTCAAAGAAAAGTTCTTCTCGAAGTGCTTAAAGCCATCAAACTTCCATATAGACTTAAAGTCATCCACCCTAGCAAGCATAATGTGGTCTGATATCCATGCGGGCTGAACTACTTTGTTATCACTTAAGTAAATTTTATTTGAATCCCAATTAATGCCTTTGAAAAAGTTTGGCTGTAGCAAACTTATATCCGTTCGCATCCGGAGCACATGAGTATATTTGCTTCCGCTAGGATCGTTATCTACGCAATGAATTAGTTTATTAATCGCGCTAAACATACCAAACATAGCACCTACAGTTGAATGCGTGTCGGTCCATTCACCGTATCGCTCTTTTATGTCTTTGTTCTCAGGAGCACTGTCAATGATGAGTGTTTGACATTTTTGAGATAATTGAAAGACTTTGCTTAGGTTAGTTTCATCGGTTCTTTTTTTGTTTGATGTATCTTCCTTCCACACATGAATAAAAAAGTCGAAAGGTACTGGTATATCAGAGGCTTCAAGTGAGAAAATAACTCTGTCAATATAACGCAGCGGCCCGCTAATCAATATGGCTAGTCGATGGTCAGGTTTCATTGTGATCGTGTCAATGTTGTTTTTTTGAATGCTTTTAGCGATTGTAAAGGAAAGAAAAGAAAATCTTTAGCTTTCAATTTTAAGCTTTGATGCCCTTTAAAGTTCATAATCTTAAGACGTGTTTCGCTTTCAGAATAAGAGGAATATAAATGTTTATGCTTTTGATATAGGGCTAGCGTTGCATCATAAGTATTCTCGGAACTAGATATACGTTGCTGTTCGTGGCGAACATCAACAACATAACTGCATTCATTGAAGCGATACGCATCGCCATATTTGGCAATTAGGCTGATCCAAGTATCATGGTCTTGAAATTTTTTGATATTTAAATCAAAACCACCGACTTCTCTTAATCGAGCCGTCTCAGCAAAGACTTGATTACCACAAACATTAGCTTTCATAATTTGAGCCAGTGAGACCTTTTGCTCGCGATTTTTATAGGATTGCGAAGTGCTTCCATCCTTTTCTAAAACATCTCTGTTGTCACAAATAAAAGCGTACTTTGAGTCGTAGTTATCAATAAAAAACTGTAAACGATTCGGTTTGAAATAATCATCATCATCTAAGCCGGTAATAAACTTTCCCTGAGCCTTACTAATAGCTAAATTCCGATTAAAGTTAGCACCAGATTGTTTATCATTTCTAAGGTAATTTATTCGGGAGTCTATCGCTGCATATTTGTCTAAAATAGAAACTACGTCTTTATTTGAGGCATCATCAATGATTATCAGCTCCCAATCTTCAAAACCTTGGCTTATAACGGATTTGATAGCTCGTGCCAACATTGCTGGGCGATTATAACTTGTAATGTAGACCGTAATAACGGGAAAGTTTTGCATATTTAGCTATCCGCTTTTATTTTTTTTTTGTAGGTGTAGTTTCCTTTAATTTTTCGCCACAAGCCAAATTTGGTCGTGCTTGGGAACATCACAATCCGTCGTATTTGTTGTAAATCTTGGTGCATGCCTATAGGGCCTGAATCTGTCGCAACCGTATAAGTATAGCCTGCTTGCTTAGCTACCTGTTTGGTTTGCTGGTTATGGTTGCCATAAGGGTAAGCAAAGGTGTTGAGCTTACGGTCTAGTAAACTCTCTAGCTCAGCTTTGTTTTGTTCAATTTCTTGTTGTTGCTCGGCTTCAGTTAATTCTGCTAACTTTGGATGAGTCACTGTATGCCCGCCTATTTCCACATAACCACTTTGGTCTATCTTGCGCATAGTCTCAGCGTTCATTAACTCAAACCGTTGGTCAGGTTTTGTAGGGTGGCTTACATCCCATTGGTTATGATCTGTGCCACTCACAGCATAAATTACTGCTTTAAACTGATATTTTTTGAGCAAGGGCAGCAATAAATCGTAATTATCTTGGTAGCCATCATCAAAGGTAAGAATAATATAGCGTTTACCGTGGTTAAAGCGATGCTCAAGCCCTATATTTGCTAACTCGCTAAAAGTAATAGGGGTTAGCCCCATCCACTTAATGGTTTGAAAATGCTCTTCTAATCGCTGCGCAGTAACATAAGTCCCATAAGCGCCATGTTGCGTTGGATCGTCAATCACCCGGTGATACATAATGATGGGTACTTCGCGCTGTTTGGTGTAAACGTAAGCGCTTTGATAAATATCTAAGAGCTTTTTAGATACTTCATCAAGGTCGTACTCAGCTTTTATAGCTGTCACTAATTGCTCACTTACGGCGGTGTTTTGCGGCAAATCTAAGAGTTGCTTTGCGAGTTGCTGATAGTCGATATCCAGCTCAGTTTTACCGTCATCGGCTACATCACCAAAATTGCTGGCTAGTGCTGCGGGTAAATTATCCAAGGTGATAAATCCTAATGCTTTAGCTTCGCCCACGGCAAACACAGGCTTTTGGCACAACAGCGCTTCCATTGCGACACGCCCGGCACCTATGACCAAATCAGCTTGGCTAATGGTTTGGCGGATATCTTGGCTGTAACCACAAAACTCTACTTTGTCCTCAAACTCGGCAAACCGCGCTTCGGTCTTGCTACCACTAATGACTTGCACTTGGTTTGCATCTAAATCGATGGCTTGTTTTAACAGCTGATATACCAACTCGCCTTTGGGTCCAGTTAATCTGCCAATGATTTGAATGACAGGCTTTAGATTATTGGTTGCAGGTAAGGGGTGAAACGCTTGGCTGTCTACGCCATTACGTACCACACTGACTTGCTGTTCTGGCACACCCAAGTCTCTTATAATTTGCTGGGCTATGTTTTCACAAACGGCAACTGCGTGGTAACCCAAGGCATGGAATTTTTTGCGTGAACGATGCACCGGTTGGCGACCGTGTACGCTGGTTATCATTGGTGTATTGGTGAGCTTACAAGCGATATAAGAGGACCAACCTGATGCGCGGCTGTGTGCGTGGACCAGTTGAATTTTATATCTAAGAATTAGATAGATAAGGTAGAATACGTGCCATACTCTGCGGGGTAAGCTGCGTTTATTGAAACGTAATCTAAAGTGTTGTCCTTGATGGGGGCAACTTAAGGTATCAGAGACGTAAAATACTTGATGTCCTCGCTGAGTTAGCCGATCGCCAACTTGAGTGGCGTAGACTTCGGCTCCGGTCACTTCGAGTTGTGATAGAGCCATCAAAATATTCATAAATATGATAAACCTTGCTGTAGTTTGATAGCATATTCTACAGAAGAGGCTTGGTTCCGCCTAGTAGTAGGTTCAAGCTCTGAAAATATGAGTAAAAACGGATAGTTGGTGACAAAGGTGGCGGTTTATTTCTGTGGGTAAGTGTTTAACAAGCGTCTCTTCACTCATCAACTCAAAGCGTAGCTATTTGGGTTTGCTTGGCTTGCTGTTATTTTCTTTGGTTTGTTCTGCTGAAGCCCGCACTGCTCGAGTCCTCATGCTCAATTCTTACCAGGCGGGTATGCAATGGGATGCCAGTTTTGACTTAGGCTTGCGCCAGCAAGTTGGCGACCGCTCGGTATGGATGTTTAACCACCGTATTGAACCTTCTCCTAATCAAGACCCCAGTTACCGCTTAGCCCAGTTTGATTTACTGAATGAGATTATTCTCTATTACCAGTTTGATTTAGTGGTGAGTGTGGGTGAGCAAGCGCTTAATATTGCCCTCGCTTTGCAAGATGAGAGTATCTTGCAAGCCCCCATTGTGGCTGCTGGCGCTGACTTGTCTGCCTATATGGGACCGCGAGAGCGGCGAATTACTGGTATTCATGAGCAACTCGCTATTCGCGAAAACCTGTTACTTATTCGTCAATTAATCCCCGATTTAGAAGCCGTTCACTTATTGATTGATGACCAGCCTGGCAGTGAACATATTCGCAAAGAGTTTATTCAATTGGCCGATCAGCTGGCTATTCCCTATACCCTTTGGCAAGAGCAAGATTACGAAGAAGTAAAAGCTAAAACGTCGTTACTTAGTGCCAATGAGGCGATTTTATTGGGGGTTTTACAACAAGCGCCAACCGGGAAAACTCAGTTAACCGAGCAACGGGTTCAGTCTTTATCTATGGTATCGCGCGCGCCCATGTACAGCCTTTGGGAGTATGCGGTGGGTAATGGCGCGGTAGGTGGATTTGTTACCCAGCCTAAACCTTTAGGCGAAGCGATTGGTAATATGGTGTTAAAAGTATTGCTTGGCACCGACGTACGTGATGTCGCGATTAATGCGCGTGGTCCGCAAACCTATTTGTTTGATAGTACTCAACTAAACCGTTGGAAGGTGTCTCGGGCTAATTTGGCCACAGGAAGTGAGTATTTAAATCAGCAAGCCTACCAATCGTGGTCGCAGCGCTACCAAACGAGTTTGATGATGACAGGGCTGAGCTTGTTCGCTGGGCTACTGTTGTTTGCTTTATGGCGGGCTTACGGCCGCGCTAGAGTAAATTTGCTGCAGCAGAAAAAGCAGTTGTCGTCGGTATTTAGTAAAACCGAGCAAGCCTGTGCGCTGTTGGACGAGAATGGCCATGTCTTGTTAATCAACCAAGCACTAATGGATTTACTGGGTGACCGCGCGGGTTTTATTATTGGTAATTCATTGCTCGATAGCCACATTTGGGAACATCAGTCGGCGCTTAAGCAGCAGTTGCGAGAAGGTATTGCTAAAAGTTTGAGTGGCGACGCGGTGCATTTTCAAGCCGAGTTTGACCAAGGCAAACACAGTATTCTGTATGATTTTGCTATGAGCCCACAGCTCGACCACAGCAATCGGGTTGAGCAGGTGGTATTGGAAATGAGAAACCTTGCACTGATTCAGCAGCAACATCGTCAACTTAAGCAAAGCGAAACCCATTACCGATTACTGTTTGAACAAAGCCCAGCCTTGTTAATGTTGGTGAATCGCTTGGGGGTGATTGTTTGTTGTAACAAAGTGGCGGCTAAGCATTTGGGTTATCCCCGTAAGCAACTAGAACTGTCGCAATTACGCAGTTTATACGGTGAGGCAGAGCAGCAAACGACTTTGCTGGAATACCTAGACACTGTAGGTAAGCACAAAGTGACTCGCCAAATTGCTTATCGCAATAGTAAAAGCCAGCAACTTTGGTTTAAAGAGTCGTTTGTGAGAATGGCTGAAGAAGACGTATTTATGTTGGTATGTGAAGACGTTACCGCGACTCGCAGCCTAGCCGAAGAGTTGGACTTTCATGCAAACTTTGATTTGCTCACCGGTATATACAACCGTGGCTTTTTTGAGCGGCGATTAGAGCTACTGTTAGGATCAAGCCAAGATAACCAACTGCACGCTTTGTTGTTCATTGATTTAGCCCAGTTCAAAGTTATCAACGATACCTTTGGTCATGGCTCTGGTGACCAAGCACTTAAACAAGTTGCCGGAGTATTAGAGCAGTTATTGCCTCGCTCAGCTATTGTTGCCCGTTTGGGAAGCGACGAGTTTGCCATCTTATTAGAGGCTTGTTCGCAACAAGACAGTTTAGATTTTGCTAATCGGGTCATCGACAGGCTTAACGATAGTCACTATGTGCGTGATGAGCGGATGTTTAGCTTTGGTTGTAGCATTGGTTTAACCTTGTTTCAGCAGCAACAAGGTTCCGCTCAAGAGCTGATTGCACAGGCCGACAATGCCTGTTTCACGGCTAAATCTCTTGGTCGAAATCGGGTTTATTTATACCAAATGGATGATCAAATGCTGCTCGAGCGGCAAGGCCAAATGGAATGGGTCACTCGTATTCAACAAGCTTTGCGCGAAGAACGCTTCTTGTTATATGCGCAAGCGATAGTGCCGGTTACCGCGAATGATGATGATTATCTGCATTATGAAGTGCTACTGCGGATGATTGATGAAGCGGGTCGAATTGTACCGCCTGGGGCCTTTTTACCGGCCGCTGAAAATTACAATTTGGCTGACCAAATTGACAAAGTCGTTATTGCTAAAAGCCTGCAATGGTTAGCCGAAAATCCTGGCCACCTTACTCGATTAAACATGTGTTCAATGAACCTGTCTGGGCAATCTTTAGGTAGTGCCGAATTTGTTGAGTGGCTGCTAAATACGCTAGAAAATAGCGCATTGCCAATGAACAAATTGTGTTTTGAAACCACCGAAACCGTAGCGATTGCCAACTTAGATATTGCTACCGAGTTCTTTAACAAAGTAAGGCAATTGGGCTGTAAAATTGCTTTGGATGATTTTGGTTCTGGGCTATCGTCATTTGGCTATCTTAAAAACCTGCCGATTGATTACCTGAAAATTGATGGCATCTTCATTCGTGATTTAGAGAATGACCACATGGATGCAGCAATTGTAAAAAGCATCAATCAAATGGCGCATGTTATGGGTAAGAAAACCATTGCCGAGTTTGTTGAGAACGATGGGATTAATCAAATTCTGTCGGAAATTGGTGTCGATTATGCTCAGGGCTACCATTTTGGTAAGCCAGTACCTATCGAGATGTTAGTGCTTAACTAGCCGCGACTAGATAAACTAACCACCTTATTTTTTCTTGGAGAGCTCGATTGAGTAACCAGCAACCACGTTTATTTTGTGAAGACAGCGCTAAGCCAGAATATGCCGCGAGTTTAGTACAGCGTTTTGCGTTGCTGCAGTGTACGCAACTACCTGTTAGTGGTTTTTGCTTGATACTTGATGGAGATAGCTTGCGTTTACGTTGGTGCGATGAGGCCAAGTTGGGAGATATCTCTGTGGACTTTCTGGCCGGCAGGGCTGCTCATCGTCGTCAATATGGCGGCGCAGAAGCCGTTAGCAAGGCCGTAGGTGTTAAGAGGGGTCAACGCCCTAGCGTGATTGATGGAACCGCTGGTTTAGGCCGTGACGCTTTTGTGTTAGCTAACCTAGGCTGCCAAGTCACCATGCTTGAGCGTTCTCCGTGGGTAGCTGCTTTGTTAGCCGACGGTTTGCGCCGTGCAGAAGCTGACTCGACGATTGGTGGATGGGTGAGTGAACGAATGAGCCTAATCCATGCTAGTAGTATTAACGATTTATCCCAGCATCAGTTACAGGCTGATGTAGTGTATTTAGATCCCATGTATCCACACCGCAAAAAATCGGCGCAAGTGAAAAAAGAAATGCGTATTTTTCAGCACTTGGTGGGAGCGGACGTAGATGCAGATTTATTACTTGAGCAAGCCTTTGCTGTAGCCGCTAAACGAGTTGTTGTAAAACGGCCTAATTACGCCGAACCTTTAGCCGGTAAAGCGGCACAGAATCATCTTGAAACCAAAACTCACCGCTTTGATATTTATTCAATCATTTAGCGTTAGCTAAAGTCATTTAAAAACTGTATTTGGCGGCTCTTGGTTGCACAATAAATCCATTATCTATTGATATCACTCAATATTTTTTCGCGAACCTGCGCTTCTAGCGATATCGTCCTTACAGATAGTTGGTTGATATAAATGAGCAAAAACAGCAGCTTAAGTTCAAGCTATGAGCTTACAGCTCAATTCCTTGATCTGGATCACGTATCGGTTGACTTTAAGTGAGCTCGATCTAGTTTCTTGTGATTGAAAAGGAAAATACTTGCATCAAGAAAACGCTATCATTACTCTATTTTTATCGCGCCAAGGATTGGAGCGGTATCGAAAGAAATAAGATCTGACCTTTGTTGACCGACAGAAAAACTGGAGAAGCGATTGCTTCTCCTTTTTTTTGTGAAAAATTTACTTAGCGCAGTGGTTTCGACATTTTCACGTAGTCTACACCGTGTTTATCAAATACCTCACTGGTCACGCTAAAACCCCAACTTTGATAAAAACTAATCGCGCTGCAGCGAGCGTCAAACCAAAATAGTTCCAGCGTGGTGGATTGCTGTAGTGCAATTAAATGTAGCAACATATGGCTGCCAAAGCCCTTCCCTTGATGTTCAGTTAAACAGGCAAATTTACGTAAGCGAATATGCTTATTTTCTACAAATAAAGATGCCACCATGATGAGTTGTCCGTCCAGCCAACCACCGTAATGTTGGCCAGTGGCATCTTCGGCCACGCGGCAAAATGCTTGGTCGTGATCTGGCCAAAGTACCTGCTGACGAATATCTAAGGTTTGCTCCGCATCTATGCGAGTAATATTTATCATGGCTGTAGCTTTTCTAACTCACTCATATCAATACTTTGTTGGTAGTTAACACCCTCTACAGCAAAGCCATTGAGGCGCATAAAGGCAGCTTTGTACCCACTAAAATCAGTGAGTTGTTTAAAATTGGCTGGGCTTATCGTGTTATAACGCTGATCGATTTGTTGCTGAACTTGAGTGCTGAGCTCTAGATCATCGATGCGGATTTGCTTAAGGCTATCAAGGCGTACTTGGCCATCTTCAGGGTATAGGTGTTGGCTAAACAAGCGGTAAGCTTGCTCAATACATTCTTCATGAATACCGAGCTCTTTCATCACTTGGTAGAGCAAGGCAATGTAAGGTGACATCACCGGAATATATACACTGGCTTTGGTGACTAAGGCTTTACAAACACAAGCGTAGGCATGGCCATTGAGCAGTTTGTTGAGTTGAGTGTCTAACTCTTGTGCGGTGGCGTGCAGGTGCTGTTTTGCGCGGCCGATGGTACCGTCACGATAAATTGCTGCAGTACGCTCTGGCCCAACGTAGGAGTAGGCTATGGTATTGCACGCTTCGGCTAGCACGTCTGCTTGCTGTAAGGCATCTATCCAGTTTCGCCATTCATCGCCACCCATGACTTTGGTGGTGGCTTCTACTTCTTCGGTATTGGCTACCTCGACGGATTGCGCTTCTAGTTGTTCGGTTTCCAAATTGATGCTGTAACCATGCATGGCTTTGTCGGTTGTTTTGAGTACCGATTGCCACTGTCCTGACGCTGTTTTTCGCTTGCCGGTGGCGAGGCTATAAATCACCAAGTCTACTTTGCCACCAAACTGATTTTTGATGTAGTCAATGACTTGCTCACGCATGGCTGGGTTAAACGCATCGCCTACAAAGTTTTTGGCTATAAGACCTCGTTGCTCGGCTAATTCTCTGCAGTAGATATTATTATACCAACCGGCGCTACCCACGCCTTTTTCACTGGGGCCGCGCTCAAAAGACACCCCAATGGTGTCGGCACCTCCGCCAACAGCAAGGGCAAGTCTTGAGGCTAAACCAAAGCCAGAAGACGCACCCAATATCAGTACTTTTTTGGCGCTATTAAAAGGCGCTTGTTGCTGAATATAATCGGCTTGTTGTTGAAGATAGGCTTTACACCCTGGGGGATGGCAATTACGCGCAACGTTACCGCTTAGCTGCGGAGAAATAAGCATGATGGCTCCAAGAATTGGGTCGTAGAAGATCCAGTGTAGCGTACTTTATCGGCGGAAATCGCAATCAATATCAAGCTAAGTTTGCTCAGTACGTTGCGAGTTTACAGCGACTCCTGAATGGCTAGCGGTTTGGTCTTTCGTTTGCGTTGCGCTTTTTGCTGATACATGGTCATGTCGGCGCGATAAAACAGTTGCTCAGGGTCTTGGCATTCGTCAGTTGTGGCACAACCAAAGCTGATGCCACTATGGGCTGAGCCATTGAGTTGGACTATTTTGTCGGCAATGGCGAGTTTTTCGTCCATTTCGCTGCGATTTAAATGGGTAGAAAAGGCGGCAAATTCGTCTCCGCCTATACGGAATAACTGCACTTTTTCTGTTAGCACCATGCTCAGCGCTTCCGCCACCAGTTTAATCAGCTTGTCACCTTCTTGGTGTCCAGATTGATCATTAATACTTTTTAAGTAATCGATATCGACTAAGGCTAAGCATGTAATTTGGCTGTCGGTAAACTCAATGTTGTTCACGTACTCATTAAATGCGTAGCGATTTTTTAGATTGGTGAGTGCATCGAGGCGCGCCGCATCACGTTCTTGATTGAGCTGTTGAGTGACCAGCAACGATTCTAAAGTGAGGCGTTTAAACTTGTAGTGTAAAGCTAAAGACATAAACAGGGTGCTAAGTACGCAGCTAATAATTACCGAGAGATCAGCAGCCAATAGGGTTGTGCTATTTTTCGGCACCATAGACATAGTGAGCAGCATGGCTGGAATCAGCAGCAATAACGTCGATAGAATAAACAATTGAGCTTGTTTTGAACCCTGGCGCCAGCACTGCAGCGCGCTGGCTAAGGCTAGCGAGATCCATAACACTACGACGCTATAAATCAGCACCACCGCATAATTAACCCAAATGGCAGCAATGGGGACGGCAATAATGCTCAGTCCCACAATATAGCGGCTGGCATGCCATAGTCGTGGAGCGTACTTTTCTAAGTTGAGAAATCGGCTATAGAACAACACGCTAAATACCGGAATTGCTAAAATGGGTAACAGGTGGATGCTGAGTAGTTTGATGTGAAAGAGGTGTACCCCAACATGAAAGATAAACCCCAGCGACAAGGTAATTGAAAACAAATAAGTGCTGAAATAAGCAAACACCCTATCTTGTTGCACTAGACCTACCGCCCCATTGTAAATAGCTAGAATGAGTAAGGCCCCTAAACAGAGAGTAATAACACTGGCTCGCCAATGATAAAGCTGGGTCATTTCAGATTTTAGGCCAAAACTCAGTTGCGGCTGGTCGGTATAGTATTGGCTGGAGATGCGAGTAATCAGCCAATAACCGCCTAAAGTGGGCGTATCTATGTGTCGCGCATAGCTGAAGAGGTAGTCGTAGGAGTGTAAATAACCACTGCTCAGGTGGCGAATTTGATTACCTTCTGAATACAGGTAATAGTCGATGTTTTCTATTACTGGCCCTTCTACATTGGTGATCCATTGATTGGGCTCTGTAATATTCAATTTTTTAACTAACCAGTAGCTACCCCCGGTGAGGCTTACCCGCTCTGCTTTGTTTAGTTTGTTTAACCAAAGCGGAATATCGCTGTAACGATGCGGCAATACTTGCTGGTCTTCTGCATAATAGATCTGTTGCGAACTAGCACTGAAAGGAGTAGCAGATAGCGATGGCGCAAAGGCCACAAGTGCCGCTATAACTAGCGTAAGTAAACATCTAAGAAAAGACATAAGCGTTTGTATCGACCATCCTTGTACCCACAAAACTGTCATTAGCATAGAGGAAAGCGCCGCTAATGATAAGTGCTGTTATCAATAGTTGCTGATGCTACCATTTTTATTGATTTTTGTATCACTAGATATAAAAAAGCCCCTGTTGCTTAAGCAAAAGGGGCAATGTACTTGTTAGATGAATTGGATTAGCTACCTACTCCACACTCCATACAAGCATCAATCATTTCTGGGCCAAGGTGCAGCTTAGCGTTTAAGTCGCGCAGTGCGGTGCGCACTCCTTCTTCAATCACCGGGTGATAAAATGGCATATCTAACATTTGTGATACGGTCATTTTTGCCTGATGCGCCCAGGCCAATAGGTGAGCTAAGTGTTCAGCGTTAGGGCCAATAATCTCGGCACCTAAGAAGCGTCCGGTACCTTGTTCGCCATAAAGGTGAGCGATACCTTTATTAACTAACATCACGCGGCTACGTCCTTGGTTTTCAAAGCTCACAGCGCCTACTTCAAAACAGCCACAGTTACCTAGGCGCTTTTCAATATCGCGGTAGCTCTCGCCAACCATCGCAATTTGCGGGTCACTAAATACCGCAGCAATAGAGCTACGGCGTAGGCCTGCTCGTATGTCGTTGCCTCTGCCAGCGTTATCGCCAGCAATTTTGCCTTGGTCTGCGGCTTCGTGTAACAAAGGAATTTGGTTGCTGGCATCACCGGCAATAAAAATATTGCTGAGTGAGGTTTGCAAGGTGTAGTGGTCGGCTACCGGCACACCTCGTTGATCCAGTTGAATATCGAGTTTGTCTAAACCAAGTTTATCGGTATTAGGTTTGCGACCAGTAGCAGCAACTAAGTAATCTACTTCGGTTTCAACGGTGTCGCCTTGTTTATCAATATAGCGAAGCTTTACGCCCTGCTCGCTGCGTTCAATGAGCTCTACCTTGGCATCAGAATCTAGGTAAAACTCTTCGCTATAAGTGGTATTGGCGTAGTCGGTTAACGCTGGATCTGTTAGTGGGCCTACCGCACCGCCAACTCCAAACATTAGCACTTTTACTCCCAAGCGATGTAAGGCTTGGCCAAGTTCTAGTCCAATAACGCCTGGGCCAAATACTGCCACCGATTCTGGTAGGCTGTCCCACTCAAAAATGTCGTCGTTAACTAACAAACGATCACCTAATTCAGCCCAAGGTGCCGGGAATGCTGGGCGAGAACCACTGGCGATAACGATGCGTTTAGCTTCTACAATCGTAGAGCCGCCATCTGAGTGACTTACATTAAGGTGGTGCTGGTCTATAAAGTCGGCATAACCATCTAGTTTGTGCTCAGGGTCAATGCCTTCCACCGACTCCAATACAAATCCTACAAAGCGATCGCGTTCGGCTTTTACGCGTTGCATTACCGCATGGCCATCAATTTGCGGTTTGCCTAGGTTTACCCCAAATTGGGCTGACTTTTCATATTGATGCGCATTTTCAGCCGCGGCGATCAGGAGTTTACTCGGCATACAGCCCACTCGCGCACAGGTAGTGCCGTAAGGACCAGCCTCAATCATTAATACTGAATCAGTATGCTGTTTAGCGGCTCGATAAGCAGCAAGGCCAGCAGTTCCGCCACCGATCACGGCAACATCTACAGTTTTTTTAGCGCGTATATTAGACATGGTTACTACCTTTAAAAATACCAGCGAATGGGAAAGTACAGGCGAGTAGACCGACTCGCCTGAGTTTTTATTGCTTACGCTAAGTAAGCTTCTAAGTCGTCACTGCCGCCAATGTGCTTACCGTCTACAAATATTTGTGGAACAGTGCTGCGACCGCTTAGTGCTTTTAGGCTTACGCTGGTAGCGTCGGTGCCCAATACTACTTCTTCAAAAGATAAACCTTTGGCTTTAAGTAAGTCTTTGGCTTTTGCACAGAATGGGCAGCCTGGTTTAGTAATAATGCTAATGGCTGCAGGTTTCTTGGCATCGGCATTAATGTAGTTAAGCATGGTATCTGCGTCTGATACTTCAAACGGGTCGCCCGCTACGTCAGCTTCAATGAACATTTTTTCGATAACGCCATTTTTCACCAACATTGAGTAGCGCCAGCTGCGCTTGCCAAAGCCTAGGTCAGCTTTGTCTACTAACATGCCCATGCCTTCGCTGAATTCACCATTGCCGTCTGGCACTACAGTGATGTTTTCAGCTTCTTGGTCGGCTAACCAAGCATTCATTACAAAGGTATCGTTTACGCTTAAACAAACAATCTCATCAACGCCATTTTCTTTTAATACACCGGCTAGCTCGTTGTAGCGTGGTAAGTGAGTTGATGAACAGGTTGGAGTAAATGCACCTGGTAAGGCAAATACTACAACGGTTTTGTCTTTAAATAGTTGCTCGGTAGTAATGTCTACCCATGCATCGTTTTGACGAGTATGGAAAGTGACACTTGGAATGGTTTGGCCTTCGCGATTATCTAACATAATGTTCTCCAAAAAGTTTTAATAAGTTGTTTCCGTTTGATGTAGCTAGTATCGATTTTCACTTGTAATAAGTAAAAACGATTGAATCTATTTTTACGATAGTTTTTGGCTATCAAAGTAAATATCCAAGCATTTGCTTGCCAATCATAGTGCTGAAATAAGGATTTTGAGGAGTGAGTTTAGAAAATACTGATGATATTTTTGTTATTGATCAATTTAGCTAAGTGCTTTTAGTTAGTGATGGTAAGCGATTGAATTGCCGCGGTAATCAGCTATCGAGCTCACCACTTTGAATTCGCTCGCTGCGCGCACGTAGGTACTCAATGGTGAACAGCAATAGGGCTGAGATGATGATAAGCAGGGTGGCTACAGCCAAAATGGTAGGGTTTATTTGCTCACGTAAGCCAGAGAACATTTGTCGAGGAATTGTTCTCTGTTCTGGGCCAGCTAAAAACAGCACCACCACTACTTCATCAAAAGAAGTAATAAAGGCAAATAGAGCGCCAGAGATAACACCAGGACGGATGAGTGGCATGATCACTTTGAAAAACGTCATGGTGGGGCGCGCTCCCAAGCCTAACGAGGCATTTACCAAAGAATAGTCAAAGCCCGACAGCGCGGCGTTTACGGTGATTAATACAAAAGGTGTACCGAGTGCAGCGTGAGCAAGAATCACCCCCAGATAAGAGCCCGCCAAATTGAGTTGGCTATAAAAGAAATACATACCTGCTGCGGTAATAATCAGCGGCACAATCATTGGCGAGAGCAAAATCGCCATCCACAGTTTTTGCCAAGGCATGGCGGGGTTGCTTAATCCAATAGCGGCTAAGGTGCCTAATACAGTGGCAATAAGGGTGGCAAAAATACCAATGATGAAGCTGTTCTTAATCGCTAATAACCACTTGTCATCATGCCAAATTTCGGCGTACCACTTGAGCGAATAAGCTTCGGGTTCTAAGGCCAGCATGCCTTCGGTAAAGCTGAAAAAGGGTTCTACATTAAACGACAGGGGAATAATCACTAAGATAGGCAGCATCAAAAAAGCTAGTACCAGCAAAGAACAAAAACGTAAGCCGTAGTGAGCCAGTATGTGCCAAAAGGTGAAGTACTTCGGATAGCTTTTCATGCTTAGCCCAACTTAATGTTATTCACGCCCACTAGGCGGTCGTAGATCCAATACAAGGCAATAATCAGTGCCAGCAATAACGAGCCCAAGGCTGCGGCTAACTCCCAGTTGTTCGACGACTGCATGTGGAAGGCAATAATATTAGAAATCATCTGTCCATCGGTACCCCCTACAATGGCTGGGGTAATGTAGTAACCAATGGAAATAATAAATACCAGCAAGGCGCCTGCGCTAACTCCTGGTACGGTCATTGGTAAGTAAATCTTTATGAAGGCCGGTATGGGTCTAGCACCTAACGACAAGGCTGCGCGTAAGTAGCTGGGATCAATATTTTTCATCACGCTATACAGCGGTAAAATCATGAAGGGCAGCAAAATATGGGTCATAGCGATAATGGTGGCCGCTTGGGTATACAGCAGCTCAAAGGGCTCATCAATCAAACCTAGCGACTGTAGGCTTGAGTTGAGCACACCATTAGTTTGTAAAATGGCAATCCATGAGGTGGTTCGCACCAACAGCGAGGTCCAAAATGGCAGTAGTACCAGCACCATCAGCCGATTAGCTATTTTGCTAGGTGCAGTGGCCAGGTAATAAGCCAATGGATAGGCTAGCAGCGCGGTCAACAAGGTGATGTAAATGGCTATCTTTAAGCTTTTCCAATAAAGCTTTAAGTAGATTTGAGTATCGCGCTGTTCTATTTCGCCAGCGGGATTACGTTTTAAATCGAAAGTAGTGAGGTAATAGCTATCGGTGAATGGCTGACCAGCCCGTTTTACTGCGCGCCATAGGTCAATGTTATGCCATTTTTTTGAGTAACCCAGTAATATGCTATCGCCATTTTCTTGTAACTCTTCTAAGGTTTTTTTCTTTAGTTTTCGCGCGCTTGATTTAATCAAGCTAGAGCTGCCGGGTTTAAGTCGGTTTACCTCTTCGGCTAATTTGCCTGAGAGCCTCTGCTTGGATAAATCTTGTAACTCAATCGCAAATTGCTGCAAAGCCGCTGATGGCGGAAGATCATCGCTCGCTTCATCCCAGTTTTTTAGCTCCGCTAAACTCAGTGGTATCAGTTGGCTAACCGTAGGGTGATAAACGCTGCGGTACAGCATGGTGGCAATTGGTGAAATAAAGGTGATGAAGATAAACACCAACAGCGGCAGGGTAAACAACAGCAATAAGCGCTTTTTACGGTTAAGCAGTCGCTTACTCTCGAGTATTTCTTCAACGCTTAGGCTGTTGTTATTCATCTTCACCTTCAATTTCAACTAGGGTTACTGGCGTAGCTTGCGCTTACTTAAGTAACCATTCGTTAAATTTCTCACCCAGTGACTCGCCATAGTCGGCCCAGAAATCACCTGAAGCCTTTAGGCCCTCATCTAAATGCGAAGACGGTAGCTTGGGAATGACCGCTTTATCTACATAAGCGTAAGATGAATTACGGGTTGGGCCGTATGCTACTTCAGGCATACCACTTAAAGGCTTAGAGCCAGTAGCGAAGCGAATAAACTCCATCGCCAAATCTTTTTTCTTGGTGCCTTTTACAATTGCCCATACGTCCAAGTCGTATAGGTGAGCGTCCCACACCATTTCAAAAGGCTTACCTTCGCTTTGAATGGCATCAAAGATCCGGCCGTTGGCTGATTGCACCATTACCGCGCCGCCATCATTAAGCAGTTGTGGCGCTTGTGACCAGCTGTCGAACCACACAATGTCATCGGCAATGGTGGCCAGTTTGGCAAAGGCGCGTGCTTGGCCTTCGTCGGTTTCTAATACTTCATAAACCTGCTCTTTTGGCACGCCATCGGCGATTAATGCCCACTCAAGGTTTACTTGCGGGCGCTTACGTAGGGCGCGTTTACCCGGGTATTTCTTGGTATCAAACAAATCGGCAATAGAGCTAGGTTGGCCACCCTTAATAGTGTCGTTATTAAAGGCATACAATACCGTCCATACAATATTCCCCACGCCACACTCGTTGGCTAATGCCGCTTCGCTAAAGTCTTTGGCTGCCGAGGTGCCATCGTCACCGGGGGGTAAACTGTCGTGATCAATTACTTCTAGCAAGCCTTCAGAACAGGCGCGCTCTAAGTCAATTACCTCTACATCAATCACATCCCAAAGGATGTTACCGCTTTCTACTTGGGCTTTAATTTCGGCAATCCCGCCAGAGTAGTTTTCAAACAGAATGTTGTGACCCGTTTCCTTCATAAATGGATCAAGCATATGTTTTTGTTGGGCTGCACCGTAGGCACCACCAAAAGAGACCGCAGTGAGTTGGTCTGCGCTCGCAATATTACATACAGATGCGAGGGCAATAACTGGGAGTAAACGTTTCATAGGTACCTTCCTTTACCATTAAGAGCTCGGGGGTGGATTAAAAGCTAACCCGTCATTAACGGACCACGTTAGTTTAGTTGGCGCACCAGCAGTAATACTGGGCGCATCGTGATCGTTGAGCACTTTTACCATCAGCTCAGTTTTGTCACGAAGTTTGAAGAAGTAACGAATAAAGTCGCCCACATAGAGGCGGGTAATAAACTCAGCTTCAATACTATTTTCAAAGCTATGTTTGTCACTTTGGATGAAGAGGTTCTCTGGGCGTACTGCCAGTACACAGGCTTCGCCTGTTTCGGGGCAATCCATCGCTTGGCCAGTTACTACGCTACCGTCACTTAGCTCTACTTTGGCTAGGCCTTGAGCGCGATTGAGTACCTTGCCCGACAGGTGATTATTTTCACCAATAAAGTCGGCTACAAAGGCATTTTCTGGTCGTTCATACAATACATCTGGGGCGGCACATTGCTGCACCACGCCATCGTTAAATACTGCGATGCGATCCGACATGGTGAGCGCTTCGGTTTGGTCGTGAGTCACGTAAATAGCGGTGAACCCAATGGATTCGTGCAGGCGCTTAATCTCTAGCTGCATTTGCTCTCGCAAGTTTTTGTCTAGAGCGCCTAAGGGTTCATCCATTAATACAATTGAAGGCTCAAAGATAAGCGAGCGAGCCAAGGCCACCCGTTGTTTTTGTCCGCCAGAGAGATGACCCGGATAGCGTTTGCCAAAGCTATCTAGCTCTACCAGGGCTAAGGATTCCGCCACGCGGCGTTTAATTTCTTCTTTAGGTAGCTTGCGAACCACTAAGGGGTAAGCCAGATTGTCAGCCACGGTCATGTGTGGGAACAACGCATAATGTTGGAACACCATGCCAATATTGCGGTTGTAAGGAGCCACGTTGGTAATGGCTTGGCCGTTCACGAGGATTTGCCCGCTGGTGACATCCTCAAAGCCAGCTAACATCATCAAACAGGTGGTTTTACCGGAGCCGGAGGGGCCTAGTAAGGTAACAAACTCGCCTTTGCGAATGTCTAAATTGAAGTTTTTTACTACTAGGCTGCGCTGGTCATAACTTTTTTTAACGTCAACAAAGCGCACATATTGTTGGTCAGAGACCGGCTCGCTCATACACAGTTCCTTTTGCTAAGAGCTTGTTGCTAAAAGTAGACCAAGTTATCAAGAATTTCTATTAACACTAGCGTAACAAATAACCTTGCAGAGAAAAGTGCAAAGTTTGAGCAACTTAGCAATCACTGCGAAATAATCTACTGGCTTACATTGGTCGTTTGGTTGAAACATTTGTGTCATTTAACAATAGGCTGAATATCTGCCTAGTTACAGGGTTAAACGAGAAACTAAAAAATCTACAGCAACTTTTACTTTTGGGATCTGATATTTAAGCCCTTGGTATAAAAGAAAAATTCCTGAGGATTCCGCTGTAGATACTCGAATGTCTTGGCCCACATCAATCGTTACTAAACTGCCTTCGGCGAGCTGTTGGCTAATTCCCCATTCGGGGAGCAAGGCAATGCCTTCTGCGTTGATGGCAGCATTCACTAAGCTTGTACCATGATTAGAAATTAAGCGAATAGGAGCGCTTAATTCTTGCCATTGCTGCAGGTGTTTGTAGTACCAAGGTAATACTTTTTCAGGGCTGCGATAGCGAAGACTCGGGTGAGCGTTTAAGTCTGCAGGCGTATGAGGTAAACCATGTTTGGCCAAATACTTTGGTGCAGCGCACAACACAAAATGATTATTGGATAGCTTTTTAGCAATAATCCGATCATCAGGGGCATTACCCGCACGCACGGCAATATCGATCTGGTCGCGACGTAAATTACTGAGTTGGTCACTGAAGTGTAGATCGAGAACGATATCCGGATAAATCTGAGAAAACTCGCTAAGAATGGGGGCTAAACAAAGCTCTCCGTAACTGGGCATAGCACTTATCGATAACATGCCACTAGGGTGTTGTTGCTGCTGTTTTAATAAATCTTCTGCGTCATTAAGGCCATGTAAAGCGGGTAAAATTTGCTGGTAATACAGGGCTCCTAACTCGGTCAGTTTCACTTGGCGGGTACTACGCTGCAATAGTTGCTGTTTTAGCATGGATTCTAGATCTGTAATCCGTCGTGATACCGATGAGGGTGGAACATTAAAGGCTGCTGCAGTTTGGGTAAAGCTACCAGATTCGGCTAGATGGGCGAAGTATTGTAGCGCGCGTAACTTATCCATAAGGTTTTATTTTTGTCTAAAAGGCAATAAAGTTTAGCTGTAAGGGCTATTTATTCCAAGTTATGCATCTATTTATACTATTTCCACTAACAATGAACGGCTAAGGCCACTCAAAAAGGATGCGTAATGTCTAGTTATCAATCAATTCACTTAGTGAAACGCCCGGTTACCAGCATTGAAGCCAGTTGTTTCGAAAGCCAGCAGCACGCTGTACAGGCTTTGCAAGAAGGTCAATTTAGGGTTAAACAAACCCATATGTCTTTAGACCCTGCCATGCGCGGCTGGATGAGTGACGACCGTGATAGCTACATTCCGCCTGTAGAGTTGGGTGAGGTAATGCGTGCCAGCGGTATCGCTGAAGTGGTTGAGTCGTTAAACCCTAGTTTCCCGGTTGGCTCTAGTGTAATGGGCATGTTTGGTTGGACCGAGCAAGCCATTAGTAATGGTGCTGGCGTAAACATTGTACCGCCAGGTTTACCTGCTGAAGCCGTATTGGCAGTGCTTGCGCTACCAGGCATGACGGCTGCACAAGGTTTGTTAGAGATAGGCAAGCCTAAAGCAGGTGAGACCTTATTGGTGAGTGGCGCTGCGGGTTCGGTTGGTTCCTTAGTGGGGCAAATTGCTAAAGCGGAAGGTTTAAGGGTGATTGGTGTTGCTGGCAGCGATGAAAAATGTGCGTGGCTGGTGGATGAACTGGGTTTTGATGGCGCAGTTAACTATAAAACCGACAACATTGCCGCCAAAGTGGCTGAATTGACACCCGATGGTGTAGATATTTATTTCGAGAATACCGGCGGTGCGATTCAACAAGTAGCAGTTGATAACATGAACGCACATGGCCGTATTGTGGTGTGCGGCATGATTGCCGATTACAACACTGAAACACCTTCAGCGGGGCCAAACTGGATCGCTATTGTGAAGAAGCGCCTAAGCATACAAGGTTTTACCATGCCAGATCACTTCGACAAAGCGCCGCAGCTTATGCAGCAAGTTGGTGCTTACTTGCAAGCGGGTAAGTTGCAATATCGAGTGCATGTATTAGAAGGTTTAGAGTCAGCCATAGAGGGTATTAACCTGCTGTTTAGTGGTCAAAACCAAGGAAAATTAATCGTTAAATTGTAAGCGCGTTTGACCAAGCCGATATTATTGGCTTGGTCCTTTTTTAAGCTTATTGGCATCACGCTAGTAAAGCTGATTCATCGTCTATCGAGACATAATTGTCTAACTGAGCAATGCCCTTACACCACGCTTGAATTGCGGGGTAGCTAGCCAAACTAAACTCGCCTTCTTCAGCCACGTGGGTATAGGCATACAAGGCAATATCGGCAATGCTTAAGCGTTCACCAACTAAATAACGGTGTTGGCTTAAATGCTTTTCCATTACGTCTAAGGCGGCATAGCCTTGGCGTTTTTTATCTGCCAGTTGGGCGCGTCGAGTTTCATTCAAACCAGCATGGCCTAGCCAAAACCGCACTGAAGCAATATTGGGTTCGTGACTGTATTGCTCAAAGCTCATCCATTGCAAAACTTGCGCTTGCTGCCAAGGGTCGGTAGGCCAATATTGACTGCCTTGTGCCAGATAAAACAATACCGCATTAGATTCTGCTAAGCAGCGACCGTCGTCTAGCTGCAATACCGGAATTTTACCATTGGCATTGAGCGCCAAAAATTCAGGTGTATGGCTTTCTCCAGCAACAATATCATAGTGTTTTAGCTGAAAAGGCTGAGCCAATAAGCTGAGTAATAAGCGAATTTTGTAGCCATTTCCAGAGGGAAGGTAATCATGCAAAATCATAGCGGCTCCTTGCTAAGTGGTTGATGGCTTTAGTGTGGCAAGTTGCTTGTAGTTTGAATAACGATTATTTTTGATGGCAACTATTAACAAGAGTGATGGGTAATAAATGGATATTGATGCCTTACGCAGTTTAGTGGCTTTTGTTGAAAGTGGCAGTTTTACTCGAGCCGCTAGCCAAACCTTTTGCACTCAATCGGCGATTAGTGCACAAATGAAAAAGTTGCAGCAAGAGAGTCAAAGCCCCTTGTTTGAAAAAGAAGGCAGAAGTTTAGTGCTTACCCCCGCAGGCCAAGCCTTAGCCAGTTATGCGCGACGCATTGTGAGTTTGCACGACCAAGCTGTCACCGAGCTTAAACACAATCACGCTAATGTAGAGTTACGAATTGGCTGCCCTGATGATTACAGTGTGTCGGTATTGCCGGTGTTGAGTGAGCTATTGCAACAACACATTCCTCACTTATGTTTGCGTTTGCACGCTGGGCCTAGCTACCAGTTGCGAGAGCGTTTAGATAGTGGTGAGCTGGATTTAGCCATTCTCACTCGCAGCCCAGATAGCGACGAGGGTTACTTGCTAAGGCACGATCAAGGCGTTTGGGTAAGCCCAAAACATCAAGATCTAAGCCAGCAACGACCGATTCCTATCGCGCTATATGAAGCAGACTGTAAGTTTCATAGTAGCGCCATAGATGGTTTAGATAAGGCCGAGCTGCCTTATCGCTTACTGGCTACCAGTGCAAACCATAGCGGATTATATGGTATGGTTTCGCAAGGGCTTGCGCTAGCAGCAATGGCGCGTTCTAGCAAAGGTGAATTGCAAGAATTGTGCGCTAAAACAATGCCGCCCTTGCCAGCAATTGATATTGTAGTTGTCAGTGCTACCCTGCCTCACTCGGCTTGCGGCAGCGCAGTTATAAAACAAATTTGTGAGCAGTTTCGCCAACTTGACCCGCTTGTAATAGAGCGTTCAAGGGCGACTGCCATTAGTTGATCGTTATCCGAAAAAGTAAGGATGCTTCATGAGTAGCGCCACGAGTCAGACACAAGGTTTATTGCATTTTAGGTTGTCGCTAAACCAATTATTTGCAATTGGCACCTTAAAGGTACGAGAGATTGTTCCTTATACTCGGCTTACCGCCCTGCCTCATTCTCATGAGCATGTATTAGGCTCTGCTTCCTTACGTGGGCAAACTATTTCGGTTATTGATATGGCAGCAGCTGTAGGTTATCGGCCGATTGCCGAAGACGAGCGCGATGCTTGTTCAATCATTATTACCGACGTAAGCCGCCAAACGGTAGGTTTTTTGGTGCGTGGTATTGACCGCATTACCGAGTGTCGCTGGCGCGATATCGATCCACCACCAAGCACCTTAGGTAAAGATGCTTACGTAACCGGCGTTACGCGGGTAGACGATAAGCTGATTCAGCTGTTGGATATTGAAAAGCTAATTGCTAGCGTATTTCCAGACGATGAAGACCGAATTCGCGTATCGGTCAGCCTGCCAGACCAAGCTATTCTTAGCCAACTTAAAATTTTGCTGGTGGATGACTCGGCCACGGCACGTAAGCAGTTATCTAGCGCCCTGGATAGCATTGAAATTGACTATCAAATGGCTAGCGATGGTGCGACTGCTTTTAAAATGATGCAGCAATCCGCAGCCGCCGGGCAACCGGTAGATGTATTAGTAAGTGATATTGAAATGCCAGGCTTAGATGGTTACGAACTGACGTTTGAAGTGCGTAGCGACCCCGGTGTAGCAGACGCTTACATTATCTTGCATACCTCACTATCAAGTGAAATTAGCGTAGACCGCGCGAGCCAAGTAGGTGCTGATGAAGCCTTAACTAAATTTGACGCGGCTGAACTGATCGATGCCATGCTACGCGGCGCGGAACGTGTTTCCGACAGTGAAACAAGGAGCTCCTTAGCAAAAAAGAACGGAATCCTTGAGGGGATCTTTTAAGCCTTTATACCGCGTTAACTCGGCTATGCTTATTAATACCTATTGATAAGCATGGACGGCTTATGCCGCGATTATCCATTTATTTATTGTTGTTTAATACGCCCTTTGTCGCGGCTAGCAATATCGATATCGCCACCGACTTTTGGGAAGATTTTAGTAACCGAAATGGCACCGGCTATTATTTTTCATTAGTCGAACGTATTTTCCCCGACTACAGCTATACCGCCCACTTTATGCCTTACCCACGTAGCTTGGCCATGTTAGAAAAGCAGCAGGTTGATCTTGTTTTTGGTGCTTCAGCCGATGAGTTCGATAAGGCCAATTGTTCACAATACTTAATTGAGCGCGATGTTACCGATATGCTGGTTTCAGCCACATTTGCTAATAGCTATCAATCAAGCGACGATTTAGTGGGGAAGCGTGTAGTGTCTCACCTTGGTTACGATTGGGCAGACTCTTTGCCAGAAGGAGCCAGCTACGATGAATACTCTGATTTAAGCCAAATGATTAAATTACTTAAAGTTGGCCGTGTAGATGCCATTTTGGATTATCGAGATGATGTTGAGGCATTACTAGATAGCTCTCCGTCACTGAAAGGGGACTTTGCATTTATCGATAGTGTGTTTGGCTATGGCACTACTTTTTGTTTTTCTGCCACTGAAAAAGGCGCAATGTTATTAAATCAATTTGACCAAACCATGCCGCTGCTTATTGAAAGCGGCGAGCTGCATCAAATAATGATGGACCAAACCAGCAGTGACGAAGACTATCCCTACTAAAATAATGCTTATGTTGAAGCTTGGACGCCGCTGAGCTTTGCTTTACACTGCTCTGCTAAATAGTTATTCAAAGAGTAGAGTAAGATGCAGGGTCATTTATCTAAAATGCGCGCCGAACTGGCCGAGCAAGTACAATATTATTTGCCGGTAGGTGAACAAGAGCTGCACCTTAACCCCCTGATTGGACAATCTTTCGCCTTTGAATTTACCGGTAACATTCATTGCCGAAACTGCGGTAAAGCCACCAAAAAGAGTTATTCGCAAGGCCATTGTTTTGTTTGTATGCGCAAACTAGCGAGCTGCGATATGTGCATTATGAAACCCGAAACTTGCCACTATAGCGAAGGAACGTGCCGTGAGCCCGAGTGGGGCGAAACCAACTGTATGATTCCGCACTATGTCTATTTAGCGAATACTTCCGGTTTAAAGGTGGGCATTACTCGCCATACTCAAATTCCTACTCGTTGGATTGACCAGGGCGCTACTCAAGCGTTGCCTATCTTTAAAGTGGCAACACGCCAATTGTCCGGTTTAGTGGAGATTGAGTTAGCTAAATTGGTGGCCGATAAAACCAACTGGCGGGCGATGCTAAAAGGCGACGCGATTGAATTAGATTTAGTGGCCGAGCGAGAACGATTGTTGCCACAAATTGGTGATGCCTTAGCGGAACTTGCAGAACGTTTTGGCTTAGATTCAATTACCGCATTGCCCGACGAGGCGGTGGTAGACTTACACTTTCCCGTTGAACAATACCCAAGCAAAATTAGTAGTTTTAACCTAGATAAAAACCCTTTAGTGAAAGGTGAGTTGCAAGGTATTAAAGGCCAATACTTAATTTTTAACAATGGTGTGATAAACATACGTAAATTTGGCTCTTACGAAGTAAAACTGCTTGAATCCTAGTTAGGATTAGTTGTTTAAGAAGTACACACAAGGTAGCTGATAATGTTAAACCCCCGCCGGCAACAAGGTATAACTTGGATACTGATTTTTTCAGTATTTACCTTTGCCTTGGCGTGGGGCGAGCATCAGGCAGAGCGTTTAGACCCAGATCATTCAGAGCTCCATTGCCAGCTGTGTTTTAACTTAGAAAAACTCGCTACCGCCTTGGTGAGTAGTGCCTTAGTGATTGCGTCGTTAATGACTGCGCGGTCTTTTGTTGCCGTTAATTACGCTTTTAAAAATGCCCATAGTCTAGCGGCTAGCGCGCGCTCGCCTCCTGCCAGTTAACTAAATCTATATTCTTTTATTTTTAGCTAACAATGGATACCTATAATGACCTTTAAGCCTTTAATTGCGGCCAGCTTTGGCCTGCTTAGTAGTGCAGCATTTGCACAATCCGCTCACCAACACGGCGTAGCCGAGTTATTTTTTGCTGCCGCTGGTGAAGAGTTGGAAATTGAAATACTCTCACCTGCCGACAACTTTTTAGGCTTTGAACACGCGCCTGCCAACGAGCAACAACATCAGATATTGGATGATGCAAAAAAGCAGGCTGCTCAAGCCATGCAGTTGTTTGTATTTAATGGCGGCCAATGTGAGTTGGAAAAAGTTGGCCAACATTGGGGTGACTTAGACCAAGAAGACGAACATCATGATGAGCATGCTCATGACAAGCAGGATGAGCACAAAGACCATGACGACCATGCTCACGACAAGCATGATGAGCACAAAGACCATGACGACCATGCTCACGAGAAGCATGATGAGCACAAAGACCATGACGATCATGCCCACGACAAGCATGATGAGCACAAAGATCATGACGACCATGCTCATGAAAGCCATGATGACCATGATGGGCACGAAGCGCATGGCGAGCATGCTGCCCATTCAGACGTGCGCCTTACCTATCACTTCCACTGTCATGAGTTAGCTGATCTAAGCAGCTTCGATTTACAGTTGTTTAACTACTTCCCTCGTATGCAGAAAATTCAGGTGCAGGGAGCGAGTGATCGCGGGCAAGTAGCAATAGAAGCCACACCAACGCAAAACAAGGTAAAACTATAGTATGAGCCACTCTGCTTCTCTTTTACGTTTAGATGAAGTGGTGTTTGCGTGGCCGGGTGAACAACACCCGGCTATTCACATTCCTCATTTAAACATATCGGCAGCTAGTCACACTTTTATTCATGGGCCAAGTGGTTGTGGTAAATCAACTTTGCTCAGTTTAATTGCGGGAGTGATTAGTCCACAGCAGGGTTGCTTAACGTTTATGGGAAAAGACTGTGCAAGCCTGCGTGCTGCTCAGCGAGACCAGTTGAGAGCAGATAATATTGGCTATGTTTTTCAGCAGTTTAACTTGTTGCCTTATTTGTCTGTGGTAGAGAATGTGGCGCTAGCTTGTCAGTTCTCCAAAGTGCGCAAACAACGAGCGTTGAGCCGTTCAGTCACGGTATTAGAAGAAGCACGTCGCTTGTTGGCGCATTTACAGCTGCCCGATAAGCAGCTAGAGCAACCGGTCGGTCAGCTAAGTATTGGCCAGCAACAAAGGGTGGCGGCTGCGCGTGCAATGATTGGCTCACCAGCACTGATTATTGCTGATGAACCCACTTCTGCTTTGGATAAAACCAACCGTGAACATTTCATGAACTTACTCATGGCAGAATTAAGCCACTGCGATAGCAGCTTGTTGTTAGTAAGCCACGACCATGAGCTGGCCGAACGTTTTGAACAAGTGGTGGATTTACCTGAGTTAAATTTAGGAGGCCAAAATGAGCTTGCTTAAATTAGCCGGACACAGTTTGTGGGCAAGGCGCGGTACTGCCTTACTCAGTTTATTTACCATTGCCTTGAGTGTGGCTTTGTTACTCGGTGTTGAAAACCTGCGTACTCAAGCTAAATCGAGCTTCGCCTCTACCATTTCGGGGACCGATCTTATTGTAGGCGCTCGCAGTGGGCCAACTCAATTATTGCTGTATTCGGTGTTTCGTATTGGTAACGCGACGAACAATATTTCATGGGATAGCTATCAAGAGATTGCCGGTCAGAAATCGGTTAAGTGGTCTATTCCTATTTCCTTGGGGGATTCGCACCGAGGCTACCGAGTCATGGGCACCACCAATAGCTTTTTTGAGCACTATCAATATGCCAATAAGCAGCCGTTACGCTTTGCTCAAGGCGAAGCCTTGAACGAAACGTTTGAAGTGGTGCTGGGTGCTGAGGTGGCTCGAAAACTCGGTTATGGCTTGGGCGACAAAATTGTAGTTGCACATGGCATTGCCGCCGTTAGCTTTGTTAATCACGATCAATATCCTTTTGTGGTGAGTGGCATACTTAAACCTACCGGTACACCAGTAGATCGCACCGTGATAACCTCGCTGGCCGGTATTGAGGCGATTCACCTAGCGCCGCAAGCCACGCCATATAGCGAGCAACAACTTACTCCCTCTAGCATTACAGCGATGATGTTAGGCACTCAATCTAAGCTTCAGATATTTAATCTGCAGCGACAAATAAATCAATATAAAGGCGAAGCTCTATTAGCGATTTTGCCTGGTGTTGCCCTACAAGAGTTATGGGGAATCTTGAGCATTGCTGAAAGCGCGTTATTGGCGGTGTCGATTTGTGTTGTGATCACTGGTTTAATGAGCATGTTAACCACTCTTATGGTGAGCCTAAAAGAGCGTCGCCGCGAGATGGCTATATTACGCTCTGTGGGGGCTAAACCTCGACATATCTTTGGTTTGCTGTTGATTGAGGCGTTGCTATTGAGTGGGCTGGGGGCAATATTTGGCCTTGCCAGTATGTATCTCATTTTGGGAGCGGCTAAGCCTCTTCTGCTTAATCAATTTGGCTTTTACTTAACACTTGCTTGGCCAACGTTAGAGCAATGGTATTTGCTGTTGGCGGTAGTGGTTGTTGGCTTTATTGCTGGTGTATTGCCTGCGTGGCGTGCTTATCGTTACTCCCTGAGTGACGGCATGAGCATTAAGATTTAATAAGGAAAAATAATGAAACTTGCTTATTACTTAGTTGGTTTATTGATGCTCAGCCTAACTGCTCAGGCTGATGGCATTGACGTGTGGGATCAGCTATTACCGGAAAGCGAACGACAAATGGCACTGCCAGAGGTGGACCACAATGCGCCAATGGATCAAGCGGGTCAGCAAAACTTAAATGTGAGTGTGAATAAAGAGCTCGACGGCAAACCTATTCGAATTCCTGGCTTTATTGTGCCTTTGGATAGCGAAGGGGAGCTGGTGACTGAATTTTTGCTAGTGCCTTACTTTGGCGCATGTTTGCATTACCCGCCACCGCCGCCTAATCAGATCGTTTACGTTACTTATAAACAAGGTTTGCAGTTAGAAGATCTTTGGGAACCGGTATGGGTAGAGGGTACCATTAATACCCAAATTCAAGATGTAGAAGGTGTGGCTACGGTGGGCTATTCAATTACTGAGCCGCAATCGATAGTGCTGTATACCGACTAATCTAACACTATACTTAGGGCGATATAAGGCACAATGTAAAAGGCAATAATGGCCGTTTTATAGAGTGCCAAGCCCAGGTAGTGAAAACGGTCAAACTTTTCTACGCTAAGATTAAACCATTTGGAATGCAGCTTGTACGTCCAGTCGTGGGCAAGAGTTAAAAAGGCGAACCAATAGAGCAATACCGCTACATTAATCAATGCGCCCCAACCTAGCGCACTGCGAATCAATTCAAGTTCCATGGCTCACCCTATTGTGCTTCAACACGAATGTTCAATTTACCACGACTGCGCGGCGCTGCAAGTGACTAGGCTTACTCCACAACAAAGTTCTGTTCAAAAATTAGCTGTTGTTGCTGATTGAAAATGGCCACTCGCCAATGGCCACGGCTATGCTTATCAAATTGCTTACTGGAATTTGTGCGCCAACGTTGCCCACCAATGGCCAAATCTACGCTGGCACGCAAGCGTTCATCTTGGTACCAATGCACTTGAATCTGTTGGTCTTGCATGTTGCGTAGCTCGCTAAATAAGTAGATTTTGCTTTGTTGGTCTAGCTTCACCACCGTGAGGGAATCTACAGGTTCGCGTTGCTTTATTGCGCTAGTTAATTGCGCGCGGGGTAGCTGTTCAGTAAACCAGTTGGCTTGCTCTGCAGTGGTGACCGGCTGTTCGCTTAATGCTGGAGTTGCAGGCTCTGCTGATGTCGTTACTGGGTGTTGAGGCTCGTCCGTTATCGCTTCGTTTGCTAAGGCTTCGTCAGTTCGAAGATTTAACTTATTTTCTGTTTCAGCGCTAGTCGAAGTTGCTGGCTCTAATTCGACTATTGCTTGTATAGCGGGCTGCTCAATATTGTTCGCGCTGAGCGTGTCACTTGGCTGCTGCGCTGATGTTTGTTTTTCTGCAACCTGCTCTATTTCGCTTGTCTGTACTGTTTGTTTAGCCTGAGTATTTTTCTGAATCTCAAAGCTCGTTTCGGGCTCTTGTTTAGGCTGCGTTGCTTCACTATCCAGGTTCTCGGTGGTTACTGTTTCGGCTAAATGTACTGGCTCGCTGCTGGCAGTTTGGGCAGCAAGAGCATTAGAAGGCGCAGGCCAAAATTGCGCGATTACGCCACCGATAAGCAGTAATAAAAAAAGTACGGCGGCGGCAATCTTGCGAATGTCGAAAGGAGGTTTAGGTGCTAAAACCTTATCAATGCTGTTTTGTTGTGCGTTCGGCGCGGCAATGGGCGCCGAATTGAGTTGGATTTTAATGCTTACGTGTTCGGCCATGATTGAGGGTGAGCCCCATACTCCTTAATTGTTGCCGAGCAATTTTACCTATTAAGCTACTAGGCTGCCATTGATTTACTTGATTCCTGCTATGCAGCAGTGAAATAGCAAATGCATTAATGAATAAGCTGTTCAGTATAAGCGCAGTCTTTTTCTAGCTGGCGGCATGATCAAATGCTGTTTAAAGACGCAACTTATTAGCCTTACTCACATTTTGTCTGGTTTGCTTGATTGCTCAAAACTCAAGATGTTAAATATAATTTACATTGGATAAATTGTATGCCACTTTAACCCTAAGCTGAATAGGCTATGTTTGAGGGAGTATATTGATGACAAAAAGCCACAAGCAACCATTGATAGGTATCATCACCTGCCATAAACCACTAGGGCTTTATCAGGTACAAAGTGTTAATGAATTTTATCTGAACGCTTTGGCTGAGTATGGCGCGAGCCCAGTGATTTTAACGCATCAACTAACAGGTGAAGCGCTGCATTCGCTATTAGCGCAACTGGATGGTGTATTGCTCACCGGCAGTCATTCTAATGTGCATCCACAGTTGTATGGTGCGACTCACCAAGAACCGCGTTTAGATGGCGGTAGAGATAGATTAGCTTTTGCTATTGTTGAATATTCTAAACAGCATGCTCTTCCAGTATTGGGTATTTGCCGGGGCTTTCAAGAGATGAACGTAGCGCTTGGCGGCAGTTTGCACCACAAGGTTTATCAATTAGCGGGAGCGATTGAGCATAGAGAGCCCGAGAGCGAAAACTTTTCAATAAAATACGCTGACCAACACTCACTTAAGCTTGCCGAAGACAGTTGGTTGGCTGGTTGGCTTGATTGTCAGAGCATTGAGGTGAACTCTTTGCATAACCAAGGTGTAAATCGCTTAGCGGATTCATTGATTGTAGAGGCGCAGGCGGAAGACGGCTTGGTGGAAGCTTATCGGCTGGCTCAGCATCCTTTCTTTTATGCGGTGCAATGGCACCCTGAATGGCAAGCCACTCGCAACCCGATTTCGCAGGCCATTTTTACCCAGTTTGTTAAAGCGGCTAGCTTACACCAGCAATAGAGTGTCGTTAAGGAGTCAACATGCTTAGCCATACCGCTTCGTATTATGCCGCCAGTGCCAACAATACGCGCCAGTTTCCTCAGCTACAGCAGCATATTCGTTGCGATGTTTGTATTATTGGTGCCGGCTTTAGTGGCTTATCATCGGCGCTGCATTTAGCCGAAAAAGGCTTTCATGTAGTAATACTGGAAAGTGTCAAAGTAGGTTTTGGGGCCACTGGACGAAATGGCGGACAAATCGTCAATAGCTACAGTCGAGATGTTGATGTCATCGAGCAGCGTTACGATAAAAATACAGCGCAAGCGCTTAATGAAATGATCTTTGAGGGCGGCGAGATTATTCGCTCACGAATTGCCGATTACCATATTGAGTGTGACTACCAGCAAGGTGGGGTATTTGCGGCATATAATGCCAAGCAACTGAAAGGCTTAGCTGAACAAAAAGCGAACTGGGAGCGCTTTGGTAATCATCAACTTGAGTTATTAGACAAAGCGCAGTTAGCGAAAGTTGTTGGCACTCAAGCATACCAAGGTGGCTTGTTAGACATGAAAGGCGGGCATATTCATTCGCTTAACTTAGCCTTAGGAGAGGCAGAAGCGATTTTGTCCTTAGGCGGAGAAATTTACGAGCAGTCTGCAGTGCTTGATTACCAAGCTGGTGAACCGGCCAAAGTGACCACCGAGCATGGCAGCGTAAGGGCTAACTATTTGCTGTTTGCAGGAAATGCGTATTTGGGCGAGTTAGAACCTAAGCTAAGTGACAAAGCCATTCGTTGTGGTACTCAAGTGGTGGCTACAGAGCCGCTAAGTGATGATTTATGTGAGCAGTTGCTACCTCAAAACTATTGCGTAGAAGATTGTAATTACCTGTTGGATTATTATCGAATTAGTGGCGATAAGCGCTTATTGTTTGGTGGTGGTGTGGTTTATGGGGCCAAGCCTTTGGCCTCAATTGAAAAACAAATCAGACCCAAATTTGAGGCTTTATTTCCGCAGTTAACCGGGGTAAATATTGATTATGCATGGACCGGTAACTTTTTGCTTACCTATTCACGAATGCCGCAGTTTGGCCGCCTAGATAGCAATATTTATTACCTGCAGGGTTATAGTGGTCACGGCTTAACTTGTACCCATTTAGCGGGAAAATTGCTGGCAGAGGTATTAAGTGAGCAATCGCAACGTTTTGACGTATTTGCCTCGCTTAATCATTACCGCTTTCCAGGAGGGCGACACCTGCAAGTGCCTTTTACCGCCTTAGGTGCGGTGTATTACAACCTGCGTGATAAGTTGGGAATATAAGGTATGAGCGATTTCGTTTTTACAGCGATGTAGCACCGAGCCAAAGACTCGATACGACATGGTATTGCCTTGCGTGCTGTAAGCGCTAAGTGGCGTTTTGGAGTTGCTTGTGTACCGCTACAGAGTCGCGTTTTACCAGGGTTGGTACGTATTTATGAATGGGCGCTACGGGCTCTCCAGCGGCTAAGGCTAAAGACATTTCAGCAGCTTCCATAGCCATCATCTCAATGGGGTAACGCATGGTGGTGAGTTTTGGTCGTAAATAGCGTGATAACAGCACGTCATCAAAACCAATGACCGATACATCTTCAGGAACTCGATAACCGTTATCGCACAATACAGTGATAGCCCCAGACGCCATTGAATCGTTGTAAACAATCAAGGCTGAGAAGTCTAAACCACGTGCCAATAAATTTTGTGCGGCAATTTCGCCGCCAATTTCATTGGGATCTGATGATGCAATAGCGTGTTCCGATAACGGCATACCATGCTCACTTAAAGCGGCCTTTGCGCCTTGTAAGCGTAAACGTGGATCTTCGATGTCGTAGTTGCTGGTAATGCAGGCAATGTTTTCGTGGCCTTGTGCTAGCAAGTGCCTAGCGGCTGCTTCGCCACCAGCTTGGTTGTCTAACCACACACAGCGATGAGCGATCTCTGGAATATACCGGTTAATCAGTACCATTGCCGGTACAGCTTCTGCGTAGTCAATTAAGGCTTGATTACTCAGGGCCTTAGAATGCACAACGAGAGCTTGGCAGCGCTGTTCCAATAAGGTTTCAATTGCACGTTTTTCGCTTTCGGCACTCACTAAACCGTTGCTAATGAGTAACTGAATGTTGTTATTGCGAGTCACCTTCTCAACACCGCCAGCCAGGGTGGCAAAAAACGGGTCGGTCAATTCGCTAAATACTAAACCAAGAGTAGGATTGGTTTGAGTGACTAAGGCTCGCGCATTGGCGTTGGGGCGATAACCCAGTTCTAGCATCACCTTTTTAACTAAATCACGGTTTTTGGCGCTAACCTTAGGACCATTGTTTACCACGCGTGATACGGTGGCGACAGAAACACCGGCGGCAGCTGCTACGTCTTTAATTGTGGCCATTTATTCTCCAAAAACTAATCGATTCATGACTTGGTTAGCTTACCTAAAGTAAGGTATAGAACCTGCGTCACTCACTGTGACATTACGCCATGTTGTATCACTAATTTAACAAATGTCAGCTAAATGTGGAAACGTTTTCCTTGGCAGTTGGCGCTTATCCCTGATATTGGGCGTTTTAGCTTACATTCAATGAGCAACTTGCAGCTGTTTGATAAGTGTTAAGAAAGTTGTTGGCTACGCTTGCCGAGCAAGCTATAGCCGCTTAAAGTAGCGCTAGATGTACAATGCTAAATTTTAAGGAGCGCTGAGTGAGCGTATCAAGAGTTTTCCCTGCAACCCGTATGCGTCGTATTCGTCGCCATGATTTTTCCCGTCGCTTGGCCTGTGAAAATCAGCTTAGCGTTGATGATCTGATTTATCCGATGTTTGTTATTGAAGGCGAAAATAAGACCGAGAGCATTGCATCAATGCCGGGTATTCAGCGTTTTAGTATCGATTTATTATTAAAAGAAGCAGAGCAATTGGTTGCCTTAGGTGTGCCAATGATCGCTTTATTCCCGGTAACACCTTTAGACCAAAAGTCATTGTTGGCCGAGCAAGCTTACGCTGACGATGCGTTAGCGCAACGTGCAGTGAAAGCGCTGAAACAAGCCTTCCCTGAACTAGGAATAATGACCGATGTTGCCTTAGACCCGTTCACAACCCATGGGCAAGACGGCATTATTGACGAGCAAGGTTATGTGCAGAACGACATCACCACTGAGATTTTGGTCAAACAGGCCTTATCACATGCGGCTGCTGGTGCCGATATGGTGGCTCCATCAGACATGATGGACGGGCGGATCGCCGCTATTCGCGAAGCGTTAGAAGATGCTGGTTACCATAACACCATGATTATGGCGTATTCGGCTAAATACGCCTCTAGCTATTATGGCCCGTTTCGCGACGCCGTAGGCAGTTCTGGCAACTTGAAGGGCGGCAACAAAAAGACCTATCAAATGGATCCCGCCAATGGCCAAGAAGCCTTACATGAAGTGGCTTTAGACATCGAAGAAGGTGCCGATATGGTGATGGTGAAGCCTGGCATGCCTTATTTAGACGTAGTTCGCCAAGTTAAAGACACTTTTGCTGTGCCTACTTTTGCTTACCAGGTAAGTGGTGAGTACGCGATGCATAAAGCGGCAATAGACAATGGCTGGTTAGCCGAGCGCCCCGTAGTATTAGAATCATTGCTCGCCTTTAAACGTGCTGGCGCTGATGGGATTTTGACTTATTTTGCCAAAGACGTGGCACAATGGTTAGCCGAAGACCAGTAATTATGTCTCTCATGAATGGCCTGAATGTGCGTAATTTCTAATGAAAAAGCTGTTAGTTTCACTCTTCGCTTTGGTGCTTATACTTTCGCTGGCAATTGCCAGCGTAGTTGTTTTAAGTGTATCTAAGCAAGCCTCTATTTCTGCTCCTAGATCGGTAAGCCCGCAACAAGTGGCGGATGCGAAACAATGGCTGCAAAGTAATGTAGTCCAGTTTAGCAAGGCCCAGCAAGCTATAGATATTCAGCTAAGCCAACAGCAAATGCAGGGGCTGTTAGCCTTGGCGTCTAAAGCTTTTAGTGGCTTAAATGCAGAAGCGCATTTTGCGCCAGAGTATTTACAGCTTCAGGCAAGCGTTGCTCTCCCTAAGGGGATCTACCATGGGTATATTAACAGCCATATTACGCTGTTATCTTCTGCCGAAGGTTTGCGGTTTGGTGATTGGCAAATTGGTGGGCTACGGCTACCCGGAAGCATTGCTAAAGCATTATTAACCTGTGGTTTGGAGGCGCTGTTTCCCGAGCTTCAATTTGAAGAGTTGTTAGCTGGGCTTAGTCAGGTAGAGATTGACGCTCAGCAAGTTAGCGCCAAGGTGCAACCAGTGGCCGATTTAGGTGTGCGTGTGGCTAGCGTGTATAAAAATGTTAGTCAGTGGCAAAACCCTAACGTGAGCAAGTTGCCCGTAGACGTGTATTACCAAAAACTGCTGACACTTAGTCAACAATATGGCCAACAGCAGACTATTTCACTTTACGATTATCTTTACCCCTTAAGTTTTGACGTGGCAATGCGTGGCGAACAAGGGGAGCTGTTAACCGAGCAGCAGGCGCTAGTATGGGCTATGGCGATGTTTTTCAGCCAAGGACCTTTTCAACAGGTAATGGCCCAGCGTTTTGAACAACAGATAAGCTTACAAGCCGCCCCTACTAATGTAACGTTAGCAGGGCGTAGAGACCTACTCTTGCACTTTGTTTACTCGGCTGGATTGAGCATGGCTGGTGAACAAGGATTTAGTGCGTCTATTGGTGAATTTAAAGAGCTGTTTGACTCGCTCGAGGGCGGAAGCGGCTTTAGCTTTGCTGATTTGGCCGCCGATAAGGCAGGCATTATATTTGCCGAAACGGCGAAACAAAAAAGCAAAGCAAAACAGTTTTTAACTGTGATGCGCAATGCGCGTTCCGAAGAGGCATTTTTTCCGCGAATTGATGATCTTACAGAAGGTATTAGCGAGCCTGATTTTGCTCACATCTACGGTTCAACTGATTCTGAGTTGTATCAGCAGAAGGTATTTTTTATCGACCAGCGCATTGCTAATCTTCCGGCATTTAAGGATTAGGGTAATCACGAGTCTTTTGCTATTTACCATCAAAATTTAGGCGAAAATTAATAAAGCGCTACCCAAAACACATAAGGCAGCACTGCACCAGGCCGAGCGAGTGGGTGCTTGTTTGGTGACTATCCATAACAAAGGTAATACCAATACTGGTGAGGTAGAAGACAATAATGCGACGACGGATACGTCGCCATAGCGTAAAGCAAATAACATAAGAGTCATGCCTACAGCCATGGCCAAAAAGCCATTGGCGGCAATCATCATAAAGAGTCTTGAGTTGAGAGGGTTTTGGGCTCGCGCTAGTTTATTACCGCTTAACCACAACAGCCAATGAGCAGAAAAAGCACTAAACATGCGCAAAGCGGAGCCTGCCACCGGGTCTATTTCAGAAAACTCTGGAGCACTCATTAAAGGCTTGAGCATTACCGTACCCAGGCTTTGACATAGTGCAGCGGTTAACCCCAAGGCCACAGCAATGCCTACCGGACCGGAAATCTTCTCCCAACTATGTTGGTCGGGTTTGCGGCCAAAGGCTACCGCTAAGGCTACACCCAAAAATAAGCAGCCTGCGCCTAGTAACGACCAGCCAAATAGCGCTTCATTAAAAAGCCACACTCCCAAAAACGCTGAAAAAGCCGCGTGACAAGCAAATAGTAAACTCGCTCGCCTGGGGCCAAGCCGATTCATGCAGGCAAATAAGGCGGTATCTCCAACAAACACGCCAATAAAACCGGACAAAGCAAACAGAGCCGCTTGCTCTAGGGTTATCACTTGCCATTGGTTGTTGAACAAGGCTGCACTGAGCAGCATTACGCTGACTAAACCCATTCGCCAACGGCTATAAGCAAAGGCGCCAAGCTGGCGGCTAGGAGTGACCGATATTAAGCTAGTGCATGCCCATAAAGCAGCCGCCAAAAGGGCTAACCATTCGTAGTTCACAGATGAATCCTAAAGTTGGCGTTAGCAAAAACAGGGGCGTTGGTTGCGTTTAAGCGGGCATTGCTTGTGTTTGGTCGGTCCAAAATGCCACAAAGGTATTGCGCCCGTTACGTTTGGCAGCATACATGGCATTGTCGGCGTCAATCAATAGTCTGGAAAGGTCTTTTCGTTGGGTTTCAAAGGCGACACCCATGCTAATGCTGATGGCGGTATTATGTTGCTGGTGTAACCAGGCGTTATTGGCCACGTGACGGACGATTTTTCTGGCGAGGGTTTGCGCTTGCTGGCGTTTGCAATTGGGCCACAATATACAAAATTCATCGCCACCAAATCGAGCAAACTTTGCTTCTTCTGGCAACACTTGTCGCACGCAGGCCACAACATGTTTTAGGGCTTGGTCGCCGGCATGGTGGCCAAAGTGGTCGTTAATGGCTTTAAACTTATCAATATCAAAAAGCATTACTGCCATGCTGAAAACCGACTCATTTTCCAATTTTAGTTGGCGCTCTAATTCGCGACGATTTAATACGTTGGTCAGAGAATCGATGCGAGCTTGTTTAGCCAAGTGCTGGTGGGCGCGCTGGGTATCAATAGAAAACAGTTTGGCCACTAGACTCAGCAATATGGCGCAGTTGATAAATACCAACGCCATTGAGCTTTGTTGCTGTTCTAGATCGCTTGGAAACATTGGGGCATTTGGCCAATAAAATATGGCTAAAAAGGCCACCGAAATAAGCACCAAAATCGCATTGCGAATCGATGGTTTGTCTTGCCAGAGTAAAAAGGCCACTGGGTACAGCACAATGAGGTGGAAGAAAATTAACGATTCGATGCCAAACCAGCGTGTAGACGCGAGGGTGACGTCTAATACAAATACCGTGAGCATCCAAGCTCGAGCAAGGTCATTCTGATTTAGCCAGTTGAGTAACAGCGTAATGCAATAACCGACAATAACCATCGCGTTTACTAGCCAAAATTCAGCAACATTTATCTGGTACTCAGAGGCTTGAATAGCTACGTTGAGCATCAACAATGGTAGACCAATAACAATAAACAAATTGGTCATTCGCACTGCGTGGCGCTTTCCTTTGCGCGTGCCAATGTTGAGAATTTTATTGAGCAACCGTGATCCTTACAGCTTCTACTCTAACGAACGCTTATTTTAAAAGACTTCAAATGAAACTAATGTGAAACAGCTTAAATCGTCGCCGTTTTATAACCAACAAAATAGGCAGCGGTGTAAAGCTAGCTACACCGCTGCTGTATTACTAGTCTAGGTGCTTGATTAGCCATTCAATGGCGTCGGCATAAACCGGTGTCATTAAAGGTTCTAGTTCCGCTAGGCTTGCAAGCAGCTGACTTCTGTTGGCAATGCTAATGTTGATATGCCCTACTTTACGTCCTGGGCGTACGTCTTTGCCGTACCAAAACACTTCTATGCCAGGCACACTTAACCATTGCTTGTTAAAATCTACCCCAATAAGGTTAAGCATAACGCTTTGGGTTTTCACTAGTGGTTGTACTAAAGGTAAATCGGCCACTGCGCGAATATGTGCTTCAAATTGGCTTAAGCTTGAACCCGCTTGGGTCCAATGGCCACTATTGTGAACCCGTGGAGCAATTTCATTAATCAGCAGTTGGTCGCCAACCTGGAAACACTCCATGGTCATTACACCCACATAATCGAGTCCATCCATTAGTTTACCAAGCATGGCTTCGGCTTGGCTCTGTAGCGGCGCTTTGCTGGCTACAGGAGAAACCGTGGCCAACAGAATACCTTCGTGGTGCTGGTTAATGGCTAGTGGGTAAAATGCTGTGTCGCCGTTAGCGTGGCGCATTCCAATCAGGGATACTTCTTCATCAAAATTGATGGCTTGCTCAGCAATACAATGGTCGAGCCAGTCTTGAGGAATAGCACGTTGCTCTGCGTTACCTTGCTGTTTTAGCCAGTGCTGGCCTTTACCGTCGTAACCACCAGAGCGTTGCTTTAACAACACTCGTTCGCCAAGCTCGGCAAACAAGTGCTCGGCACTGTGCTTTTGTTTAACATCTACCCAAGGCGCGGTGGCAAGGCCTAGGGAGTCGAGCAGTTTTTTCTGGCTTGCGCGGTCGGCCAATTGGGCTAAGGCTGGGCCATTTAGAAAGCGCGGGTGTTGAGTTAGTTGCTCAGTCGCCGATGTTACCGGCCAGTGCTCGCGTTCAACGGTGATAATGTCGTTGTCGGCGATAGCAAAAGTGCCGGTCTCATCGGTTTCAATTGGGCAAACTTCTATGTTGAGCGGCTGGGCAGCATGCTTCAACATGGCACCAAGTTGGCCAGCGCCTAAGATCCAAATTTTGTTCATTGTACTCACCTAACTTACTCGGCTACTCGTGGATCTGGGTGGGCTAACACGGTTTCAGTTTGCGTGGTACGAAAATGTTCAATGCGCTCGGCTAACTCAGCATTGGTCGTCGCTAAAATTTGAGCGGCAAACAAACCTGCGTTGTAAGCACCTGCGGTGCCAATAGCCAAGGTACCAACGGCTACACCTTTAGGCATTTGGGCAATTGATAACAAACTGTCCATGCCGTTTAAAGCTTTGCTTTGAACGGGAACACCTAACACTGGTAAGCGCGTTTTTGAGGCGACCATACCGGGTAAATGTGCTGCGCCGCCTGCGCCGCCAATAATAACTTTAATGCCGCGGTCAGCTGCGTTAGCTGAAAATTCCATAAGCTTGTCGGGAGTACGGTGAGCGCTAACCACTTCAACCTCAAATTCAACGCCTAATTGTTCTAGAACTTGGGCGGCGTTTTCCATGGTTGGCCAATCACTTTTTGAACCCATGATGATGGCAACTTGCGGTTGTGGCATTGTATTCTCCTCGACTTAAATAGCACAGTGGTAACACGTTTTTATGGCAGCCAGCGAAATGTTGACTGCTCGCGGGCGCAGTTTGCCAGCCTAGTCCCCTAAGGTCAATATTAGCGCAGTGCTAGCGAATAAAAGCATACTTTAACTAGGTTGATTGCTGTCGAACTGAACTAAATCACTAAACCTTTGAGGTATTAATTATTTTTTGTTCACTCGCTGAGCAAGAAATAGTGATTTTGAGCTACTGTTAGAATAGTGCTTAATGCCAGTGTTAGTGATTAAGCCATCGGCCTCTAGGGAGAGACGCTATGTGGAAATTTTTGGCAGGTTTATGTTTGGTCTCTGCTCAGGCATACGCAGCTACTGTTGAATTACGCCTACCTGCATATTCAGACGATTCACACATTTATTACCATGAATTACTTGAGCAAGCGCTTATTGAAGCGGGTCATACACCGGTGATTGATGTGCCTTCATCTAATTTGCCGCAAAAGCGCGCAGAGTCGATGTTGCGTAATGGCCAACTAAGCCTTGTGTGGTTGTTGGCGTCTGAAGAACGTAATCAAGATCCAAGCTTGGTTGCTATTAATATGGGCTTAACCAACGGTTTAATTGGCCACCGCTTGTTATTGGTTCCTCGTTCTGAAGTCGATGCGTATCGTTTTGTACGAAGCTTAGAGGAATTTAGAGATCTTAATAAAACTGGCGGTTTTGGTAAAAACTGGTTTGATGTAAAAGTTTGGCAAGCTAACCAATTAAAAACCGTGGAAGTAGACGGAGAGTGGCGCCGTTTATACAAAATGGTGGCAAATCATAAACGAGGGATTGATTACTTCTCTAGAGGGTTTACCGAGATTGTTAACGATTCTCTGCAGCACCCTTACTTAGCCATAGAGCCCTATTTAGTTTTACAGTATCAACGTGATTTTCAGTTTTACGTGAGTAGCTCAGAGCCAGAGCTTGCGCCAATCATCGAAGAAGCCTTAAAAAAAGCAGAAGACAGCGGATTATTAGATAAGCTCATTGAGGAGTATTGGCGAGAAGATTTCGACTTACTTAACTATCGCAAACGGGTGGTGATTGAATTAACCACTCCCAAATAGGCGTTTAACAAAGCGCCTCGATAATTGCTAGCGGAAAGCCTGCTTGGCTTTGTACTTTCGCTTCATGTTCCAACTCGGCCGCCCTCAATGGATGTTGTTCGTTCCATGTTGGCGGGAAGCATAGTTGCCAATCATTTTCAGCCTGCAGCACGGTAATTTTAGGTACGCTACCTTGAGTGCGACGCATGCATACGATAATGGCAATGCGCAGTAAGCGCGCGAGTACTAAGGCTTCGGGCTTTTTCAAAGCATGTTGCTGGGCGAGCAATTCAGCTTGCCAATCTCCTCGCTGATTTAGCAACAAACTAGAGACAAAGTGTTTTTGAGCGCTGGTAAAGCCGGGTAGGTCTGAGTGATCAATAATATAGGCGGCGTGTTGCGGCGCTTTTTTGAATTCAATGTTCAAACCTACTTCGTGGAACATAGATGCCCACTTCAACAAACTTAAGGCGCGATTGCTTAAACCGGGACTCATTTGCTGGGCCATGCCTAGCGCACATTGAGCAACTCGCTCTGCATGTTGCTTATCAATGCGATGGCGTTTTACAAAGCTCTCGGCGGTACGAGCCCTTACGCTGCTTGTTTCTTTTTGGCTTAATAAGCCGTACACCAAACCCTCGCGTAATGCTCCGCCAGCTAGGATTAAGCCTTCAATTTGTAAACTTTCGAATAGCGCAATAATGATTGCTAAACCCGACGCAAATACCGGTTTACGTTCTTCGGCTAAGCCCTGAATATCTAGTTTATCTAAGCTGCCGCAAGCGACAACTTGCTGCTGTATGGTTTTCAGCTTTGAGTAGGTGATTCGTTCGTCTAAACCTTGGGCGGTTATAATCTCTAGTAGGGCTTGAATAGTGCCCGATGCCCCTAAGCTAGATTGCCAACCGAGGCGGCGGTAGTCACTGAGTACCGGGTCAATGACTTGTTTGGCTGCATCGATCGCTACTTCAAAGTTCGCATCGTTTAGCCCTGTTTGGAAAAAACGCTTTAGCCAGGTTACACAACCCATGTCTAAGCTGTTCAGCAATAAGGTTTCGCTTTGCTCACCCACAACCAACTCGGTGCTGGCTCCACCAATATCAATCACTAAACGCTTACCGCTACCACTACTAGTATGGGCTACACCACGATAGATAATTTTAGCTTCGGTTTCGCCGCTAATGATGTGAATTTTGTGATTGAGGATTTTTTCGGCTTGAACTAAAAAAGCATCGGCATTAGTGGCGCGGCGTAAGGTTGCGGTGGCCACTATTTTTATTTGTGCTTCCGGAATATCTTGTAGTTGCTCGGCAAACAGGCTTAAACATTGCCAACCTCTTACCATGGCAGCATGGTCAAGTTTGTCGTTGGCATCTAAACCTGCTGCTAAACGCACTTTACGTTTCACTTTAGCAATGGTTTGCACGCTACCACTCAACTCCCGCACGATTAACATGTGGAAGCTGTTGGAACCTAAATCAATGGCTGCATAAAGGGGTGAAACTTTAGACACTGTATTCCTTGTGCTTAGTGCTTAATGGCGGTGGCGACGCTGATTAGAATGACCACTGTTACCGCGACTATTGCTACGGTTACCACTACGGCTATTGGTGTTTTTAGCGCGATGAATACGTTGTGCTTTTGGCAAATCACGCATCAATGCTTCGCTATCGTATTGGCTAACAGGCACCGGATGTTTAATGTACTCTTCAATCGCTGGCAAGTTAAATACGTATTCTTCACAGGCTAGGCTAATGGCGTGACCGCTAGCACCGGCACGACCAGTACGGCCAATACGGTGCACATAGTCTTCTGCATCGTCAGGTAGGTCGTAGTTAAATACATGAGTCACCGAAGGAATATGTAAACCACGAGCGGCAACATCGGTGGCCACTAGTACGTCTATCTTACCTTCAGTAAATTGTTCTAAAATTTGCACACGTTTGCGCTGCGGTATATCACCAGTCAATAAACCAACGCGGTGTTTGTCGGCACTTAAATGCCCCCAAATATCTTCACAACGGTGTTTGGTATTGGCGAAAATAATCGCGCGCTCTGGCCATTCTTCTTCAATAAGCGTTTGCAATAGCGCCATTTTGTCATCGTTAGAGGGGTAAAATAGCTCTTCTTGAATGCGCGCGCCGGTCATTTGTTCCGGTTCAACAATCACGTGCTCTGGCTCGTTCATGTGTTCGAACGCAAGCTCTTTCACTTTGAAAGATAAGGTGGCAGAGAACAGCATGTTTAAGCGAAGTTTAGGTTCTGGCATGCGGCGCATTAAATAGCGAATATCTTTAATAAAACCTAAATCGAACATGCGATCGGCTTCATCCAATACCATTGCTTGCACGCTATTTAAGCTAAAAGCACCTTGTTTGAAGTAGTCAATCATTCGACCAGTTGTGCCGATCAGAATATCGACACCTTCGTCTAAAGTTGCACGTTGACTAGCGTAGCCTTCACCACCATATACCAAGCCTAATTTTAGGCCGGTTGCTTTGGCTAGTAAGCGGGCGTCGTTATGAATTTGAATCGCTAGTTCGCGAGTAGGAGCAAGAATGATTGCTCGAGGTTGATTTTGTTGACGCGTTTCAGGCACTGCGGTGGTTAGCAAGTGGTTAAACGTGGCAACTAAAAAGGCTAATGTTTTCCCCGTACCGGTTTGAGCTTGGCCTGCAATATCTTTACCTTTGGTTAAAATAGGTAGGCTTTGGGCTTGGATCGGGGTGCAATTGTGATAGCCGTGCTGCTCTAAGGCTTCTAATACCTTATCTTGCAGTCCTAACTCGGCAAATCGTAGTTCAGTTAAATGTGTTTTGCTCATTGCGTAAGCATATCACAGCTAAGTGGCACTACCAGCACGCATTCTTTGTTAAATGCGCGCGTAAGTCACTTATGTTATTTGGTAGTAGCTTAGATTTCCTTGGAATGAGCTTGGGCTTGCATTCATTGGTCGGATGTTTTCAAATAGTCAGGTAAATTATCTATATAGATAGCATAGAATATTTGGAGTAATAAATGAGCGACAAGTTAGTTCAGCTAAGCGACGACAGTTTCGACGCAGACGTACTTAATTCAAGCACACCAGTACTAGTTGATTTCTGGGCTGAATGGTGTGGACCTTGCAAAATGATTGCACCTATCCTAGACGAAGTGGCTAACGAATATGACGGTAAAGTTATCGTTGGCAAACTAAATATCGACCAAAACGCAGGCACACCACCTAAGTTTGGTATTCGCGGTATTCCTACTTTGTTGTTATTTAAAGACGGCAAGGTAGCCGCAACTAAGGTTGGCGCCTTATCAAAAGCACAGTTAACTGCGTTTTTGGACGAGAACCTATAGTAACATTGTGAGCAGGTCGACATTCGTTGCCTGCTTTTGCTGGATCTTTCTCCACATTAGTGCTAATTTTATTTTCGAATTTTTCCTACGCCCGTTATTAAAGGCTATCCCTTGGCCGACTAAACAGTCGAGTAAGCATCTCCACTTTACCTAACTCACGCTGCCGTCAGCCTACTTTCGATAAAAATTGAATACTCACCATTATGAATTTAACTGAGCTAAAAAATACCCCGGTCCATGAACTGATTACGCTAGGCGAATCAATGGGCTTAGAAAATCTGGCCCGATTACGTAAGCAAGATATTATCTTCTCGATCTTAAAGGCTCACGCTAAAAGCGGTGAGGCCATTTTTGGTCATGGTGTGCTGGAGATTTTGCAAGATGGCTTCGGCTTTTTGCGTAGTGCCGACAGTTCTTACTTAGCGGGCCCCGACGATATTTACGTTTCTCCAAGTCAAATTCGTCGTTTCAACCTGCGTACCGGTGACACGGTAGAAGGTAAGATTCGTCCACCTAAAGAAGGTGAGCGTTACTTTGCCTTGCTTAAAATTGGCATTGTTAACCACGACAAGCCAGAGAACTCGCGCAACAAAATCTTATTTGAAAACTTAACGCCGCTACACGCCAACGACCGTTTGCGTATGGAGCGTGGTAACGGTGCAACTGAAGATATCACTGCCCGTGTATTAGATTTAGCCTCGCCAATTGGTAAAGGCCAACGTGGTTTGATTGTTGCTCCGCCAAAAGCCGGTAAAACCATGTTGCTGCAAAATATTGCGCAAAATGTGGCGTTTAATCATCCTGAGTGTGAATTGATTGTATTGCTGATCGATGAGCGTCCAGAAGAAGTGACCGAGATGCAACGTTTGGTTCGCGGTGAAGTTATTGCTTCTACCTTTGATGAGCCAGCGAGTCGCCACGTTCAAGTAGCCGAAATGGTTATTGAAAAAGCTAAGCGCCTGGTTGAGCACAAAAAAGATGTGATCATCTTGCTTGACTCAATCACTCGATTGGCACGTGCTTATAACACCGTTATTCCTTCTTCAGGCAAGGTATTAACCGGTGGTGTAGACGCGAACGCATTGCACCGTCCGAAGCGATTCTTTGGTGCTGCTCGAAATGTTGAAGAAGGTGGCAGCTTAACTATTATTGCTACTGCTCTTGTAGATACTGGTTCTAAAATGGACGAAGTGATTTACGAAGAGTTTAAAGGTACCGGTAACATGGAACTGCACTTAAGCCGTAAAATTGCAGAAAAACGTGTTTACCCAGCCATCGACATCAACCGTTCAGGTACTCGTCGTGAAGAGTTGCTTACCAGTGCCGAAGAACTACAGAAAATGTGGATCTTACGCAAGATTGTTCACCCAATGGACGAAACTGGCGCAATGGAATTCTTAATTGATAAATTGGCAATGACCAAAACCAATGACGAATTCTTTAATGCGATGAAAGCACAGAAGAAATAAACAAAAAACTGGCCGTTAATTCGGCCAGTTTCATTTTGGATGATGAAACGTTTACTGCTAGTACTAGGGCTATTTTTTCAATTATCTGTTCATGCTGAGCAGCAAGGTCCTAATCCTCTTTCCCAACCGCTTTACCAAGATGTTCCATTGATGATCCTGCAACGCAGTGTTGATACGCTAATGCAGAATCAACCCGCTTGGATTATTGATTTACTGCCCTACTTGCGCCCGGAAGACCGCGAAGCACTGTTGTTTGAAAGTTTGCTATATCTGCACCAAAACAATCATATTCCCGATCAAACCCTAAAAAACTGGTTATTAGAGTTAGCTTCTGAGCGCCCTAAAATTAGACAAGCAGCGGTGATTGATGGTTACGAGGTGATTAGGCCCACGTTTGATTATCCAGCTTTAGCACGCAGCCTTATTTTAAATAAAACCTCAGCCGAACGTTCGCAAACTTATCTTAGTGAATTGCTGCGAGACGATTTTTCATGGTCGCTCATCTTCCGCAAAAATAATCCCTTACTATTAGCTCAACAGTTAGATGTCATGCGGGCGTTTTCGCAACTTAATGTTGAGCAGCTGCAATACGTTAAACAGCATATGCCAAACCGTTTGTATTTTCCCGATAACAACGTCAGGGTGTCTTTGGCGGTGGGTATTGGTAGCGATGAGGCGATTGCTGAAGTCTTAAGTTTACCCATGGATCAGTACAGCGTGTCTTTGTTAGAGTGGTTGGTTCAACAATTATCGCCAGAGCGCGCATTTAGCTTGTTGCAAGGCGCAGCAAACAATCCCGAATTATTGTATTTTTCTTATAGCGCTATCGCCCGTTTAGGGCGGCATTATCCGCCAGCGGCACAGTTTATATTGGCGCAGTTTCGAGAGTCAGAACATCAAGAGTTGGCTGCCATGGTAATGATTGAGATGCAGTCTCAATAGTCATTACGGTTCTATCATTAGGTTATTAGAATGAAATATAAAGACTTAAGAGATTTTATTGATTTGCTAGAGCAGCGTGGTGAGCTTAAGCGAATTAGCCTTGAAGTCTCTACCGAGTTAGAGATGACAGAGATATGTGACCGCACCCTTAAAGCAGGCGGCCCGGCGCTGCTGTTTGAAAATGTGAAAGGCCACAGCATGCCGGTGTTAGGAAACCTATTTGGCACGCCAGAGCGGGTTGCACTAGGTATGGGGCAAGAATCAGTTGCAGCGTTACGCGAAGTAGGCACTTGGCTGTCTTACTTAAAAGAGCCCGAGCCACCCAAAGGTTTGAAAGAACTGTGGGAAAAGCTGCCTATCTTTAAGCAAGTTCTAAATATGCCCACCAAAAAACTGCGTTCTGCGCCTTGCCAAGAAATTGTTTGGACCGGTGATGAGGTTGATTTAGATAAGCTGCCGATTCAACACTGTTGGCCTGGCGATGTGGCGCCTTTGGTGACTTGGGGTTTAACCATTACTCGTGGTCCTTATAAAAAACGCCAAAACTTAGGGATTTATCGCCAGCAGAAGTTAGCTAAGAACAAACTCATTATGCGCTGGCTATCGCATCGTGGCGGGGCCATCGATTTTCGTGAGTTTCAGGAGTTGAATCCGGGTAAGCCGTATCCGGTTTCAGTGGCTTTAGGCGCTGATCCTGCGACTATATTAGGCGCGGTAACACCAGTGCCTGATACGCTATCTGAATATGCTTTCGCAGGTTTGTTACGTGGCGGCAGAACCGAAACCGTACAATGTGTTAGTAATGATTTAGAAGTACCGGCCAGTGCCGAGATTGTACTCGAAGGCTATTTAGAGCCTAATGAAACAGCGCCAGAAGGCCCCTATGGTGACCACACTGGTTATTACAACGAAGTGGATGAGTTTCCGGTATTTACCATTACTCACATTACCATGCGAAAAGACCCTATTTACCACAGCACTTATACCGGTCGTCCGCCAGATGAGCCCGCTGTGCTTGGGGTAGCGTTAAACGAAGTGTTTGTACCTATTTTGCAAAAGCAGTTTCCAGAGATTGTTGATTTTTACTTGCCGCCAGAAGGTTGCTCGTACCGGATGGCCGTTGTCACCATTAAAAAGCAATATCCAGGGCATGCCAAACGGGTGATGTTAGGCGTGTGGTCTTTCCTTAGACAGTTTATGTATACCAAGTTTGTGATTGTTTGTGATGATGATATCAACGCGCGCTCTTGGCAGGATGTAATATGGGCTATCACCACTCGCATGGACCCATCGCGCGATACTACGTTGATCGACCATACACCCATTGATTACCTAGATTTTGCCTCTCCTGTATCAGGCTTGGGCTCAAAAATGGGAATGGATGCGACTAATAAATGGCCAGGTGAAACTAACCGTGAATGGGGCGAAGTAATTGAAATGGCACCAGAAGTGAAACAGCGAGTAGATAGTATTTGGGCGCAATTGGGCATAGACTAGTGGCCAATTGTTATCAGGTTAGTATTGCAGGTAAAGTTTTTACTGTAGAGCCGCAACAAACAATTTTACAAGCAGCTTTGTCTCACGGTATTAGCTGGCCTTATCGTTGTCAGCAGGGCGGATGTTGCAGTTGCTTGGCACGACGTACATCAGGCGAAATTGATTACCAAGGAATGGCGCCAATGTTAAGTGAAAGAGAACAAGCCGAAGGATGGTTTGTTGCTTGCTTAGCCAGTGCAAAATCAGATTTGAGTGTAAGTTTAGAAGGGTGAAAGTATGAAGCGCATTAGTTGTAAGGTTGCATCGGTCTCGCCGATTTTAGATGACATATTTAATGTTGAGTTACAGCCACAGGAAAGTGAAAACTTTGTGGCGGGTCAATACCTGCAAATTGTTATGGCGGAAGACGATAAACGTCCGTTCTCGCTTGCTAGTTCACCTGAGCAAGGTGATGTTTTTGAGCTGCATATTGGTGCGCCAGAGGGCAACCCTTATGCTCGTCAAGTTATTGATAAGCTACAAGCTAGTGGCGAAATTGAAGTTGAAATGCCATTTGGCCATGCTGGTTTTAATGAAGAGAGTCAGCGTCCAATTTTGATTATGGTGGGTGGAACGGGCTTCTCTTACGCCAAATCCATCATTGAACATATTATCGATTCAGAGCAAGACCGAGAGATCTACCTATACTGGGGCGGCCGTAACTTAGGCGGGCTGTATTTGCACGAGTTAGCTTATCAGTGGGAAGAGCTAGACCAAGTTAAGTTTGTGCCGGTACTTGAGCAGGCTATGCCACAGTGGACCGGTAAAAAAGGTTTAGTGCACGAAGCGGTGTTAGAAGATTTTGCTGATATGAGTGGCTTGGAAGTCTATATTGCTGGTCGTTTTGAAATGGCTGATGTAGCGCGTACAGCCTTTACCAAGCAAGGTCTACCACTTGCTCAGCTGCATGGCGATGCTTACGAATTTATTTAAGCAAGGCTGCGTTAATTGACATAAAAATGGCGAGCTGAGCTCGCCATTTTTGATCTTGGTTCAGCACTATGGATTAGTTGCTTAGAGCTTGGCGGTAGTAGTGAATCGCCTGCTCTGGCTCGTCTAACTGCCTGTGTACTTCTGCTAAGCCTTGGTAACACAGGCTGTTTGGTGCTAGCTTTATGCTTTGTTTAAAGCGCTCTTTAGCTTCGCTCCACTGTTGCTGCTGGCTATGCAATTGACCAATCAAACACAGCAAGTCGGCATTATTCGGGTGTTTGCGAATTAAGCCCGTTAACTGCTGCAACAGTGGGTGAGGATCGCTTAACTTCAACTCAGCAGCCACTTCTAATAATTCGCTATCGGCATTTCGGTTAAGCAAATCACCCAGCAGTTGGTAAGCGGCTGCATTGTCTCCCGAGGTAATCAAGGCGCGGCAAGCGGCGGCGGCAATCGTCATTTGTTTCTTTTGCTTACGCGGCATGCCATTCCAGTGAGTCGCTACCGCATCAGAGCCTTGGCTATTGGCCAACTCTAAGAACAAATTTTTATAAGCTTCAGATAACTCACTTTGGTAGTGCTGGTTATCGATTAACCCCGCCTTGTTTGCTAACGGTAACAAATCGATATAACGCTGCCATAAACCCAGGGCGGGGAATATGCTCATTTGCATGCGCTTGATTGCTGCTTGTTTCAAATTGTCGTGTGGTAGCTGCTCAATACTAGATAGTGCAGCACTGTAATTTTGCTGTTTAAGTTGTAAGCGTGCTTGAGTGATTAACACCGCAGAATCGTTATTAGTAAGTCGAGTAGCTTGCTCTAAATACTTATCACGCTTTTTATCTTGCCCTTGTTCTTGGGCCGCTTCTGCAGCCGTTAAGTAGTTTAGCGCTGGCGCATCACTATACGTAGCGGCTTTACTTACCAGCTTTTCTGCGTGCTGATAATCACCGCGCATCATCGCTAGCATGCCTTGCTGCGTATGATTAATCGCTTTTTGCTTACGGCGATGTCCCCACCATGCGCCACTGCGTGAAAAGCTTAGCCATAACCAGCGGGCTAGCCATAAACTTAGTAGCAATACACAAAAGCAAATAAAGCTTAGGAATAGCGCGCTGGTGACCGACATTTCTATGGTGTAGTTATCAAAGGCTATCAGTACGTAGCCTTTGTTACCCGCTAGCTGAGGGCCAAGGGCTAAGCCTATGGCAATACAGACTAGAAGAATCAGAATTTTAAACATTATTCGGCTCCTTCAAGTGAAGGTATTAACCGTTGTTGGCGTTCTTTAATCGCTTGTTCGGCAGCGCCTAAGCTGCTTAATTGTTCGGGTAGCTTATCTACAATGTCCAATTGTTGGAGCTGTTTTAAATCTTCAACCATCGCTTGGGCTTGGGTATTTTGAATAAAGAACTCGCTCACCCATTGCTCGGCTCGTTGCAACTTAGCTTTGAACAGTTCGCCCTGTGAGCGGAATAAAGCTTGCTCGGCTTGCTGTAGTTGTAGCTTAAGGTTCTCTTTTAAATACCAAGCATGTTGAGGCTCAATTAAGGCTTCAACTTGGCCGTCACGGCGGCGTACTGTGATAAAGTTTTCGCTAAATTTGCGCCAGCTTTTGCTTAGGTTGTCTTGCCAGTCTGCACTATCTGCACTTAAGTCATTGTCTTGTTGCTCTACCACCTCGGGTAATTCAATCTCGGCCAACTGTAGGCTTTCAGCTTGTTGCAAAATGCTTTCTAGTCTAAACGCGATACCTTCTTTGTCGACTAAAGGCACCCCTTTTAGTAATTGCACATCATTGTTTATTGCTCGGCGCAACGGCAACAAATGAGGGTCGTCTGCATTATTAATACTGTTATCGGCTTCTAGTAACAAAGCGATGGCGGTGGCTGGGTCTTGCTCTAGCCACAGTTTATTGGCTGCCAATTGCAGTAGGTAGCTGGCTTCGTTTAGTCGCCAGTGGTTGGCGTCTTTAATATTCAATAGCGCCAATTGACGCTCGATGGTTTTGCGATTCTGCTCGGTAAGTTCTAACTGGGCTTTTAAGGCAGCCATGGTCTGATTTTGACCACTCACTTGTTGTTCAATGTTAGTGAGTTGGTTTTTGTTGTTGGTTTGTGCACTCAGTAAGTTTTGTTCTTTGGCTTGCAGGCTAGTTTTTAAGAGTTGTAGTTGAGTATCAGCGTGTTCTCTAAATTGTTGGCCATGCCAGTACAAACCAATGGCGATACTGATACTGAGAATAATCGCTATAATGGCCAAAATCTTTGCCGTTTTATCGGTTTTAGCGGCCGGTTGTTTTTTTGGGGCACTGGCAACTGGCTCGCTGGCAGTGGTTGTTTCTGTAGCACTGTTAGAATCGCTAGGATTGGTAGCCTTTGTTTGACTATCTGATTGTTTATTTTTGGTCATTTTCATTCCTTGCAGATGACTGTATTCGCGCCAAAGCGTCGATACAAGCCTTATCTGATGCGCCGTCGCACAACACTATGTGCATAAAACCCAAACTTTTAGCATACTCAAGCAAACGCTCACTCGGCACCAACAATGTGGTCTGTTTAAGCCAAGTCAACTGCTGTGACTTACTCATAAGGGTAGTTAGGTGTTTCAATATTTCACCACTAGTAGCCACAATAGTGTTGATCTGTGACCGCCATTGTTCAAGTTGTTGCCAAGAATAATTGAGCAAATGGCGTTGATAACAGGTGAGATAATTAACGGTAATTTGTTGCCTTTTCAGCTGTTCGGCGAGCCATTCTCGGCCATGTTGGCCACGTAAAATATGCGCTTGCTGAATGCCACTCAGTTGAGATTCGATGAGCTGCAGCATGCCTTCGCTGTCTTGACGGCTGGGGACTAAGGCGTTTACCCCATATTGTTGCCAGCACTCAGCCGTTGCTTTACCTACAGCCAAATACTGACAATGGCTTGGCCAAGTAAGGCCGTGCTGTTGGAGGTGGTGCTGGCACGACTCTACTGCGTATTGACTCACCGCAATAATAAGCGTGGAAGACGTAGCTTGTTCTAATCGCGGTATCAGTGATGTGAGTTCATCACTTGGTTTTATTTCAAGCATTGGCGCAGCACTCACGCTAAAGCCTTTCGCCTCTAGCGCTGTTACACAACGTTGATTATGCGGCTGAGGCCGCGTAACAAGTATCTGCACCAATAATCCTCTTACTGCTGTTGATAAACCGCCTGTAAAATAGGCGCAGCGCCGGCATCCAATAATTGCTCAGCCAAGTTCAAGCCTAGCTGTTCAGCATCACTACTGGCACCGCGAATTTGCTTTTCTATTACTTTAGAGCCATCAACTGCCCCGACTAAGCCACGTACAAACAGTTGCTCTCCTTCTAGTTCGGCGTAACAGCCAATAGGAACTTGGCATCCACCTTCTAGGCGACGGTTCATGGCGCGCTCTGCTGCTACTCGTGCTGCGGTCGCGTTATGGTTTAAAGGTTTAAGTAATTCCAGTAAGGCTTGATCGTTGCTTCGACATTCAATACCCACTGCACCTTGGCCGCCAGCAGGCAGTATTTGCTCTGGTGCAATATAAGTGCGAATGCGTTCAGCCATTTCTAAACGCAGTAAGCCTGCACTGGCGAGAATAATGGCATCAAATTCGCCAGCATCTAATTTGGCCAGGCGAGTATTCACGTTGCCACGTAAATCTTTAATGGTTATGTCTGGGCGCTGCGCTTTTAGTTGGCATTGGCGACGTAGGCTTGAGGTTCCCACTACTGCGCCTTGTGGCAAGGCATCAATATTCGAGTATCGATTACTTACAAAGGCATCGCGAGGATCTTCGCGTTCACAAATGCAGTGCAAACCTAAACCTTCGGGGAATTCCATCGGTACATCTTTCATCGAATGCACCGCGATGTCGGCAAGATCTTCTAACATTGCCACTTCGAGTTCTTTAATGAATAGCCCTTTACCGCCAATTTTTGCTAACGGCGTGTCGAGGATTTTGTCACCGCGGGTACTCATGGGAAGCAATTCGACGATGAGATCTGGATGATGGCGTTCTAATTCGGCCTTTACAAAATGGGCTTGCCACATAGCTAATGGACTCTTGCGAGTCGCAATTCTCACTTTCTTCACAGACACTTACCTCTTAATTTGGTCTTCGGATAGTATCACCAGTTAGTTTTTTGCCCAAGTAAGCATTACCAGCCAGCTATTAAGTAAAACTTTGTTTTAGCTTAGGTCTTAGTGTTTCTAGTTTGTATAAAATATACGCACTAAAAGTGTGCGTATCTGTTTACCACTATTATACTAACTGTTAAGATGATCACACTTTAGTGATATCTAAATTACATTCAATAATAACGCTTAGAGCGCCAGGTAACCCAAACTTTGCAAGATACTATTGCCTCTCTACTGGAGAAGGCTACTCGAACTAATCAACACCGTAAGCAGTTGGCATTACAAACCATGCCTGCCGCTGTGCAGCAGGTTTTTGAACTGCTGCCATCGATGTTGCATTATTCGCACCCTTGCATACCTGGATTTATTGAAGGTGACGTACCTAGCGGCGTATGCCAGTTTGAGCCTAGTGCTCGTCATGCTATCTATTTGCAACAACACTTTTTGTGTAGCCCTGAGCAACCTAAACAATGTGAGATTTTGGGCCTTTACTCTATGGGTAGCACGGCCACGGTAGGACAAACCGAATCTTCTGATTTAGATGTTTGGGTATGTCACGATACCGATCTCGCCTGCGAGCGAGTGGCCTTACTCACCGAAAAGTGTGAGCAAATTAGCTCTTGGGCTGCCCACCAAGGGGTAGAGCTGAATTTCTTCATGGTAGAAGAAAATCAGTTTAAAACGGGCTCAATTAGCGAGTTATCTAAAGATAATTGCGGCAGTGCCCAACATTTATTATTGCTCGACGAGTTTTACCGTACCGCCTTGCCGCTTGCAGGTAAGCAGCTGGTGTGGTTTGCAGTGCCTAGTGAGTTAGAGCAAAGCTACGATAGCTTTGTACAACAGCAGTTTGAGTTAGGCGTATTTAACCATGAGCAATGGTTAGATTTAGGTGGCTTAGACACCATTCCTGCGGAAGAGTATTTTGGCTCGGGTTTGTGGCAGTTGTACAAGGGTATTGATTCCCCGTACAAAGCGGTGCTTAAAACCATGTTAATGGAAGCCTACTCGGCCGATTATCCAAAACCGAGTTTACTGGCGGTAGAAGCCAAGCGCTTAATGCAACAGGGCCAAGAGTTTGGCTTAGAGCAAGATGCCTATTACTTAATGCTGAGCAAAGTGACCCAGTATCTTGAGTCGATAGAAGATCACGCGCGACTCGATTTGGTACGTCGCTGCTTTTATCTAAAAAATTGCGAATGTAGCCCATTGCCGAGCGACTTGTTAGATGTTCGCTCGCTAACTTGGCAACAGCGTTTTATGGCGAAGCTTGTAAAACAGTGGAAATGGCCTCAACAAAAAATTGAGCACCTTAATTTACGTAGAGCCTGGAAGGTACAAGACGTACGCCAAGCGCACAGTGAATTACTCGACGCCTTAATGTTGAGCTATCGAAACTTGATTCGTTTTGCGCGTCGTAACGACATTAGTGAATCCATCAACCCGGAAGACATTGGTATATTGTCGCGTAAGTTATATGCGGCGTTTGAAAGCTTGCCGGGCAAAGTCACGCTGATTAACCCGCAGATATCACCCGATTTATCTGAACCAAACTTAAGCTTTATTCACGTAGAAAAAGGCCGTAGCACCGCCGAAGGTTGGTATATCTATAAGCAGCCGTTAACGGGTTTAGCCATTGTTGGTCAACCGCCCTTAGAACATGCTACTTATGTGTCTAAATTGGTGGCGTGGAGCTATTTCAATCAGCTTAAAACCGACCAAACTCAACTAAGTTTGCATCGACATAATGGCGACTTACATCTCGAAACCTTAAACCAATTTGCCGAAGATTTACGCCGTGCCTTTCCGGTGAACGTAGATGCCGCCAGTAACTTAGCCCTCACTCGCCCCTGCGAAATTCGTCACTTGGGTGTCTTCATCAATTTAGAGAAAGATCCTACCTCCAACTGGGGCGGGAAGGTGATTGAGTTTGATGCTATCTCTACCGATGTATTTAGCTTTGGCCGCGACTCAGATTGTTTAGTTGGCTCGGTAGACTTAGTGTATCGCAATACTTGGAATGAAATTCGGACTCTGCACTTTTCCGGTGATAGCGCCGTGGTAGATGCATTGACTACTATTTTGGGCAAAATGCACCGTGACGCCAATATCCCTGAGCATATCGATGTATTTTGTTATGCCGAAAACCTGCGCGAACAAATTGGGGCTAACTTTAAGCAGTTATTGGTAGAGAGTATAAAAAGCCGCTTACAACCTTTAGATAAACGCATTGTTAAAACCATTGTATTGGGCAGCGACAAATACGGTTTGTTTATTGAAGATCGTGGCGTATCGGTTAAGAAACTGGAGAACGGCGTAGAGTTTTACCGCCAGCTTTCTAATAATAAGTTACAGCGCTTGCCCTTGCAGTTAAATGCCGGCAATACCAAAAAAGTGCCTAACGTTGTAGAAGCGCATGCCAGTGAAGGTTTAGTGCAGTACTTCTTCGAGAACCTAGAGAACGGTTTTAACATCTATATCGTAGATGAACACAACCGCATTGAAATGTATCAAGACTTTGAAGGCAGTAAAGAAGAGCTGGTGCAGGGCATTAATCGCTTCTACACCTCTTCACGTGAGCAATATGGAACTCGCCATGAAGTGATAAACTTTAACTTGCCACAGTTCTACGACATTGTTGCTATCGAAGGCCAATGGCAAGTTGAGTCTTACCGCAGTAGCTAGCGCTTAATCAAAGCTTAACTGTTCGCCACTTTGCTTGGTGATTGATTCCACCAAGAACGACCAAAACTCCACACCACTTCTATTACAAATCCACTGCTGTTCAGTTTCATGCCATTCGAAATGGAAACCACCAAATTTAGTGGCTAACCAAAGCTGATGCAAAGGCTCTTGTTTGTTTATCACCATTTTACTGCGGTTTTCGAACTCTAAATTGAGTACCCCGCCGTTAACATCACACTCAATATCGAAGTCGTCACTGTCCATGGTTTGTTCGATACGTTCAAAGGCTTGGTCTACCAATTGGTGATATTGGCTATCATTCATCACAATCATCCTATCCTATTGCTTTTCTTGCTTCGAATGCGGATTATAGAGGGCATTCAAAAAAGAATCATGGCTTAATCATGAACAAACAAGCAATCGCCGTTATTTTGCTTAGCATCGGGCTTAGTGCCTGCGGTCAAAAAGGACCGCTTACTCACCCGCAAGCCGCGCCAGAGAGCGCCCCCGAGCAAGTAACTCCAAGCGAGTAAGCAACGCAACACAATAAAGGACAGATCATTGGATTTTTTTAGTTATCAAAACGAGCAATTAAACGCTGAACAATGCTCGGTAGCTGATTTAGCACATACCCACGGTACGCCTCTGTACGTATATTCTCGTGCCACCATCGAACGTCATTGGAAAGCCTTTGACAATGCCGCCGGTGAGCGTCCACATTTGATCTGTTATGCCGTTAAAGCCAACTCCAATTTGGCTGTGTTAAACGTGATGGCGCGTATGGGCTCGGGCTTTGATATTGTCTCGGGTGGTGAACTAGCACGGGTGATAGAAGCTGGCGGTGATCCGGCTAAAGTGGTGTTTTCTGGCGTAGCAAAAACCGAAGCCGAAATAGCCGATGCGCTTAATCATGGTATTTACTGTTTTAATGTTGAGTCTGAGCCTGAGCTCGATCGCATTAGTAGTGTTGCTCAACGCTTAGGTAAAGTAGCGCCCATTTCTCTGCGCATTAACCCTGATATTGACGCGGGTACGCATCCTTATATCTCTACTGGCCTTAAAGAAAACAAATTTGGTATCGCGATTGAGCGTGCTCCACAAGCTTATGCTTATGCCACTAGCCTTAAAGGTTTGAAAGTAGTGGGCTTAGATTGCCATATCGGCTCACAACTTACCGAGATAGCCCCTTTTGTAGAGGCGATTGATAAGTTACTGGCTTTAATCGATCAACTTGCCGAACAAGGCATTGTTATCGAGCACCTCGATGTGGGTGGCGGCTTGGGTGTGAACTACGATGATGAAACACCGCCAGAACCTGCCGAATACGCGAGCGCATTAGCTGAGCGATTAGGCGATCGTCAACTGAAATTATTATTCGAACCGGGCCGCGCGATTATGGCTAATGCTGGCATTTTGGTATCAAAAGTAGAGTTTTTGAAAATGTCGGAAAGTAAAAATTTCGCCATTGTTGATGCCGCAATGAACGATTTATTACGTCCGGCCTTATACAGCGCATGGCAGCGTATTGTGCCAGTGATAAAGCGACCAGAACTAAGCAGCACCAATTATGATGTTGTAGGCCCCGTGTGTGAAACCGGTGACTTTTTAGGTAAAGACCGCGAGTTGGCGATTGAGCAAGGCGATTATATTGCGGTGCGTTCAGCAGGAGCATATGGCTTTACTATGAGCTCTAACTACAACTCTCGCTGCCGAGCGGCTGAGATAATGGTAGATGGCGAAAAAGCTCACTTGGTACGCAAACGCGAACCTTTAGTGTCTCTTTGGGCCGGCGAAACGCTGCTGCCTGAAGGATAAGCCAATGTTAGTAAACTTTACTAAAATGCACGGCTTGGGGAACGACTTTGTGGTTATCGACAATGTCACCCAAAATGTGTTTTTTAACCAAGAAGTGATTAGTCGCTTGGCTGATCGCAACTTTGGTATTGGTTTCGATCAATTTTTGGTGGTGGAGCCGCCCTACGATCCTGATCTAGATTTTCATTACCGTATTTTTAATGCCGATGGCAGTGAAGTAGAACAATGCGGTAATGGCGCACGTTGCTTTGCCCGCTTTGTGGTGAACAAAGGGCTAACCAATAAACGCAATATTGGGGTAAGCACCAAGTCTGGCAACATCGTTTTGCACGTAGAGAATGACGGACAAGTGACCGTGAATATGGGGGTGCCGGAGTTTGAACCGAGTAAAGTCCCGTTTCGTGCTAAAAAGGCCGAAAAAACCTATATTCTTCGTAATGATGAACAAACGGTATTTGCGGGTGTGGTGTCTATGGGCAACCCGCATTGCGTACTTGAAGTTGATGATGTTAGCCAAGCGCCATTAGAAACCTTAGGTAAAAGCTTAGAGAAACATGATCGCTTCCCGCAAAAAGTTAACGTGGGTTTTAGCCAAATAATCGATGATAAAAATATTAAGCTGCGGGTATTTGAACGCGGTGTAGGCGAAACCCTTGCTTGTGGCACGGGTGCATGTGCCGCTATGGTGGTGGGTCGCCAACAAGGCAAGCTTGCCGAGACAGTGAATGTAGATTTGCCCGGTGGGCGTTTACAAATTCAATGGGCTGGCGAAGGAAAACCGGTGAAAATGACCGGCCCAGCTACAATGGTTTTTGATGGTCAGGTGCATATATGAGTGAGTTCGATCTTTCGCAACCGCTGTTAATAGATGAAAGCTTGGTGGTCGAGTTCTTGCTCGACAACCCCGATTTTTTTGCCCGCCATCCCAGTTTAATTAAACAGCTACGTTTACCGCACAAAGAAAAAGGTGCGGTTTCGTTAGTTGAACTCCAAGTACAACGCTTGCGCGATAAAGTACTCAGTTTAGAACAAGAAATTACTGATCTGATGACAGTCGCTAGTCTCAATGAGCGCATTTATCACGTATACGTTGATCTGCTACCTGACTTAATGGCCTGTGATTCTTTTGCTGAATTACAACACCGTTTAAGTCGCGCTTTAGTGGATGACTTAGGTGTCGAGTGTGTATCAATGCGCTTAAGCCAAAAGTTGTTCAATCTTGAAGAATTGCCAGAAGAATACGGTTTAGAGCATGAGCAAATCGAGCGAATCAGAGTCACTCGCCTTAGCCAGCAACCGCATTATTTTGGCCGTATGTCTAAGGGTGAGTTAGCGGTATTATTTGATAATACTGACGACATTGCTTCGGTAGCATTGATGCCTCTGGGTATTAACGCTGAACTCGGCTTTTTTATTGCCGCTAGTCGCGATGCCGACCACTATGTGGCTGGTATGGACAGCTTACTGCTAACCCAGTTATGCCAAGTGATTAACAGTTTGCTATTGCGCCTTGTTCCGTTAAACGCTGAGCAATAAAGGCTTCCCATGCAGGATGATATAGAGCTGTTTCTCCATTATTTAGAGGTGGAGCGACGCTATAGCCCTGCCACTATTAGCTCCTACCAACGTAGCTTATTACAACAGCTTAAACTTCTTAATGGTTTAGGTTGCCAGGCTTGGCAGCAGGTAGAAACCGCACATATCAGAAGTGTTTTACTCAAACTTAAAACCAGCGGTTTGTCGGCCCGTTCTATGGCGAATAAACTCTCAGCCTTGCGTAGTTTCTTCAACTACCTACTTCAGCAACAAAAAGTGAGTTTTAATCCCGTTGCTGGTGTCGCTGCGCCGAAACAAAGCAAACCCTTACCTAAGAACCTAGATGTAGACTCGCTTAATCAATTGCTATCGATGGAAGGTGACGACTTGGTAAGCAGCCGTGATTTGGCGATGATGGAGCTGCTCTATGCCAGTGGCATTCGCTTGGCCGAGTTGGTGGACTTAAATGTTGCAGACATCAATTTTGAACAGCAGCAAATTATTGTTACCGGTAAAGGTAACAAGCAGCGCTGGGTGCCTTTTGGCAGTAAGGCCGCAACAGCGTTAAAACATTGGCTTAAGCAGCGCCGTTTATTAGTAATGGATGAAGAAGAACCTGCCTTGTTTGTGAGTGTTCGCCAACAGCGTATTAGCCACCGTACTGTGCAGAAGCGCTTGCAACATTGGGCACAACAAATGCAACTTACGGCAACCCTTCATCCGCACAAATTACGCCACTCTTTTGCTACTCACTTGCTTGAAAGCAGTGGTGACTTACGTGTTGTGCAAGAGCTGCTAGGCCACGCAAACTTGTCTACCACTCAAGTGTATACTCACCTTGATTTTGCTCACCTAGCCACCACCTATGACGCGGCGCACCCGCGAGCAAAACGTAAATCTTAAGCGAGCTAAAGCATGATTTTTTACCGAAGTTGGTCACCTGTTCAGGCGCTATCTTTTGATTTAGACGATACCTTATACGACAACTGGCCTTATATTCATCGAGCCGAGCAGTGGTTAATCAATCACTTAAAAACTGAGGTGCACGCGGTTGCACATTTAACCACTGGCCAATGGCAAAGTTATAAACGCCGTATCATTAAAAAGCACCCTGAACTAAAGGGTGACGTTAGCGCTTGTCGGGTTGCTTGGTTGAGTTTAGCGTTTGTAGAACATGGTATGCCGAGTACTGAAGCGCAACATAAAGCAGAGCAAATTTTCCAGCAGTTTTTAGCTGTGCGCAGTGACTTTACGGTTCCTGAGGCAAGCTTGGATTTGCTGCAAAAACTCAAAACGCGTTATCGTTTAGTGGCGATTACCAACGGTAACGTAGATATTGATAAAATTGGTTTAGCTGGGGTGTTTGAGTTAGAGCTCAAGGCTGGCGGGGTATTTAAGGCTAAACCTGCCGCCGATATGTATTTATATGCCAGCCAGGTCTTAGAGTTGGTGCCGCACCAGATAGCCCATGTGGGTGACCATTGTGTGACTGATGTGGCTGGTGCTGCTAAAGCGGGCTACCGCTCTATCTGGCTCAATCAACACAGCCAACAAGCGCGAAAACTGCAAGCCTTGCCCGATATCGAAATAAGCCAGCTGGCACAACTGCAACACCTGTTATAATATACAGGTGTTTTTACCCCTCAAGAGAGCACCATGGATATTTCTGAGCTGTTAGACGGCCTCAATGATAAGCAGCGCGAAGCCGTAGCTGCTCCCCCAAGCAATATGTTGTTACTGGCCGGTGCCGGTAGTGGTAAAACGCGCGTATTGGTGCACCGTATTGCCTGGTTAATGCAGGTAGAGAACGTTTCGCCGTTATCTATTTTGTCGGTGACTTTTACCAACAAAGCTGCAGCCGAAATGCGCACGCGGGTAGAAAAGTTAGTGGGCAACCGTTTCCAAGGCATGTGGATGGGGACGTTTCACTCCTTGGCGCATCGCTTATTACGCGCTCATAGTCGAGATGCTGGCCTGCCTGACGACTTTCAAATTATTGACTCCGACGACCAATACCGGCTGTTGCGTCGCTTAATTAAAGCGATGAATTTAGACGAGAAACAGTGGCCAGCCAAGCAAGTTCAGTGGTATATCAATGCGCGCAAAGATGAAGGCCAACGCGCCGAGCATGTTGATTACAGCAATAATCCGATTGAGCGTCAGCAATTAGAAATTTACCAGGCTTACCAGCAGGCATGTGATCGTTCCGGTTTGGTCGATTTTGCCGAGTTATTATTGCGCGCCCACGAGTTGTGGCTAAAACAACCGCATATTCTGCAGCACTATCAGCAGCGTTTTCGACATATTCTGGTAGACGAATTTCAAGATACCAACACCATTCAATACGCTTGGCTACGCATGTTGGTTACCGATCAGAATAATATCACTATCGTCGGCGATGATGACCAATCTATTTATGGTTGGCGTGGCGCGAAGATTGAAAATATTCAAAGCTTTGAGTTAGATGTGCCTAAAGTAAACACCATCTTGCTCGAACAAAATTACCGTAGTAGTGCCAATATTCTTAAGGCGTCTAATCAGTTAATCGAAAACAACCAAGGGCGCATGGGCAAAAGCCTGTGGACCGACGACAAAGAAGGCGAGTTGATCTCTATCTATACCGCCTTTAACGATATTGACGAAGCCCGCTTTGTGGTCGCGCGTATTCAGCAGCGAGTTGAAGAACAAGGTGCCAGCCTAGCGGATTGTGCCATTCTGTACCGAAACAATGCGCAGTCGCGGGTTTTGGAAGAAGCTTTGATGCAAGAGCGTTTAGCCTATCGAATTTACGGCGGCCTGCGTTTCTTCGAGCGCCAAGAAATCAAAGATGCTCTGGCTTACCTGCGCTTAATCAGTAATCCACATGACGATGCCTCGTTTGAGCGAGTAGTAAACACTCCTACTCGTGGTATTGGCCAGCGCACCATTGAGTTATTGCGCCAAGCCGCTCGAGAGCAGCAACTTAGTTTATGGCAAGCGGTTGATTATTGTTTACAGCAAAATGCCTTGTCGGGTCGTGCGGCTAACGCAGTGAAGCAGTTTATTGAGTTGCTCGGCCAATTAAAGCAGCAAACCCAAGAGATGGCGTTAGGTGAGCAAACCGACTACGTGATTAAAGGCTCTGGCCTTTTAGCTATGTACCAAGCGGAAAAAGGCGAAAAAGCCCAAGCGCGTGTAGAAAACTTAGACGAACTGGTCACTGCGACTCAGCAGTTTACTCAAATGGAAGAAGACCAAGATCTGTCTCCTTTAGTGGCGTTTCTCTCTCATGCGGCTTTAGAGGCCGGTGATAATCAAGCGGAGGCTGACGAAGCTGCAGTGCAACTGATGACTTTGCACAGCGCTAAAGGTTTGGAGTTTCCAGTGGTCTTTTTGGTGGGGGTGGAAGAGGGCATGTTCCCTAGTCAGCAATCAGCCGAGGAGTCGGGTCGTTTAGAAGAAGAGCGTCGCCTTTGTTATGTGGGCATGACCCGCGCCATGCAAAAGTTGTATTTATGCCACGCCGAAAGCCGTCGCTTGTGGGGCAAAGAAGTCTTTCACGCTCCTTCTCGTTTTTTACGTGAGTTACCGAGCGAATGTTTAGATGAGATTCGTTTGAACACCGCAGTAAGCAGGCCAGTGCAACAAGGGCGTTTTTCTCATCAAATTCAGCAAGCTGCCTTTGATGATAGTGGCTTTAACCTTGGCCAGCGGGTCTCTCATCCTAAGTTTGGCGCAGGCATTGTGCTTAATTACGAAGGCTCTGGTCAGCAAAGCCGCGTACAAGTGCAATTCGAAGAAGCCGGCGCTAAGTGGTTGGTATTGGCTTATGCGCGATTAGAAAAGATCTAAGCGCTAAAGAGAAACAAAGTAAAAGCAGCCTACTGGGCTGCTTTTTTTTGTTGGCGTTGTTTGCGCTGGTTACGTAAGGCATCCCAAGTAAATACCCCTAAACCCACCCAAATAAAGGCAAAGGTGAGAAGTTTCATCGGTTCTAGCTCTTCACCGTAAACGCTGGTGGCTAACATAAACATCAATGATGGGCCGATGTACTGGAAAAAACCAATGGTGGATAACCGTAAGCGGGTAGCTGCGGCAGCAAAGCACAGTAGCGGCAAGGTGGTAACTATGCCTGCGCTCAGTAACAACACGTTAAGGCCTGTGCTGTTATGGGTTAAGTGACTGGTGGGCGAATCAGCAAATATCCATAAATAAGCGGCAGCTAGCGGCAATAACCACAGGGTTTCTACAAATAAACCCGGTAGCGCACCCAGGTTAACCTTTTTCCGCAACAAGCCGTATATACCAAAACTTACCGCTAAACTCATGGCTATCCAAGGTAAAGAACCATAGCTAATAACCTGAATTAATACACCGATTAAAGCTAAGCCAATGGCTGCCCATTGGGCACGACGAAAGCGCTCGCCCAAAAACAGCATGCCTAATATCACGTTAAATAAAGGGTTGATGTAGTAACCCAAGCTGGCATCTAACATCCGGTCGTTGTTAACTGCCCAAATAAAAATTAACCAGTTAATGCCAATAAGTACCGAGGTTAACGCCAAGGTCGCTAACTGTTTAGGGCGTTTAATCACCGCACTTACCGCCGACCATTGCTTACCCACACCCAGCAATACAGTGATAAATAAACAGGACCACACCACTCGATGCGCCAAAATCTCGTAAGCGGGCACCTCGGTCAGGCTTTTAAAATAGACGGGAGCAATTCCCCACATAATGTACGCGGCGAGAGCAAATATAACGCCGTGTTTAGCGGTTTGATTAGGCATAAAAAAGGAAAAAGGGAGAAAAGTCAGAGTAGTGTAGCAGGCGATTAGCTAAGCAGCCATATAATAAAAGGCTGTAATCAGCCTAGTTTCCGCTTATTACACTGCTGACGAAGTTTCGCAGTATAGCTTTTGCCAAATCTCAAAAAGGGCTGAGTCTTGCTGACAAAGAGTACCGAGTTGTTTAAGTATTTTGGGCGTATTAGCCACTGGCTCTTCAAGTAGCAGGTGCAGTAGGTGTCCCAGCACACCATGAATAAAGCGATCGTTTAGTGGCTCATGGTAACTTTGCCAAGCTCGAACACAACTATACCCAGGAATAATATCGTTGGCGTAACTGGCGAGTATGCGCAAAGGCCAAGGGCGCTGAATTTCATCTTGCTTGTTTAAGCACTCTAAAAGTGGCTCTTGAATATGTAAATAACGCACTCGGCAGCGATCGCGTTCGTTTAAGCAATCATCATGAATTTGCTCAAAGTGTTGCAGCTCTTGTTGGGGTTTTACAAATATACCTAATTGCTTACATTCAACAATTCGGTAATCAGGGAAGTGAGCAAAGTCACCGTATCCATTTAACTCGTGTTCTAACCATAGTTCCAAATCCTCATGTTCTAAGCTACTTGCGAGTTGCTGTGCTTCTAACAATAGTGCATCTAAGGTTTTGATTAACTGGGGAGAACTGAGAGTTGTACTCATGACTTTGCAAGCCCTATGTTGCAGTAGATTAGCTTGTTCAAGTATAGCTATAACTGGGTGAAATACTTGAAAGTTGACGCAGAAATTACAGTTTAAATGGCAACTAAACGTGGCTAGCCAACCAAGTAAGTGCCGGTGCCAAAGGCAATGTGAGTACCCTCTTGATTATGTAGCTCCATACGAGTCACCGTGACTTTGTTACCGGAACGTATTACTTCTGCAGAGGCATAAAATACCTCACCAATACCGGGGCGCAAGTAGTCAATGCGTAAATCGATGGTGCCGGTTTTGCTGATTCGAGCCGATAATTCTTTGCTAGATAAATCTTCTAAGCGGTTGATCGCAGCCGCTGCAGCCGTCATTCCACCTGCTACATCCAAAATAGTTGCAGTAACCCCACCGTGCAAGATGCCATGAATGGGATTGCCTACTAACTTAGGGTCCATAGGCAAATTTAGCTTTACTCCAGACGCACTGTATTCAACAAGCTCAATGCCAAGTAACTGATTAAACGGCATTTGATTAATGAAAGTATCGGCGATGGCTTGTCGCCACTTTTGCTGTCGTGAACTGGTCATCTTGCTTCCTTACAAAATTAAACGCTTGTTTAAATACTGTATAGTGAGAAAAGAATAAAGGCAAACCAAGACAAGACCGCAGCGCTTGATTACAATGGCCGACCGATTAAGTCACAACCCGGTTTTTGGATGTTTTACCTGTAATGCAACGCGCCCAGCAAGTTCTACAAGATGTCTTTGGTTTTTCCGAATTTAGAACCGGGCAAACGGCCATTATCCAGCGTTTGCTGGAAGACCAAGACTGCCTAGCGATTATGCCTACAGGTGGTGGTAAATCTCTGTGTTTTCAAATTCCGGCTTTGGTTAAACCGGGTTTAACCGTCGTTATTTCACCGCTTATCTCATTGATGAAAGACCAAGTAGACAGCTTGCAACACAATGGCGTTAATGCGGCTTACCTTAACTCTAGCTTAGAGCGTGACCAGCAGTTTCAAGTTTATAAAAGCTTGCAACAAGGTGAGCTAAAACTACTCTATATTTCACCGGAGCGTTTAATTAATGGGGACTTCTTGCAGCGCTTGCAAGAGCTACCTTTGGCGATGTTTGCCATTGATGAAGCACATTGTATCTCTCAGTGGGGCCATGATTTTCGTCCTGAATACAATGCATTAGGCTGCTTGAAACAAAATTTTCCTAATGTTCCTTTGGTGGCCTTAACCGCAACCGCCGACGACACCACGCGTTTAGATATCTTGCAGCGACTTAACTTAGGCGAAGCCTTTACCCATATTTCAAGCTTTGATCGACCAAACATTCGTTATACCTTGCAAGAAAAGTATCGCCCATGGCAGCAGCTTAGTGAGTACGTAAAACGACGCCGCGAAGACAGTGGCATTGTGTATTGCAGCAGCCGTAAACGGGTTGAAGAACTGGCGTTGAAGTTAAGTGCTGAAGGTTTACGCAGCGCCGCCTACCATGCTGGCTTGCCTATTGAGCAACGCCAATTAGTGCAAGAGCAGTTTCAGCGAGATGAAATTGAAGTAGTGGTGGCCACGGTCGCTTTTGGTATGGGTATTGATAAACCTAATGTGCGCTATGTATTCCACTATGATATTCCGCGCAATATCGAAGCTTACTACCAAGAAACCGGTCGTGCTGGCCGTGATGGCACCGAAGCAGAAGCGGTATTTCTTTATGATCCTGCCGACGCCAACTGGGTGCGCAGAATTATTGAAGAGAACGAAAACGAACAACAGCGTCGCGTTGAAAGCCATAAATTTAACGCGATTGTGGCATTTGCCGAAGCGCAAACCTGCCGCCGCCAAGTATTGCTCAACTACTTTGGCGAGTATTTAGCTAAACCCTGCGGTAACTGCGACGTATGTTTAGATCCCCCCAAACAATATGACGGTCTGCAAGATGCTCAAAAAGCCCTATCTTGTGTTTACCGTTTGGGTCAGCGCTTTGGTATTGGTTATGTTATCGAAGTATTGCGTGGCAGTATGAGCCAGCGTATTTTGGAACAGGGTCACGACAAACTCTCTACCCACGGTATTGGTAAAAGTGCTAGCCACGAGCACTGGATGAGTGTGTTAAGGCAGCTGATTCATTTAGGTTTGCTGCAGCAGAATATTGCGCGTAGCTCGGTACTACAATTAACCGAAGCTGCACGGCCCTTCCTTAAAGGTGATCAAGCTTTGTCGTTAGCCGTACCGCGCTTAAACACCACCAAGCAAAGTAAAAAGACTGCCAGCTATGGGGTATATGATAAGCGTTTGTTTGCCTTGCTGCGTAATTTAAGAAAGCGACTCGCCGACGAAGAATCGGTGCCGCCTTTTGTGGTGTTTAATGATGCCACCTTAATTGAAATGGCCCAGCAATTGCCGCAAACTCAGCATGAAATGTTAGCCATAAGTGGCGTGGGTTTGAAAAAATTAGAGCGTTACGGTTATCAATTCATGGGTTTAATAGACCAATACCAAGCCAGTTAACGGCGAGTTAGTTGCCAAAAAGAGGATCACATATGGAGTTTGTGAATCGTTTTTCCACCGCATTGCCCGAGCTCTGCCATCAGCAGCAGCCTACGCCTTTGCAAGATCCTGAGTTGGCTATTGTTAGCTATGATGCCGCAGCATTGCTTGGCTTTGACAAAACCTTTATGGCTGGCCCCGAAGTCTTAGGTTTAACCGCTGGCAAGCTATTAATTGAAGGCATGCAGCCGGTATCTACGGTGTATGCTGGTCATCAGTTTGGCGGCTATTCTCCGCAATTAGGCGATGGCCGAGCGTTGCTACTCGGCGAGCTTAAAACTGCGCAAGGCGACTACTGGGAACTGCAGCTAAAGGGCTCTGGGCTCACTCCTTTTTCTCGCCAAGGCGACGGAAAAGCTGTATTGCGTTCCACCATTAGAGAATTTTTAGCCAGCGAAGCGATGGCGGCACTAGGCATTGCGACAACTCGCGCATTGAGTTTGTCGGTGGGCAGTGGTTTAGTTCAACGAGAGCGTTTTGAGAAAGAAGCGATGTTAGTGCGTATGGCGCCTAGTCATATTCGTTTTGGCCATTTTGAATACCTTTATTATCAGCAACAAACTCAGCCCTTAAAGCGTTTAATCGATTTTTGTTTAGAACACTATTTTAGTGATTGCCTAACACACCAAAATCCAGTGTTGGCAATGTTGCAGCAGGTAGTCGATAGCACCGCGTTAATGATTGCCAAATGGCAAGCCGAAGGCTTTTGTCATGGAGTGATGAATACCGACAATATGTCGATACTCGGGCTCACCATTGATTATGGTCCTTATGGCTTTTTAGATGATTATAATCCCGGCCACATTTGTAATCACAGCGATCACTATGGCCGTTATGCCTTTAACCAACAGCCTGGTGTAGGTTTATGGAATTTACAGCGTTTAGCCCAAGCCTTGTCAGACTATGTACCTAGCAACCAAGCTGAACCTTTATGGATGCGCTATCAGCAAACAATTAACCAGCACTATCAGAGCTTGATGTTAAGCAAACTAGGTTTAACGCAATGGCAAGATGAAGACGAAGCGTTGCTGGGTCAGTGGCTTAGCTTATTGGCCGAACAGAAAGCGGATTATCATCAAAGCATGCGGGCTTTGGCTGCACCTTTAGCACAGTTACCCGAAACATTTTCGGCATCGTGGCACACATGGTTAGGCCGTTATTCAGAACGTTGTCAGCAAAATGAACTCAGTCAGCAACAACGTATTGCGGCTATTAAACAGCACGTACCAGAATATGTATTGCGTAATTATTTGGCGCAACAAGTAATAGAAAAAGCAGAACAAGGCGATTATACAGAGTTACACGCCCTGCATCAGGCCTTGTCTCAGCCTTTTACCCAGCAGCAAGGCGCACAGTGTTTTGCGGCACCCCCGCCAGATTGGGGGAAGTGTTTGGAGATCTCATGCAGCAGTTAACGACCTTATTTGAAGTGCTTGAAGAGCATGCCGTGATTAAACTTAATCACTTATTTGAAGAACAGCAGTTTTTAGCTCAAGCGCAAGACTTTATTGAACAACAAGCTTGGCCTATTTCGTTTGCCGAACAAGGGGCCGATTGGTTGGTACTGGGCTTTTACCTAGAGCAGCAATTGTGGTGGTGGCGTTTTGATGCCCTAACCGAAAGTGCTTGGTTTGAATGCGCGAATAGTGAGCATTTTCAAGCCAGCTGTACGCCCTTACTGGCTGTGTTAAAACATGCCAGTTTTGGATAAACAAAATTAAATTTTCAGGCTGGTTAAAATGTGATCCATTACAAGGTTTCGCCTAGAGGAATCTTCTATATTATTCCACCTGCTTGAGCTGAGTTGATTATTAATTCACCGGCATAGGCAAGAAAAGCAATGTCATGGAATGATGTTTTCCACAATAAGGAAAGTGTTCACCGCTCCAATTTTTTGCCTTTCAATCTCCGTAAGTAACTGAAATAAATGATTTTACGATTTTTCTATTAAGCTTGTGATTTTTTCGCGAGAGAATGCTTGCTGTTTGTCAACAGAGTTATCCACAATTTATCCGAGGCTACAACGCTTAGCTCTGGTGCATTTAGGGTGGCTGTGGCATCATCGAGCGCAATGAAAATCTGAACTTTGGATCTCGGTTATGGCAACCCTCCCCGATCAGCCTTTGGTATTAGTTGATGGCTCTTCTTACTTGTACCGCGCATTTTATGCTCCCCCTCATTTAACCAACTCAAAAGGCGAAGCCACCGGCGCTGTTTACGGTGTTGTTAATATGCTGCGCAGTTTGCTTAAGCAGTTTCAGCCTGAGCATATTGTGGTGGTGTTTGATGCCAAGGGTAAAACCTTCCGAGATGACATCTATAAAGAGTACAAAGCAAATCGCCCCTCAATGCCTGATGATTTGCGCAGCCAAATTGAGCCGTTGCATGCGGTCATTAAAGCGATGGGTTTGCCAATGGTTGCTACGCCTGGCGTAGAAGCCGATGACGTGATTGGCACCTTGGCTAAACAAGCTTCAGCCGAAAACAAAGCCGTAGTGATTAGCACCGGCGATAAAGACATGGCGCAGCTAGTGGATGACAACATCACTTTGATCAATACCATGACGGATACGGTAATGGATCGAGAAGGCGTGATAGAGAAATTTGGCGTACCGCCTGAGCTAATTATCGATTATTTAGCCCTAATGGGCGACAAGGTCGATAATATTCCAGGTTTACCAGGGGTTGGCGAAAAAACTGCACTGGCGATGTTGCAAGGCATTGGTGGCGTAGAACAACTATTAGCTGACCCTGATGCCGTTGCTCCGCTGGGTTTCCGTGGCTCTAAAACTATGCCGAAGAAATTGCGCGAGCACGGCGAAGATGCGCGTTTATCTTATCTCTTAGCCACCATTAAGTGTGACGTGGACGTAGGCTTTAGCATGGACGACATGCAGCGTACGCCAGAAGATAAAGATGCCCTAGTAAAACTATTTGGTGAGTTAGAGTTTAAACGTTGGCTGAGTGAAGCATTAAGCAAGGGATCGACAGCAAGCGATGCAGCTGATGCATCCGCTGAAGATGCCACGCCAGCGCCTGCAATAACAGGTGAATACGAAACCATTTTAACTGAGCAGCAGTTTGAGCAATGGTTTAAGCAGCTAAATAGTGCAGACTTGATTGCCATTGATACAGAAACTACCTCGCTTAATTACATGCAAGCCGAGTTAGTCGGTATGTCGTTTGCAGTAGAAGCAGGCAAAGCCGCTTATTTACCGGTGGCTCATGACTACTTAAATGCGCCAGAGCAGCTAGAACGCGATTGGGTATTGGAAAAACTGAAACCTTTATTGGAAGATCCCAATAAAGCGAAAGTAGGACAAAATCTAAAGTACGACGCGAGTGTACTGGCACGTTATAACATCGATTTACAAGGCATTAAGTACGACACCATGTTGGAGTCATACGTGCTTAATAGCACGATTACTCGCCATGATATGGACTCCTTATCTTTACAATACTTGCAACATAAAACCATCAAGTTTGAAGATATTGCAGGTAAAGGCGCTAAACAACTTACCTTCAATCAAATTGAGCTAGAAGTGGCTGCACCTTATGCCGCAGAAGACGCCGATGTCACTCTACGTCTGCACCAAACCTTATGGGCAAAATTGGAGCAAGAGCCAAAACTTAAAAGTCTGTTCGAAGAGGTAGAGCTGCCTTTAGTGAGTGTATTGTCTAAGACTGAGCGTCAGGGAGTGCGTATCGACAGCCAACGATTGGCAGCGCATAGCTTGTCGCTAGGCGAGCGCATCGACGGTTTAGAGAAGCAGGCGCATGAGCTAGCGGGTGAACCTTTTAACCTAGGCTCTCCTAAGCAATTGCAAACCATTTTGTTTGAGAAAATGGAACTGCCAATTGTTAAGAAAACACCAAAAGGTGCACCCTCAACGGCCGAAGAAGTATTGCAAGAGTTAGCCTTAGATTACGCCTTGCCTAAAGTGATTTTAGAGTACCGTAGCCTATCTAAACTTAAGTCGACTTATACTGACAAGCTACCAAAAATGGTAGAGCCCAGTACAGGCCGTGTACATACCTCTTATCATCAGGCCGTTACTGCTACTGGTCGTTTCTCGTCTACCGATCCTAACTTGCAAAATATCCCTATTCGCCATGAAGAAGGGCGTAAAGTGCGTCAGGCCTTTATCCCCGCTGATGGCTATAAGTTAGTGGCGATCGATTACTCACAAATTGAGTTACGGATTATGGCCCACCTTTCACAAGATCCTGGTTTGTTAAAAGCGTTTGCGGCTGGCGAAGATGTACATAAAGCCACCGCCGCCGAAGTATTTGGCAAGGAACTAGAAGCGGTGAGTGCTGACGAACGCCGTAGCGCAAAAGCGATTAACTTTGGCTTAATTTATGGCATGAGCGCGTTTGGTTTAGCTAAGCAGTTAGGCATTGCCCGTGCTGATGCGCAAAACTACATGAATCGCTATTTTGAGCGTTATCCAGCAGTGCATGATTACATGGATAGTACTCGTGATTTTTGCCAAGAGCATGGATATGTAGAAACATTTTTTGGCCGTCGTTTATACCTACCCGAGATTAACTCGCGTAACGGAATGCGTAAAAAAGCGGCTGAGCGTGCAGCGGTCAATGCGCCAATGCAAGGTACCGCTGCCGATATAATTAAAAAGGCGATGATCGCAGTAGCCGATTGGTTAAGTACTCAACCAGTAGAACATTGCAAAATGTTGATGCAGGTTCACGATGAATTAGTGTTTGAAGTACTCGAATCAGAGCTAGAGCGAATTGTTCCAAAATTAACGCAATTAATGGAACAGGCTGTTACGCTCGATTTACCCTTGGTGGCTGAATCTGGAGTGGGTGAAAACTGGGATGAAGCCCACTAGGCGATAAATTTATATCAATAAAGGAGGCTTTGGCCTCCTTTTTTTGTGCCTTTTTTATTTCAGATTTACTTGGTAATTTTGAAAACCTTTTCGCGTAATTTTAAAACTCATATATACCTCTAAAGTGAAATTTCCTTACAAAAAGTGCTTTATTTTTCATCGATGATGCTCTAGAGTAACTCTTGTAGGGTACAGAGGTAAGATGTTCTATCTTTCAGACCTTTATTTCACGTAGTTGAAAAAGGCTATTTTGCCGCCTCGACAGTCATCTGTCGGGGCGTTTTTTTATCTAAATCCCAGTCACTGCGCGGGGTTAGCGCCCTTGGTTTATAGTGTCCCTGTTTCAGTCAAACTTACTCGCCGCTGATTGTTTCTTTTTTTCTTTTATTTGGTTGTTTAATTACGATATTTGGGAATATAAGCTCGTAATTCTCCGCTATTCATCCTTATTTATTACAAGAAACACTGCTTTAGTCACAGCTTCTGGCTACATGGTGAAACAAAAAATACAATTTTTTAGAAAGTAGTGTGAACTAATCCATTTTCAGCGGGTCATAATTAGTGCAATTGGAATAGTGCTTTCAGTTTTTAAGAATTCTTTTCTTACATGCCTCATCAAGCGATGGGGCTTTTTTTTGCCTGCCTTTTACAGCATAAACTGCTGTAGCCAATGACATGGAAAAACGGTGTTTTGGAGACATAAAAAAACGCCACGAGTGCGGCGTTTTTTTCAGCTATGTATTACTAGTCGTAATAAGGTTTAATCACTTCAATTTTGCCTGCGTCGTCAATATTTAACTCCGCCATCTTAATACTACGTAAATGGGTTTGTCCGGCAGATAGCGTGCTGTCGTGGTAGAACAGATACCATTTGCTTTGGTATTTAACGATAGAGTGGTGAGTTGTCCAACCCAATACTGGCTCAAGAATAACGCCTTCATAGCGGAATGGCCCGTAAGGAGAGTCACTGCTCGCGTAAGCAATTTTGTGAGTATCACCCGTTGAGTAAGACAAGTAGTAGCGTCCGTTGTGCTTATGCAGCCATGGGCCTTCAAAATAACGACGTTCGTTATCTCCGGCTAACAGCAAGTCGCCATTTTCATCAACAATGTCGATCTCTTTTGGTGTTTCAGAAAACTCCAGCATGTCGTCGGTCATTTTAGCAACGAAAGGCTTTAAGGCGATTTCGTTATCGGCTGGGAATTGCTCTTCACCAAACTCACCGTTACGCCAGTTTTGTAATTGACCACCCCATAGACCACCAAAGTACATGTAGTGGCTACCATCGTCGTCTTTAAATACCGCAGGGTCGATACTAAAGCTGCCTTTAATAGCGTTTGCTTGCGGAACAAATGGCCCCTCTGGACAGTCGCCTACAGCAACCCCAATTTGGAAAATGCCATCGTAGTTACGGGCTGGAAAGTATAGGTAGTACTTGCCATCTTTCTCGGCGGCATCGGGTGCCCACATTTGCTTTTCAGCCCAAGGTACATCTTTTACATCTAGCGCATTACCGTGATCACTCACTACGCCAAATGGACGGTCGAGAGAGAATACGTGGTAGTCACGCATATCAAAGTGATCACCGTTGTCATTCAGTGGCTGGCCGTTATCTACATCGTGAGATGGGTAGATGTATAGCTTGTCGTTAAATACATGGGCAGAAGGGTCTGCCGTATACATATGGGTTACTAGCGCGCCGCTAATGGGTTTTAACTGTTCGGCACGTGCCTTGTCGGCTGTGGTTACCGCTTCTGCGTCGCTGATCTCGCTAGGTTCTTCAATCCTAGTCTCGGTTGCATCATTCACGCTCATGGTGTTTCCTCGTTAAGTTTTGCGCCAGTATAGCGATCTGCATTCTCATAACCTTTACGTTCTTCGGTAGCCTAATTGCAAAATTTTCCCATCGACGACAATTTCTCATAAAACTATGAGCGAGTGCACAGCTAGTGGGTTTGGCTATGAAACTTCATGAAACAAAAAGCGGGTTAAACCACGACAAACGATGTGTGGCATTTTGTTTTTGTGGGAACAGCAAGCAAGAATAAAGAGGGGGGAGAGATTTAAGGCTTGCTGCGGTTGAGCAAGCCTAGCTGCATTTACTCAGCGCTTTGAGCTTGTTCTTCTACATGTTGGTCAAACCAAGTCACAAGGGCATTTTGCAGTAAATCTAGGCCTTGTTTCTTTAACGAGGAAAAACCTTCTACACGAACGTTACCACCAAACTCTTTGGCGGTTTCTCGGCCTTTTAAAATAGCCGCTTTACGTGCGCCTTGTTTTAGCTTGTCTGATTTGGTTAGCAAGGCAAGTACCGGCAAATCACAATCTACCGCCCATTGAATCAAACCGGCATCGGTATCTTTAAATGGATGGCGAATATCCATAAGTACCACTATGCCTTTTAAGCTTTGGCGATCTTGTAAATACTCCGACAAGGATTTTTGCCACTTTTTCTTCACTTCTTCTGGTACCTGAGCAAAACCATAGCCTGGTAAGTCGATTAAGCGAAAACCGTCCATTATTTCAAAAACGTTAATTAATTGAGTACGTCCCGGTGTTTTACTGGTACGTGCTAAACTTTTTTGGCGGGTTAAGGTATTTAATGCACTCGATTTTCCAGCATTTGAGCGGCCAGCAAAGGCGATTTCAATCCCGCTGTCTTCGGGCATGGCGTGAATATCGGGGGCGCTGGTAATAAAGTGGGTGTTTTGAAAATGATATTGCGCCATGGCGATGTTGAGCTCCACAAGGAAATTAGGGTAATACATTACGTTTTTGGCAAAATTGTGTAAAATAATGCCGTTACTGGACTCGCTAAGTGTATCACGGGCACCAGTGTGTGGTTTGGAATAATACTAATAAATGGAATGTCATGAAAAAACTTACCTTAGTTTTAATGTTAATGGCGGGTGTAGCCAGTCCGGTTTGGGCGAAGGGAGATGCTGCGGCCGGAGAGCAAAAATCAGCAACTTGTAAAGCTTGTCATAACGAACAAGGCGAAGCAGCTGGTTATCCTAAATTAGAAGGCCAACACGCCGGTTACTTGGTGAAACAGCTAAAAGAATTTAAAGCCGGCGCAACCAGCGGCGGTACAGAAGGGCGTAACAACGCCGTAATGGGTGGCATGGCAATGCCATTATCTGAGCAAGATATGCAAGATTTGGCGGCTTATTACTCAGGCCAATCAATGAGTCCAAACACTACCGCACCAGAGTATGTAGAAGCGGGCCAGAAGTTATATATGGGTGGCGATTTAGAGCGTGGCATTGCAGCATGTACTGCTTGTCATGGCCCACGTGGTGTTGGTCAAAGCTTGGCGGGCTTCCCACGAATTTCTTCACAATACGCGGGTTACATTAAGAGCCAGTTAGAATTGTTCCGTAGCGGAGAGCGCGCCAACGACATGAATGGCATGATGCAAGACGTAGCTGCAAAACTAAGCGATAAAGATATTGAGTTGTTATCGCAATACCTTGGTGGTTTACACTAAGCGTTAACTGGGCAGCGCTCGCTGCCCAGCTCTATTGATTTATTATTCGCCATCTTAGCGCTTAGTGTTACACTTGCGCCCCTAAAAAATACGGCAAGGTGCTGATTGGTGAAATGTCCACTTTGTTGTGCCACATCACCAAGCGATTTTTATCGCAATAAATGTAGTCAATATTGGCATTGCCCAAGCTGTGATTTGATCTTTCTAGACCCAAATGACCTGCTAAGTGCAGACGCTGAAAAAGCGCATTACGATTGCCATAATAATGATCCGCAAGACCAAGCGTATTTAGGTTTTTTACGGCAAGTTAGTGAACCAGTTGTGGCAGCACTAACGCACCAAGCAATTGGCTTAGATTTTGGTTGTGGGCCGGGCCCAGCTTTGGCACTGTTGCTAGAGCAAGCGGGGCATCAGTTACTGAACTATGATCCAATATATTATCCCGATGAGCAGCTATTAACTCAGACTTATCGGTTTGTGACGAGCAGCGAAGTGGTAGAGCACTTTAATTTTCCAGAGCAAGCTTGGCAGCGTTTGATATCGCTGGTTCAGCAGCCGGGTTTATTAGCCGTAATGACTAAACGCCATAGTGGAACTAAGGTTTTTCCGCAGTGGTATTATAAAAATGATCCTACTCATGTGGCGTTTTATAGTGATAAAACATTTGCGTGGTTAGCCGAGCATTATCAGATGAAGTTGGAGATAGTGAGCCCCAGTGTGGCGCTATTCCATAGAGTTTAAGGTAAATAACATGGCCAGAAAAAAGAATCGTAAAGGTGGGTTAATCGGGGTACGCAAGGACCCTGATTTTAAGTCTAAACGAGTTGCTGTTCCTGAAACGGTAACTAAAGGTAAGGGTAAAACCTCGGGCAATCGTCAGCAAGAAGCTGAGCAAGTTAAGCAAGACACCATTGCCAAGCAAAAAACTGACCCACGCCACGGCAGCAAAACACCGGTTGTACTGGGTGTTGCTAAACCTGTAGCGGCGAAAAAAGTGGCTAAGCCATCACCTGCTAAGCAGCCATTGACGCCAGAAAAAGAGTTAGCTCTGTTAGAAGCCGATACGCGCCTCGAAAGCCTGATTGATGTATTAGAAGAAGGCGGTGAAATTAGCAAAAAAGAACAGCAATGGGTCGATTTACAATTAGCTCGCCATGCTGAGTTGCTGGCTGAGTTAGGCCTATCGGAAGACGCCGAAGAAGCCGAAGCTTTAGACGATGACGAGCAGCTATGGCGCTCGCTAAATAGCTCTTCTTTGGATCAGTATAAGGATTAATACAGATGGTCTGGTGGCTGGTGGCAGCAACGGTAATTGTTGTAGCGTTGGCAGTATATGCGGCGTTATTGGTGGGGCGTTTGTTGGGGCAACGAAAAGTCATTCAACACGCGGTGGCCAAGCGTAATGAAAACCTAGTAAACGACATTCGTTATATTGCTAAAGCCATGCAAGAAGACCGCTGCGGCTTATCGGAAGGTGTGATAAGAGTCAGCAATTTGTTGCTTGCTCTGCAAACGCCAGAGCTTATTGATTGGGCGCAACGCTTTCCGTCGGTGTTTCAGTTATACAATGCGGTAAAAGAATTGCCTACTCATGAGGCGCGCAATATCCTGCCGTTGCAGCAGCGTATGCGCCAAGATCTTGAGCGAGAAGCTGAAGAAAAAGCCTTAGAGAAACTTATATTGCAAGAAGCCGAAGCACTGACACAGCTCAGTGCAAACGCGCTCTAGGAGATAACTCAGATGTCAGTATCAACGGTGGATTGGGATCAGCAACTAATCGAGAAGTACAACTACTCGGGACCACGCTACACCTCTTATCCTACGGCCTTAGAGTTTAATGAAGAGTTTGGCCAAGCCCAGTTTACCGTGGCCAGTGAAAAGTTTCCTGAGCGAGATTTATCACTGTATGTGCACATTCCTTTTTGCCATAAGCTTTGCTACTACTGCGGCTGCAATAAGGTGATTACCCGTCATCAACACAAAGCTGATATCTACCTTGATTACTTAGAGCAAGAAATAGCCCTACAAGCGCCACGATTTAAGCAACGCAAAGTGAGCCAAATGCATTGGGGCGGCGGTACACCAACTTACCTTGAGCCTGAACAACTAAAACGACTCACTAGCCAGCTGTTTAGTCAGTTTAGTTTTGCTGAAGGTGCAGAAATTAGTATTGAAGTTGACCCGCGTGAGATTGAGCTTTCTACTATCGATTTGCTGGCCAAATTAGGCTTCAACCGTTTAAGCCTAGGTGTGCAAGACTTTAATAAACAAGTACAGCAAGCGGTTAATCGAGACCAAGATGAAGATTTTATTTTTGCCTTGGTAGAGCGCGCTAAAGCAGTGGGCTTTAACTCGGTAAATATCGATCTCATATACGGTTTACCGCACCAAACCCGTGATAGCTTTAAGCAAACCTTAGCGCGGGTGATTGACCTAGACCCAGATCGTTTATCGGTATTTAACTATGCCCATTTGCCGAGCCGTTTTGCAGCTCAGCGGAAAATAGATGAAGCAGCAATGCCAAGCAGTGATGAACGCTTAGGTATACTGCGTGACAGCATTGAGTTTTTAACCACTCACGGTTATCAGTTTATTGGTATGGACCACTTTGCCAAGCCAGACGACGAATTGGCGATTGCCCAGAACAAAGGCGAACTTCATCGTAACTTCCAAGGTTATACCACCCAGGGTGAAGCCGACTTATTGGGTTTAGGTGTTTCGTCTATTTCTATGTTGGGCGATGCTTACAGCCAAAATCAAAAAGAGTTAAAAACCTACTACGCACAAATCGACCAACAGGGTCATGCACAGTGGAAAGGCATAGCACTTAATCAAGATGATTTGATTCGTCGCGAACTGATTAAAACCTTGATCTGTAATTTTCAATTATCGTTCAGCGATATTGAACAGCAATTTAATTTGGATTTTCACGCTTACTTTGCTGAAGACCTAGTGTTACTCAAACCTTTTGTTGAAGATGGTTTAGTAAGCATGAGCAATGAAGAGATTATAGTGACCAATAAAGGGCGCTTACTGATCCGAAATATTTGTATGTGCTTCGATGTTTATTTTCGCAGCCAGGCGCGGCGACAACAGTTTTCACGAGTGATTTAAAAAACGGAGCCTAGGCTCCGTTTTTTATTAGTGGCTTAGGCAATCTGAGTAAGCGTCGGCTAACTGCTGCAGTAATTCAAAGTAACCGTCTTTGTTATTGTTCACGCTTATACCCAACGGATCGAGCATGCTAATTTTAGCCCCGCTGTGTTGGCTAATGCTTTCTAGCAAAGCGCCGTCAAATTGGGGTTCAGCAAAAATACACTTGGCTTTACCTTGCTCCAGTTGCTGGCGAATGTTCAGCAGGCTTTTTGCGCCAGGGCGACGCTGAGGGTTGATGGTGAATTCGCCTAAGCGATTTAAAGCAAACTGGCGCTCAAAATAACTATAGCCATCGTGAAAAACAAAATACCCTTGTTGTTGAACCGGCGCTAATTGCTGACTAATGCTTTGCTCAAGCTTATCGAGGTGTTGATTAAAGCGCGTTAACTGTTGCTGAAAGTGTTTGCTATTCTCCGGCATTTTACTTATTAATTTTTCGGTGATGGCGGCAGCTATCACTCGGGCTTCGCTTGGGCCCAACCAAATGTGCGGGTCAACATCATGATGGTGGCCCTCATGATCATGATGCTCGTGGCCTTTGTCACCATCAATGAGATCCAAACCCGGTAAATCAAGCAATGCCAACTGAGAAGTATCGGTTTGACTAAGAGGTTTACTTAAAAAGGGTTCTAGCTCATCACCTACCCAAATTAATAAATCGGCTTCACGAATCGCTCTTACATCAGAAGGGCGCAAAGCGTAATCGTGTGGCGATACGTTAGGGCTTACCAAGTAATCAACGGCTAATTCGCCTTCAGTAAGGCTGGTTACAATTAGCTGCAGGGGTTTAATACTTACCAGTATGTTTGGGCTGGCAGCCCAACTTGGCGCAGCAATTAACATAACGATAAAAAACAGTTTACGCATAAAGGCTTTTTGAGGTGATTTGGTAAAATAATACGATAGTGTAACATCTAGTGTAGAATAGCGCGCCCCACGCTAAACTCGCTGGGGAAATACACGCTAATTTTTCTATAGGATGCAGGGATTGACCACCTTACTCTCACTGAACAACATCTGTGTTAGCTTTGACGACCGCATGGTACTCGACCATGTTTCGTTGGAACTTAATCGCGGCCAAATTACTACCTTAATTGGCCCTAATGGCGCAGGTAAAAGTACCCTCATAAAAGTGATTTTGGGTTTAATCTCGGCAGATTCGGGCAACATCGCGCGTGCCTCTAAGCTACGCATTGGCTATGTACCGCAAAAAATTAGCCTTGATGAGTCCTTCCCGCTAACCGTAGAGCGCTTTCTTAAGCTGGCTCGTCATTCATCGAAAGCGGGTTTAACCAAAGTAATTAGTCAGTTAAGCATTAGTCGCTTGCTCGACCGACAAATGGTGCGTTTGTCTGGCGGCGAAATGCAGCGAGTATTGCTGGCGCGAGCGCTGCTTGGTGAACCTCAATTGTTGGTGTTAGACGAACCGGTGCAAGGGGTTGATATCTCTGGGCAAATAGAGCTTTATCAACTGATTGCTGATATTGCCCAACAAATTGGTTGTGGCGTATTGTTGGTCTCTCACGATTTACATCTAGTGATGGCGGGTACCGACCACGTTATTTGTTTGAACCATCATGTTTGTTGTCATGGTGAACCAGAAAGTGTTGCTCAACACCCTGAGTTTGCGCGTCTGTTTGCCCAAAATGAACGGCAACAATTGGCCGTGTATACCCACCATCATGTTTGTGATGAACACGACCATGAACATCATCACCCGCAGCCCAGCTCTGAAGAGAATAACTAAGCATGGATGACTTTTTAATTAATGCCTTACTGGCGGGTTTAGGCATTGCAGTACTCGCTGGGCCTTTGGGTTCTTTTATGGTGTGGCGCCGTTTAGCCTATTTTGGCGATACCTTGGCACATGCTTCATTACTGGGTGTTGCTTTAGGTTTATGGCTGCAGATTAACCCAGTGATAGCGGTGGTATTTAGTGGCGTAATGTTGGCGGTGATTTTGTTGTCACTGCAACGCTATAAGCAGCTGGCTAGCGATACTTTGTTAGGCATTATGGCTCACTCTGCCCTGTCGTTAGGCTTAGTGGTAGTGGCCCTAATGGACAACGTGCGTATTGATTTAATGGCCTATTTGTTCGGTGATTTACTGGCCGTTACCCAGCAAGACTTATTATGGATTTGGGGCGGTGGTGCCGTGGTATTGGCTATTTTACTTAGCCAATGGAATAAGTTGTTATCGGCAACGGTTAATGAGCAAATTGCTGAAGTGGAAGGGGTGAATGTTGGTTTAATGCGCGCTTTATTACTGCTGTTATTAGCCGTGGTAGTGGCGATTGCCATGAAAATTGTTGGCGCATTAATTATTAGCTCGTTGTTATTAATCCCCGCAGCGACTGCCCGTCGTTTAAGCCGTTCGCCGGAGCAAATGGCGGTATTTGCCATCGTATTTGGTGCTATCTCGGTGGTCTTAGGTTTATGTTTGTCTTGGTATCAAGATACGCCAGCAGGGCCTTCGGTGGTGGTATGTGCCGCACTACAGTTTTTGTTAATTCACAGTTTGGTAAAAGTGCAAAAATAATGACTCAGTCTACTCAACGCCCCATCACCACAAACACCATTGAAGCCGTCACTGTTCTGCAGCAAGGCGCGGTGATAGCCTACCCAACCGAAGCGGTGTTTGGTTTGGGCTGTGACCCAGATAACCAACAAGCAGTATCAAAAATTTTGCAGATAAAGCGCCGTCCAGTGGAAAAGGGGCTGATCTTGTTAGCCTCAGAGCTTGCGCACTTGTTACCCTATATTGATTATTCAGCCCTAAGTGCCGAGCAGCAGCAGTTATTGGTGAGCAAGCAAACTAGGCCAACCACTTGGTTAGTGCCCGTTTCAGCGGCTACACCCAAGTGGATTTCTGGTCAGTTCAGCAGTGTTGCGGTGCGTTTAACCTCACACCCATTGGTGGCTGATATCTGCCAGCGTTGGGGCAAGCCTTTAGTGTCTACCTCGGCTAATTACAGCGGAGAAACACCAGCTGCAAATGCTGAGCAAGCTGCCTTGTTAACGGGCGTAGACTTAGTGGTTGACGGCCCTTTGGGTAAGGCTAAGCAAACCAGCCAAATCAAAGATATTTTTACTGGCGAAGTGATTCGCGCTTAACCCTTAATTACTAGGTGAAGGAACCGGCATGCAAGACGTTAACATTGAAGCAGTGCGACAGTTTTTTTTGCAGTTGCAACAAACTATTTGTCAGCAACTTGAGCAACAAGACGGCGAAGCCAGTTTCTTCCACGACGATTGGCAGCGTGACCCTGCCGAGCACAATGGTTTAACCGGTGAAGGACGTACCCGCGTACTTACCAATGGCAAGGTGTTTGAACAAGCCGGGGTTAATTTCTCCCACGTTTGTGGCAAACAAATGCCAGCATCGGCCACCGCACAACGCCCAGAACTAGCCGGTCGTCATTTTGAAGCCATGGGGGTGTCTTTGGTGATTCATCCTAACAATCCAATGGTGCCAACCTCACATGCTAATGTGCGGTTTTTTGTGGCAGAGAAAGAGGGCGAAGCACCTATATGGTGGTTTGGTGGCGGCCTTGATTTAACCCCTTATTATGGTTTTGACGAAGACTGTATTTCTTGGCATCAAACTGCTGCAGATTTGTGCCAGCCTTTTGGTGAAGAGGTATACCCAAAATACAAAGCGTGGTGCGACCGTTACTTTTACTTAAAACACCGTAACGAAACCCGTGGCGTTGGTGGCTTATTCTTTGATGATCTTAACGAAACCGGCTTTGCCCAAAGCTTTGCTTTTACTCAAGCGGTGGGAGAAGGCTTTTTGAAGGCCTACTTGCCCATTGTTGAACGACGAAAAAATACGCCGTTTAATGAGCAACAGCGTGACTTTCAATTATACCGCCGTGGTCGTTATGTCGAGTTTAACTTGGTCTACGACCGGGGCACCTTATTTGGTTTGCAGTCGGGTGGGCGAACTGAGTCTATTCTTATGTCTTTACCGCCTTTAGTTAAGTGGCGATACAATTGGCAGCCAGAAGCAGGTAGTGCAGAAGCGCAACTTTATCAACGTTATTTGATGCCACGAGACTGGCTAAATCTGTCAGTTTGAACACTGTAAAAAAAGCGACTTATTTTCTTGCCAGAATGACCACTATGGATTAAATATTTTAAGGCTTAGTGTTATCAAGCTAAGCCTTAAAAATGCCTTATTAGTTGAGTCTTGAGCTATGAATGGATCGTTTTTAGCAAAACGTCGGTTTTTCGATGACAAACACTTTCGCCGTGGCTTCTCTCGCAGTGGCGCCTTCACCATTAAAGAAGCAGAGTTATTAGAACGCTGCGGTAGTGCCTTTAAAGAACTCGATGAATCTACTCGCGAACCCATTGATGATATTGAGTCGATTTTTATATCAGTATGTCGTGGTGTGTCAGAGCCAGAAACCGCTGAACAAAAAGTGTGGCTAAAATATAAAAAGCTTACTGGCCGCAAGGTGTTTCATGGTTTGGTCAGTAATCCACCCAAGACCGGTGCCAACGACACGCCAGTAAATGATGATAACAATGAGGTGGATGATGTTGATACCCCAGCGTTAGACGAAGACGATTAAAACCAAGCCAAAAGGCGCGCTATATTTTCAAGATTGCGCTTTGGCTTTTGCTTAAAGCCTTGTTAAGGTGACTTATTATTTGTTTATGTAGTGCGCCTAATGGATTTATACGCAGTATTTGGCAACCCAATTAGCCAATCAAAATCTCCTTTTATTCATACCTTGTTTGCCCGCCAAACCCAGCAACAGTTAACTTACACCGCCATTGAGCCTGCAGAAGACGGCTTCGCTCAAGCGCTAACTGCGTTTTGGCAAGATGGAGGAAAAGGTTGCAACATTACCGCGCCATTTAAAGAGCAAGCTTATCAAGCTGCGCAGCAACATACCGAGCGGGCTTTATTAGCTGGTGCCGTGAATACCTTAAAACTCACCGACGATGGTGTGATATTGGGCGACAATACCGACGGTGCGGGTCTTGTGGCAGATCTAATTGCTAATTTTGGAGAGCTTAAAGGTTTACGTATTTTGCTGTTAGGTGCTGGTGGTGCGGCGCGAGGTGTATTGCGCCCACTATTAGAGCAGCAACCCAGCGAAGTTCTCATTGCCAATCGTACCGTAAGTAAAGCAGAAGCCTTAGCAGAACGTTTTAGTGACTTTGGCAATATTAATGCGAGCTCTTTTGAAGCCGTCGCTGGCGAGTTTGATATTGTGATTAACTCAACCTCAGCGGGATTAAAAGGTGAGCTTCCTCCGCTTAAGGCCGAGGTGATTACCAAACATACCCGTTGTTACGACATGACTTATTCGGCAGAGCTTACCGCTTTTAATGCCTGGGCCAGCGAACAAGGCGCAGCTAAAGTTGTGGATGGCTTAGGAATGTTAGTGGGCCAAGCGGCTGAAAGCTTTACGGTATGGCGCGGTATTCGCCCTGGTTTTCGTCAAGTATTGCGCGAGTTACGCCGCAACCTTAGTCGTTAGCTTTTATTTCCATGCCTATGTGTGGAATATTGTCTTCAAGATAGGGCTTAGTGCAGATATCGAAACCAAGGCTTTGATAGAAATCTTCTAGATAACGCTGGGCAGAAATATGAATAGTGGCGGCTGGCCAATGTTGTTGGCAATAGTTTATAGCGTGGCGCATTAATTGTTGGCCGAGTCCTCTGCCACGAGCGGCTTTGGCCGTCACTACTCTGCCAATACTCGAATCTAGAGGCTCTGGTGGAAAAACTCTGGCATAAGCGAGCAATTGACCATCTTCACTGCCTAATAGATGTAAGGCCTGTGGGTCACGTCCATCCACATCTTGGTAAGGGCAATCTTGTTCCACAACAAAAACGGCTTCACGCAGGGCGATCATCTGGTATAGCTGCTGAGTACTTAGCTCCTCAAAACGTAACCATTGCCAATTTATCATCTATATTTCACTTGCAGTTTGCGTATACCGAAGCAACACTTTAAAAAGACTTAGCATAAATAACAACTAAGCCTTACTAGGCGGAGCCGCTATATTATGAATCAAAGCATTATTATAAGTGATGACCAGCGCTGGCAAGCGGTGAATCAACAGGTCGAATTCAGTGCTCAAGTCATGGGGGCGAAAGTACAATGTGCAGTACGTAAGAGTACCCTCGAGCATTTAGTCGGCTTACCGTTAACCAACGACGACAAAATGCTAGAGGCTTACCATAGTGTTCAATTCGATATCGAAGAGTTGCTAGAACAAAAGTTACAACAAGAAGATTTTGAATCAAACGGCAATATTATTGTTTAAACTTGTTCTTCTAAGTACTTCTGCTTTAAACGAACATAGTTATCAGCCGATTCACTTAAAAAGGCTTTTTCTTTGTCATTTAATGGTCGAGCTTGTTTCACTGGGCTACCCATATATAAGTATCCAGACTCTAAACGTTTATGAGGTGGCACCAAACTACCCGCACCAATCATTACATCGTCTTCTACAACAACGCCATCCAATACTATTGCTCCCATGCCAACCAATACTCGGTTACCAATAGTGCAACCATGCAGCATCGCTTTATGACCTACGGTGACATCCTCACCAATAATTAAGGGATAACCATGCGGAGGGTTTTCAGTTTTGCGAGTTACATGTAGCACACTGCCGTCTTGTACATTAGAGCGAGCACCGATCTGTATGTGGTTTACATCGCCACGTGCAGCGACCAAGGGCCAAATGCTTACGTCGTCACCTAGTTTGATTTCTCCGTACAGCACCGCGCTTGGGTCAACCCATACTTCTTTACCTAAAATGGGGCTAAAACCAGAAAAAGACTTCACGCTCATTACTTACTCCACTTATGATTAGCTCGCTATAGTTTCAGCTTACGTCATCCTTAGTGGAATAAAAACTGCCTAATCGTGCTTTACTGCTATTTAAGACTAATGGTTAATTCCTTGCTTTACCCTATAGTCGGTAGCCTATAGGTAAAGAACGAGGGTTTAGTGAGTTGAGTTTTCTACAGGCTGCTACGTCTAAAATGATCAAATATGGGCATGATAAGTGTGTTTAATGAGCGCTTGGTGCAAATAGTGTTCATAAAGGCAGTTATTTTCATTTTTCTGTAATAAACGCTTGCGCTACAGAATCGGATCCCTATAATGCGACTCCACTGACACGGCAAGCGGCGCTGCAAAGCAAGGCTGAAACGAGGTCAGGGTTGGTAAGGCCTGAGGCTTTATTAACGGCTCAAAAACTTCTTCTTAATTAATATTAAAAAGC